>NZ_JADDXT010000002.1:4614023-4977861 GCF_015330165.1 Zobellia roscoffensis
AATTTCCAATCTCCACAGGCACACAAGCGGTGTTATTTGAGGTATCCGTATCGCCGGTGGCAGTAATCTGATTACCAAACCCACCTCCATTTGTACAATCTTGGGTAGGATCAATTGCATCTGTATCTATAGAAAAAATTGCCGTCACCAACCAACTTTCCGTGTGTAGGCCTGCAATAGATTCATTTGTTATAATTTGATCGCCACTGACAAACGGGCTAAGAATGGTACCGTCAACGCCATCACTTTCACCGCCATAAGCCAAGGTTGCTGAATTCAATGTAAATCCTGTTCCTAAAATAAACGTATCTATAACATCATAAGAGCCGGCAAGACCTCCGCTATTCTCAGCTGTAATTCTATAGCTAACCGTATATTCATCGGTAGCCATATCATAAGTAGGTCCTGATTCAACGGACTTACTAACATCAATACTGGAATTACAAGGAACGCTAGGTACTGTAATAGAGCCATCAAAAATAGTACAGCTTAATCCTGGAGCTGCTACTTGCAAAGTGTACTCTCCTCCTTGCGAAGGGTCAAAAGGGTCAAAAATAAGCTCGTTACTTGTGCTTTGTTGTATGGTAACCCCCATAGAATCAATCCAAGTAAATGTAGCATTAGGTACTGGGTTGGCCATAAGAGTCACTCTTGTACCCGTTGCATCACAATTGGCTACCAAATCTGGCACATAAGGTGTCACTTCAAATGCACCATCTGCAGAATTACCGCAACTATCACTTATTCTAACCGTGTAAGTACCCTCATCAGTAGCTGTAAAAACACCATCTGTTGAAGTACGTCCGATATTGGCCGGAATGGAAGAATCTATAATTTCGTATTGATAAGGTTCTACCCCATTGGATCCTTCCGCTAGAATAACTCCCGAGCCCTCCGTACAGGTATACCCTACTATGTTTTCAAACGAAGTAGAAACATATATCGGGATATTAATATCAATGGTCTGAGGTTCACAAGGACAGGTAAATGGAAGCGCCGAACTACAACTACCCCCACTCTGAAACTCTAAAAATAACTGATAATCTCCTGGTGGAAGATTAGGTACACTTACCGGGGTTCCTTCCGTAAAAAAGGAAATGCTCTCTCGAAATACAGTACTTCCCGTATCCGAATTCACCACATTTACATTCGTATAAAATGATGATCCAGAAGCTTTTATCTCATTTGGATTAATAATCAAAGTGTTGGAATTACCACAACTTTGTAAAAAATCTAGTGTAAAATCGTGTTGAACAGTTTCTGAAGGCAAAATCTCAAAAGTTACATTTCCGGATTCGCAGCCATCCGAAATTTCCGCTTCGTAATTTCCAGGAGGAAACGCTATGGGAAAAACAGAACTGTTGCTCATATTTTCAAATACCCTAGGATAACTGTACGTTGTAACCACTCCGCTTTCCGAAGTAAAACTTGCCGGTCCGGATAGAATGGTAACCCGCCCGTAATTTGTCCCCCCATTTCTCACACGAAAAGACATACCCGTTGTTCCGTCCATACACCCACGTTCAGGTCTTACAGTAGCCTCAAACACAGTAGGTGCTACAGGATCAAATGTTAAGGTGGTATTTAATGTAGTGCTACAGCTATCCTCTAAAGTAACATCATAGGTAGCCCCAAGCATAATATCAGTTTGACTAATTTCCGCCTCAAGATCATCAGGATCAGTAAACGTGTAAACAAGAACATCACTCGCATCGGTTTGATTGGTCAACGTTAATGTTGCCGGGACCAATACACTCTTTTCCTGTACACTATTGGAAGCCAAGGACGCAAAAACAAAAAACGAAGTATTTCCTGAACAATCCAATGATTTTTGACGCCACATGTCAATATCGGCAGAATATGCAAAGTTTATATTCTCCGTTTGTCCACAAGCATCAACAATATTGGCTGTATAGGCCGTACCAAAATCGTAATTGGTTCCAATGGGGTATGATGTGTCACTGCCAACGGACCCTGAAAAAATAACAGTTCCGGTTGCATCCTCAGTAACCGTGATAGCATGTGGATAAACTCCGCGACCATAAGAAGAATAATCAGCCTCATAAGTATCACAACCCGCTTTTTCAATAAAATCAATTGCACCATCTAACGCCTCAATAGAAGGGGCTGCGATAGTTACGGTTTCACTAACGGTATTTTGACACCCGTCTTCAATTTGAAATGTGTATGTACCTTCTGAGAGATTGGTAAACGTATCAGAGTTCTGTTCTAAGATTACAGTTTGAGGCGTTGTACTTAAATCTACAATTCTATATTTATACGTTGGGAATGCCGCTGTACCTATAAGATTTCCATTACTTCCTGAAAGCGCAACTTGCCCGTCCGTACTGCTAGAACAAGATGGCTGAGTTATAGTCGTAGCAAGACTAGGCAAGACATAATTCCCTAAAACTTCTATTGATTCTGTAAAAGTGCTAAAAGTAGCATCTCTTACCTCTACGCTATATGTACCAGGCTGCAAAGCCAAAAACATACCAGATGATTGAAACCCCCTAACTTCAGGCCCACTGCCAATTCTATATTGATAAGGTTCCGTACCTCCACTAGCCTGTGCACTGATACTACCATCAGAAGAACAAACCGATTCGGTTTGTGTTAAATCAAGATCTAGTTGAGCCGTTAGGTTAACGCAACAAAGAAAAAATATAAGTTTTACTAAAAATTTAGGCATATAAATTCATCCTTTTCAAGACGCTCAATAATTAGTAATGAACATGTTGTATTATATGAACTAAATTAGCCTATATACCAGAGTTATACTTGTTTTTGTTGTGAAACTGCCTGAATTAGATGTGAAGAAAGATATAACTATTTTACAACCTCTTTTAAACCATTTAATCGATGAGTTAAAAAAGCAAGTAGCTAAAAAATGGTAATCGTGGATTGACCTGCAATTCACTAGAGATTTATTACATTTTTATCAAAAAAAATTGGATTAAACATTATTTTTTTCAATTATATCCAAGACATATTTAGGACAACGAATCGGTCGTTTATTTTTCATATTTATGAATACCAAAACCGTATTTGCTTCTACCAGAATTTCACGTTTTTCATTATAAATTACATAATCAAATTCTATCTTAACAGATGGTGTTTTTTTGAGTGTTGTTTCAACGCTAATCAAGTCATCATAAAAGGCAGATTTCTTGTAGTTCAAAGACAAAGAAACGACTGGCAGCATAATTCCGTTTTCTTCCAGCTCTTTGTAAGAAATACCTGCGCTTCTTAACCACTCAACCCTTCCCATCTCCAAGTACTGCGCATAATTACCGTAATAGACCACTCCCATCTGGTCTGTTTCCGAATATCGTACTCTAAAAGAAATATTGTTAAAACTCATAAATTATCATGTAAAAATTATATCTTTAAAAGATTTCGTTTTTTGGTTTCCGAACATGCGAAAAAAAAAGGGTAAATTCAATAGAGTTTGATTTTTTTTTTAGTTTTTTTGTTCACATATTTGCCCTCCGAGAAAGTAAGGATTATCCCATATACTTTCTACTGACTTACAAAATCACTAACCAACAAAAATAAGACAAACTTTCGCATGGGTGTTACTGCTATTTCCGTATGGAACAATTGTTTAACTTTTATCAAAGACAATATTCAACCGCAGGCATTCAAAACTTGGTTTGAACCAATCAAACCAATTAAGTTATCCGATAATGCTTTGAGTATTCAGGTGCCCAGTAAATTCTTTTATGAATGGTTAGAAGAGCACTATGTAAAGTTACTAAAAGTTGCTCTTACCAAAGAATTGGGTGAGACCGCAAAACTGGTGTACATCATTAGAATGGAAAACACCTATGGCAACAAAGAACCATTTACAGAAAAGATTCCTAGTTCTAACAGAGCTACCATGAGTCCACAGGAAATGGATGTGCCTATTAAATCTAAAAATCCTGAGCTAAAGAATCCGTTCGTGATTCCTGGTATTCGAAACATAAAAATTGAATCTCAACTTAATCCCAATTATAATTTTGATAATTTCTTAGAAGGAGACTCCAACCGTTTGGCAAGATCGGCGGGTATGGCCGTAGCTAACAAGCCTGGCGGAACTTCTTTTAACCCTTTATTGGTATTTGGAGGAGTTGGTTTAGGAAAAACGCATTTGGCCCATGCCATTGGTGTTGAGATCAAAGACAAATATCCAGAACGTACCGTTCTTTATATTTCTGCTGAAAAGTTTACACAACAGTACATAGAGTCCGTAAAGAAAAACACCAGAAACGATTTTATCCATTTCTACCAATTGATAGATGTGCTTATTATTGACGATGTGCAGTTCTTAAGCGGAAAATCTGGAACACAGGATGTTTTCTTCCATATTTTCAACCATTTGCACCAAAACGGCAAGCAGGTTATTTTAACTTCGGACAAAGCCCCCGTAGACATGCAAGATATAGAGCAGCGTTTGTTGTCTCGTTTTAAATGGGGATTGTCGGCAGAGCTTCAAAATCCCGATTACGAAACACGGATCTCTATTCTTAAGAACAAATTATATAGAGATGGTGTTGAAATGCCAGATGATATCATTGAATATGTGGCAAAGCATATTAAAAGTAATATTCGTGAACTAGAAGGTGCCATTATCTCTTTAATAGCGCAATCTTCTTTCAACAAAAAGGAAGTTACCATAGAACTGGCTCAGCAAGTAGTTGAAAAGTTCGTAAAGAACACCAAAAGAGAAGTTTCTATAGACTACATACAAAAGGTAGTTTCAGACTATTTTGAAATGGATGTTGCCACACTTCAGTCCAAAACACGAAAGCGCCACATTGTACAAGCAAGACAATTGGCTATGTTCTTTGCGAAGAAATTTACCAAAGCATCATTGGCCAGCATAGGCTCTCAAATAGGAAAAAGAGACCATGCTACCGTACTACACGCTTGCAAAACAGTAGACAACCTAGCCGAAACGGATAAGCAGTTCAGAAAGTACATAGAAGACCTTACCAAGAAATTTTCTTAAAAACATATGAAAACCAAAGTCTTAATGGTCTGCCTAGGCAATATTTGCCGGTCGCCATTAGCGGAAGGTATTCTACAGGACAAAGTTGACCCGAAAAACGTATTTGTAGATTCTGCCGGAACCGGAGGTTACCATATTGGCAATGCACCGGACCCTAGGTCTATTGCCGTTGCAAAAAAACATGGCCTGAATATAGAAAACCAGCGTTGCCGTCAATTCAAAAAATCGGATTTTAAAAAATTTGATGTAATTTATGCTATGGACCGTAGCAACCTCAATAACATTTTAAATTTGGCGGATACCCAAGAAGACGCTAATAAAGTGAAATTGTTGCTTACAGAAGTAGAATTACCTGTTATTGAAGTACCGGACCCCTATTGGGACGACAACGGATTTGAGAAGGTATTTCAACTTATAGACACCGCTTGTACGTCTATTGCCAAAAAACTCTAATAGAATCAAATCGTATGGCCAACAGAATTGAAAATCAGGGAAAATTATACCTAATACCCACCACACTCGGCGATAACGAGCCATTGGAAGTATTACCTATTTCAATTAAACAGGCCATAGAACAGATTGACCATTACATTGTTGAAAATGAAAAAACAGCAAGACGGTTCATTAAAAAAATAAGTCCAAGAAAGTCGCAACCCGGGCTTCATTTATCGGTTCTTAACAAGTATACCGAACCTCAAGAAATACCCACCTTTTTACAATCCTGCTTAGACGGATTTAATACAGGTATACTCTCCGAAGCCGGTTGCCCAGGAATTGCGGACCCAGGGGCGGATGTTGTAAAAATTGCGCATGACAAAAATATTCAGGTTGTACCACTTGTAGGCCCCTCCTCTATTGTACTGGCCCTTATGGCAAGCGGAATGAACGGCCAGAGCTTTGCTTTTAACGGCTACCTGCCTATTGACGGCCCTGAGCGTAAAAGTGCCATTAAAAGATTAGAAAAACTAAGTAAAGATTACGGACAATCTCAACTGTTCATTGAAACACCCTATAGAAACGATAAACTTTTTGCAGAATTACTCAAAACCCTACATCCTAACACAAGAATATGTGTAGCTTGTGACGTAACCCTTCCCACGGAATATATACTTACCAAAACTATTGCCGACTGGAAACGCACCAAGGTAGAATCGCTTCACAAAAGACCGGCCATTTTTATTATACAAGGATGATTCTCATTTTTAGGTCTTTACCTCATATCCGGTGACATTCCTCCCCCACCTTTAGATTATTTTTCCGTTTTACTAACCTATTTCTAATAGTAGGTTTAAAAAAACTAGTATTTTTAGTATACCTATAAATTGTATAATGCAACTAGTTGCTTTATTCGGTTGCTGGCAGTAATTTGAAAAAAATATATGAACTCAAACAAAATACAAGAACAAATAGAAAAAAACAGACGTTCTGTAGCTTTTGATAGCTATGATATTACTGTTAGACAATTATTTGATATGATTGGAGAATCATTAATAGATATTGCACCTGAATATCAAAGACACTTTGTTTGGGATGAAACTAGACAATCACAGCTTATTGAATCTCTACTTCTAGGGATTCCTATTCCAAACCTTTTTATGGCAACTAATAAGGATTCAAGTTGGGAAGTAATTGATGGCTTGCAACGATTAACAACGATTGTAAACTTTCTTGGAGACGAAACAATTATAAAAAAGACAAATGCTAATGGTTCCAAATTAAAACTTAAAGGTTTGGAGAAATTAGACAGTATTAACGGAAGTGTATTTGAGGAATTGCCAAGGTCTATACAATTGATGTTTATGACCAGACCAATTCGAGTGACTGTATTAAATGACAGAAGTGATTTTGAATTACGTTACGATTTATTTGAACGGCTTAATACTGGTGGTGTCACTTTACACCCACAAGAAATTAGAAATTGTGTTTATTTAGGCAAGTTTAAAGATTTTCTTGAAGAATGTGCAGAAAATCAAAACTTCTTAAATGTAGTAAAAATGACTTCGAATGCTGAACGGACAGGAAACCGTGAAGAATTGGTTTTAAAATTTTTCGCTTATTTTGAAGATAGAGAAATATTTGTTCATAGCGTAAAGGAATTCCTTAATGACTTTATGGCAAAAAAAACAGAGTCTTTTCCTGAAATAAATGACTATCGTGCTCTTTTCAATAGAACATTCGAAATTTTAAATGTATTACTTCCAGAAGGTATTGTTCGTGGAAATAGAAAGAATATTACACCCTTAATTTTGTTTGAAGCTATTTCAATCGCAACAGCAGATTTAATAAATTCAAATGAAGAAGCGATAATTACTGCGGCTAGATTACAAACTGTATTGAATGATAATGAATTAACAAAATTAACTACTGGAGCTACAAATTCAAGAAACAAGCTGCTTCGAAGAATTGATTTTGTAAAAGATTACTTAAGACAATGAGTTTTACAACCTTAAAAAGTCAAAATTCAGCAAGGTTCAATGAAGTTCAAATGTTCTTAAATTATATAACTTCTCAAGAGCCTTCTGTACCTACAGACCCTACGCCTGCAGAAGTTAAAATTATGCGAGGGTTATTCTACGTTCATTTATATGCGGCTTTAGAGAAATCTACTAATGAAATAGTTCAAAAATCTTTGTTACTAATAAGTGCTAAAAGTGTAAAAAACAATCACTATACATTAGCATTTAATACAATTTCTGTGATGGATAAAATTCAAGCTCTTAAAGATTGCGGATATAAAAAAGTTGTAGAAAGGTCAGTCCAGCTATTCCAAGAAGTAGGAACGAGAAATGTTCGTCCAATAAACGAAACCATTTTTTCAAAAAAACTTCAAAATGTATGGATTGAAACTATTGAGGAAATAATTGCAGCATTTGGAATGACTGAATTAACATTGACACCTAGAGATAGAGCAACAATTAATGAAATCGTTGATAAACGAAATGCTGTTGCCCACGGAGGAGAATCGGCTTCCTATGTTGGTGAAAGACATAGAGCTGCAGTATTGAGAACAAAACTACAAGTGGCTCAAGATTTTATGATTTTAGTTATCGACAAATTCGAGGACTATTATGATAATAAGAAATATTTGAAACCGGTTATGAAAAAATATTACGTTTAAAAAACTACTGTCAACAATGGTAACCGTTGCACAAGCCACTGATAAGCCAAAAAAACGGATTCATATAAGCCTCTTCAAGGGGCTTTTCACATGTCCGATCAGAAAGCGCCCTACAATTGACAAAATCAGACTTCAGAAAGAATCAGAAATGTATTGGTATCGCTTAAAATCAATTATTGGTCTAATAGCTCCTGTTGTCAACTTAATTGATTTTTAACTATAACCTTTAAGTGTATATTTTGGTTGCCAAAAAATCCCCCAACTAAACCCTAGAGTAAACGATAAAGAAGCAAGATTTATTAGAAATAAAGAGGACGACTTTTTCAGGTTGATATAAGTCTAAGGAAATAATTTTTAAATATACAATTCAATCCAACCTCGTAAAATTGGTTTACAAAGCAATATCTCCTAATCATGTAGACTCTTTCAAAAAATCGCTTAAGCCTCAAAAAAACAAACCCCAATATTTCTATTGGGGCGTGTCCACTTTCATATGTAAATTAAATCTTAATCAGAATCTATTTATACTTTAGGGTTTCGCTTTGGCAAAACGTATGATATATCATATCCTGAGAACTTTTTCATGTATTTTGCAATGTTGGTTCCGTAGCTATCCGATACATCGAACGCTCCCCAAGAACGTAAATATTTCTTTACGTTACCTGCACCGGCCAAATGAGCCGCGGCCAATATTCCAGATTCTGTAACCTCAATACCACCTATTCGCTTTCCAACGAAACGGGCAATGTCTCTACGTAGAATCCATTTGTTACGGGCAATATTCGTGTGAAAAGCCCTTTCTTGTAACACAGGGTCGTTCAAGAAACGAGTTGCATTATAAACACCCATTAGCTGTAAGGTACCGATACCAAACTGGTATTTTCCCAAATACCCGAGCGTATTTGTTGTAAAATAGTTACCCTGCGATTCTTTAAACGCTAGAGCTTCTTTAAAACCGATATAGGAGCTCCCTAAAAAAGGCGGAGCCAACAATATCGTTGCATGCATAGTTTTGTTTTTGGGAAACAAAACTTCAGTAGGTTGTTTTACTTTAAGAGTTTCCGGCACCTTCACCTGTTTAGATTCAAAACCGTAACTCAATAAAATAAAGGTAATGATCAGGGGGCTTGATAAACTTAGCCACTTTCTCATACATTATATTTACCTAAGACTTACGAAAATTTAACCTGCTTAGATTTCGAAGGGCAAAGATAAGTCCGTTTTACAGTTACAAATTAGAAGGATTTGTTAAAAAAAATCTGTATTAGTTAACAAGTAATAAACAATAGACGAAATACCTATCTATTGATTTTTTTGGAATTTATCCAACGGACATACTGTGCTTTATTACGGTTGTGCTGGGCCAAAGTCTTAGCAAATTTATGATAACCGAAGTTCTCTACATTAGCAACAAAGTATATATAATCATGCTTTTCTGGACTCAATACAGCATCTATAGCGGTAATATCTGGCATAGCAATAGGCCCAGGTGGAAGACCTGCATACTTATACGTGTTATAAGGAGAGTCTAATTCTAAATCTTTATACAGGACGCGCTTAATGACCGTATTAAAATTACCCGTGTGTTTTTTAATAGCATAGATTACGGTTGGGTCTGCTTGGAGTAATATTCCCTTTCGTAAACGATTTAAGTACACACCTGCCACTCTTGGTCTTTCATCTACTTTAGCGGTTTCTTTATGCACAACTGAAGCTAACGTAATTACTTCGGCCGGGGTAAGATTCAAAGCTTTTGCCTTTTCTAAGCGGGCATCCGTCCAAAAACGCTTGTATTCTTTAAGCATTCGCTCTCTGAACTCCTTACCTGATGTATTCCAGAAAAACTCATAGCTATTAGGTATGTACATTGCCAGTTCTGTATTTTTATCAAAACCGTTCGCTTTTAAAAACGTATCATCCGTAAAGGCTTCAAGTAAAGCCAGGCTATCTGGCTCTATTTGTATTGCTATTCTTCCTGCAAGGTCTGCTATGGTTTCTTGATTATTAAAAGCCACCTTTACAGGTACATTCTGACTGCGTAGGGAGTTTATAATATCATTATTATTTGCTCCTTTTTTTATAGCATACTTACCTCCTCTTACATTAGAGGCATATCCTTTACGCTGCGCCACTTTATCAAAAGATGCCATATCCTTTAATAACGGAGTAACCAATTCCCGTACTTCACTAAAATCAGCATCCGAAGGAATAAAAAGATAAGCTTCCTTATTTTCAAAACTGGTATTGGGGGCAAAAATGGCATTGTAAACTGTGTAAGCAAAAATTCCACCACCAATTAAGCCGGCAATTACGATAAACAGTAGAATACGTTTTATATACATTAGGTGTTTATTTTTTGAAACAAAATTTCATTCTTATACTTTCCTTCAGAAAAAATCCAATCTTTTTTTATGCCTACTTCTTCAAAACCCATTTTCGTAAACAAATGAATGCTAGAGTCGTTACCCTCCATAACATTTGCATAAAGCTGACGAAGATTCAAAACTTTAAAAGCATAGTCAGACACCAGTGAAATGGCCTCTGCTCCTACTCCTTGGTTTCTATTTTCGCTATTCAGAACCACAATTCCTATTCCTGCCCTATAATTCTTAGGGTCAAAGTCGAATAAATCAATAAGACCCACTGTAGCGTTTTCTTTATTACAAATGCAGAGTCGCAATTGCTTAACGTCATAAATATCTCTGTGCGCATTCTCCAAATAGAGATTTAGCACATGTTTAGAGTAAGGCGCCGTCGTCCCACTTATTTCCCAGATTTCAGTTGTATTCTCAAGCTCGTAAAGGAAATCCAAATCACTTGGTTCTAGAGCCCTAAGGTAGATATGTTCTCCTTTTAAGCTTAACATTCTATCTCACCTTTAAACACCTGCTTAGCTGGTCCTATCAAATGAATCTGACTATATACACCATCTTTCTTAGTTAACTCTACGTGTAGCTCGCCTCCCTGGGTGTTTACTTTAATTCTGTTTGCAGATGTTTTTCCAGAGTTGTGCATAGCAATAGCTACAGCTGTAACTCCCGTTCCGCAAGATAGCGTTTCATCCTCCACCCCTCTTTCATATGTTCGCACAGCAAAGGTGTCATCATCTAACACTTCAACAAAATTAACGTTGCTTCCCGTTTGTCCGTAAAGTCCGTATCGTAATTTTTTACCTTCTTTATAAACGCCAAAGTCCTGAACACCTTTAACCATTTGCACATGGTGAGGTGAACCTGTATCCAAGAAAACATATCCTGGTTTTTCTTTTATTTCCGATACGTCTTGCATCTGTAAGCTTACAATACCATCTGCAATAGTTGCATGGTGTTTACCATCTGCAGCATTAAAAACGGTATCTTTATCTATAACACCCAAAAAATTAGCAAATGCTACCGTACACCGGCCACCATTACCGCACAAGCTGCCTTCACGGCCATCTGCATTGTAATAGACCATTTTAAAATCTGACAGTTCGTCATTTTCTAAAAGTATTAGACCATCTGCACCTATACCAAACTTTCGGTCACATAGAGATGCAACTAGTTTTGTATTATTTTTGGGAAATTGTAATTGTCGATTATCGATAAGCACAAAATCGTTTCCGGTACCCTGGTATTTGTAAAAACTAAGTGTCATAAAATTATTTAAAGACACAAATATAGGCTTTTATCCCTATCGGAATAACCTGTTTAGTCTGCAACTTAGCGACCTGAAGTAGTAGGGATTAAGATATATTTAGCAGTTAAAGAGTAGTTAAAGCAAATATAACACACCTAAAAAACGACTAATTTTAACATATCAAAAGAATTTAAACAAAACAATAACATGAAAAAAATTGCCAGTACCTTTTTAATCGCCCTTTTTGCTGGAGCAATCACATTGGGCAGCTACAAATTATTTTTTGAAAATACGAACTATACGGTTATTTCTCAGGACGAGGGACACTCGGTTTTCAATACCAGTTTAACCCCTACTTCTGCCAAAGGAGCCGGAATTAATGAAGTTGATTTTACGGTTGCCGCAGAGAATACGGTAAACGCAGTGGTGCACGTTAAAAATGTTACCATTAATAGAACGCCACATAGCCTTATGGATTTTTTCTATGGAAGCGGCGGAAATGAAAGGCCCCAAGTAGGAACAGGCTCTGGAGTTATTATTTCACAGGACGGTTACATTGTAACAAACAACCACGTTATTAGCAAGGCTAACCAATTACAGGTAACACTTAATAACAATAAGACCTATGATGCTGAACTTATTGGTACGGACCCAAATTCTGATATAGCCCTTATTAAAATAGATGCTGAAGGAAACCTTCCGTATTTGGCTTTTGGCGATTCCGACAACATGAAAATTGGAGAATGGGTATTGGCCGTGGGTAATCCTTTCAACCTAACTTCTACAGTAACAGCGGGTATTGTGAGTGCTAAAGCTCGTGATTTGGGTAAAAACCAATCCTTCATACAGACCGATGCTGCAGTAAACCCAGGTAATAGTGGTGGTGCATTGGTAAATACAAACGGAGACCTTGTTGGCATCAACACGGCAATTACCTCTCAAACCGGTAGCTATGTAGGGTATTCATTTGCCGTACCTAGTAATATTGCGAAGAAGGTAGTAGATGATATTCTTGAATATGGAAATGTTCAAAAGGGAATATTAGGAATTAAAACTTTAAATATTAATACGCCGTACGCAATTGAAAAAGGACTTAATGAGATTGAAGGGGTATATATTTCCGGAGTTGAAGAAGGAACAGGAGCACAAGAAGCAGAACTACAAGAAGGTGATGTTATCAAAAAAGTAGACAACATTAAGGTTCGTAAATTTGCAGACCTTACCGGATACCTTTCCGCTAAAAGACCCGATGATACCGTAGAGGTAACCATAGCTAGGGATGGTGAAGAATTTACTGTACCTGTAATGCTTAAGAAAAGGCAAACGGTAATTGTTCCCGTAATGGGGCTTGAGGTAAAAAACCTAAGCAAAGAAGACAACAAAAAATTCAAAACTAAACAAGGGGTAAAAATAGTTGGAGTACCTGAAACCTACCGTGGATACGGATTGGAAGGAAAGGTCCTCTTATCTGTAGACAATAAAGAAATAAACGATATTGAGGAAGCTAGAAGCCTTTTTGGAAGTATTTCTAGATATGGAAAAACAAGTATTACCATGATTAACGAAAAAGGAGAAAGAGAACGTCTTATTTTTCAATAATTTTTGAAAGTTTATTAATAGAAACACCCCAATTGGGGTGTTTTTTTGTTTTAAACAGTTTCAAACAACACTAAATAGCTACTTTTATACCAAAATATAACTCAACTTAACAAATGAAATCCAACGCTTCTTACGAAAAAGAGTTAGCCTTCCAAGCTGACAGAAGAAAGGCTACTACCGAATTCATTAAATTGGTAAGTGACCTTTGGTATGATAAAACTATCGAAATTGTACTTTTTAAAAACCAAGTGATAGACAAAAATGTAAGTGACATTATTAACCTACACGAGTATGCAGGTGAATTTGTCCAGAAACCAATTTCCATTTTCGACTCAACCGAAATCTTACGGGCAATTAATGACATTCAATTACCGCCTGCAAAACTGGATATTGGTAAACTTACGTATGAGTATCACTCAGAAGAGAATCACCACACAGATATAAAAACCTTCGTTTTTGATAAACTTAAGGATGCTGACCAATCCGCCCCCCTAAAACCAAAAGATATTGTTCTTTATGGATTTGGAAGAATAGGTAGACTTTTAGCAAGAGAATTGATGGCCAAGACCGGTCAGGGTAATCAGTTGCGGTTAAGAGCTATTGTAACCAGAAATGCAGGCAACAGTGAGATTTTAGAAAAAAGGGCGAACCTATTGCGCATAGATTCCGTTCATGGTAAATTTTCAGGAACAGTAGAAACAGATAGTAAAAATAGTGCCCTTATCATTAACGGAACCACAGTGCACATGATCAGTGCAGACCGTCCTGAAAAAATAGATTACACCCAATACGGAATAAATGACGCCCTAGTTATTGATAACACGGGCGCTTTCAGGACTAAAACAGAACTAGAAAGACATTTAGAAGCAGAAGGCGCATCTAGTGTACTACTAACCGCTCCGGGTAAAGAAATACCTAATATTGTTCATGGTGTTAATCATAAAACGTACGATCCTGATGCCATTAAAGTATTTTCTGCGGCTTCGTGTACTACCAATGCCATTACACCAATTCTTAGTGTTATAGAGGACTCTCTAGGTATTGTAAAAGGGCACTTAGAAACTATTCACGCCTATACCAATGACCAAAACTTGGTAGATAATATGCATAATAAACACAGACGGGGAAGAGCTGCTGCCTTAAATATGGTAATAACAGAAACAGGTGCAGGCGCTGCTGTTGCCAAAGCGCTGCCAGAACTAAAGGACAAACTCACCTCTAATGCTATTAGAGTTCCCGTTCCAAATGGCTCTCTAGCTATTCTAAACCTAGAGATAAAGAACAAAACTTCTTTAGACGGTATTAACACTATCATTAAAAAATATGCTTTGGAAGGAGATTTGGTAGAACAAATCAAATATTCTTTAAGCAAAGAAATGGTGTCTTCAGACATTGTTGGGACAAACGCTCCTTCTATATATGATAGTAACGCCACAATTGTTAGTGGAAATGGTAAGAATATTGTACTTTACATTTGGTACGATAATGAATATGGTTATTCGCACCAAGTAATACGTTTAGCTAAATACATCGCAAAAGTCAGACGGTATACATATTATTAATTTTTAAAGAGTTACAAGGATAAGTTTGCCGCTTTTTTGAAGGTATTTCCTACCTAATAGCAACCTTCTCCCCGATTTCTTTTATTAATTGATATTATTGAATTACTTTAGTCGCCTCTAATTCATTAATTCAAAGAATCACTCCAACATGAAAGGCTTTAGAATCCTGTTACTTATAACGGCTTTATTAGCATGCAACCTACAATTTGCCCAAGAGGAAGAAACTCAAGATGTTTTATCCCTCGATAGAGGTCCTATAGATAGTCAATTTGAATATATTTTCACCAAATCCGGTAATTACCGTTCAGATGGAAAGAAGTATGAAGTTGTTCGTACTATATCTTTAGAAAAGCTTCGTCAAAACGTTCTTGATTCCTTAAAAGGATACAATAAGAGAGCTGGAGAACTAAAGGCTACTATTGGAGGTCATGAATCTACAATAGGTTCACTTAACAAAAAACTAGAAGAAACCACCAACAACCTTGCAGGTGTAACTGAAGAAAAAGACAGCATGTCGTTCTTGGGTATTATGGTTGCAAAAAGTACCTATAACGGTATTCTTTGGACGGTTATCTTTTCACTTTTGGCTTTATTACTTTTCTTTATCTATAGATTTAGAAACAGTAATATATTAACGCAAGAAGCCAAGACTAATCTATCTGAACTTGAAACTGAGTACGAAGACCACCGCAGAAGGGCTTTAGAAAGAGAGCAAAAAATTAGTAGGCAGCTGCAAGACGAGATAAACAAATACAAGAAACAGAAATAACTAAAAAAGCTCCTCACGGAGCTTTTTTTTATTTTAGGGCATTATGAAAATCATACTAGCAAACGAAACTCATCTTGATGTCTTAGTACCACTGTTCGATAAGTATAGGGTATTTTACAAGCAAAACTCAGATATAGACGCAGCCCGTTTATTTCTAAAAGAACGTCTGTCTAGATCTGAATCTATTGTATTCATTGCTTTTGTAGATGAACAACCTACAGGCTTCACGCAGTTGTACACTACATTTTCTTCCGTTTCCATGAAAAGCTATTACATACTGAATGACCTTTATGTAAATGAATCCAACCGAAAGAAAGGAGTTGGTGCCGCTTTGTTGAACACGGCACAGGAATTCTGTAGTACCAACGGATTTAAAGGTCTGGCTTTGGAAACCGCAGTTGATAATCCCGCACAAAAGCTATACGAAAAGCTAGGTTGGAAAAAAGATTCGCACTCTTTTCACTACTTTTGGCCCACCAATTTATAGTCCAAGTTTAAAATGCGCATTGATATCATTACCGTTTTGCCCGAATTGCTAGAAAGTCCGTTTGGAGCATCTATATTAAAAAGAGCTATTGACAAGGGTCTTGTTGAAGTGCATATGCACAATATAAGAGACTACACAGACAAAAGCTATAACCAAGTAGACGATTACCAATTTGGTGGCGGAGCTGGTATGGTACTAATGATAGAACCCATTGACAAGTGTATTTCTGCATTAAAA
Source organism: Zobellia roscoffensis (assembly GCF_015330165.1). Taxonomy (NCBI): domain Bacteria; kingdom Pseudomonadati; phylum Bacteroidota; class Flavobacteriia; order Flavobacteriales; family Flavobacteriaceae; genus Zobellia; species Zobellia roscoffensis. Next base: position 4,630,410 of record NZ_JADDXT010000002.1, read on the forward strand.
GCAGAAAGAGACTATGATGAAGTCATCTACATGACACCAGATGGCGAAACCTTAAACCAGAGAATAGCCAATGGCATGTCATTACTCAATAATGTTATTATTCTTTGCGGTCATTACAAAGGAGTGGACCAAAGAATTAGAGATGCCTTTATTACGCGTGAAATTTCAATAGGAGATTATGTTCTTTCCGGTGGAGAATTAGGTGCTGCTATTCTTTGCGATGCAGTTATTAGATTAATTCCAGGTGTTTTGAACAATGAAACGTCAGCTTTGACGGATACATTCCAAGATGACCTCCTTGCGCCTCCCGTATACACCAGACCTTCTGAATACAAAGGTATGAAAGTACCGGATGTACTTTTAAGCGGTAACTTTCCTAAAATAGAAAAGTGGAGAGAAGATCAAGCCCAAAAAAGAACGGAAGAACGTAGACCGGATTTGCTAAAATAAAATTACTCACCTTCTATACTGCAAAAAATCAACAAAATACGTTGTCTATTCTAAATTAAACACTATTTTTGCACCCTGTTAAATTAACCTCTGACGAAAATCGTGAATGTTGACCATAACGTAACCATTTTTCATTAAAAAAATATCATGGAAGAATTATTAAAATTCGTAGAAGACGAGTTTGTTCCAAAAAAAGAATTCCCAAAATTTTCAGCTGGTGACACTATTACTGTGTACTACGAAATTAAGGAAGGTGAAAAAACACGTACTCAGTTCTTTAGAGGTGTTGTTATCCAAAGAAGAGGTTCTGGTTCTACCGAGACTTTTACAATCCGTAAAATGTCAGGTACAGTTGGTGTAGAGCGTATTTTCCCAATCAATATGCCAGCTTTACAGAAAGTTGAAGTTAACAAAAAAGGTAAAGTACGTAGAGCTCGTATCTTCTACTTTAGAGGCCTTACTGGTAAAAAAGCACGTATCAAAGAGGTTCGTTCTTAAACCAAGCATACATAATATTAAAAAATCCCGCAATCGCGGGATTTTTGCGTTATAAACAATTGTTAATAACCAAAGTTCATAATATGTTGATTTCTAATATGTTAAATATTTTGGTGGCTCGAACTATTTTTCCTACATTTATAAAACAATAAAAGAAAATATCTGTCGAAGATAGATTCCAGAATTGTTATAGAGTTAGCGTTCTTTATAGTATTGTTTAGGTTTTATAAATGTTTAAAGATGTATTTCAGAGTACGCCATTTAGCAAAACGAACATATCAACAAAGGGCTGTCGCTTTTTGAGAAATGATTATGTGAACATATTTGTAAATATTCAACAGACGTAAGTCTAGGAAATATGCACAAAGACTGTGTAAACAATGAGAAGAGATATAAGTTGTAGCTTGGTTCGATAATTAAGTACAATTCATCTCAAACGTTGAAATTGTGATGCGAATGCAATCAATGGTTGCCGATCTGTCAGAAGAACAGGGAAGAAAGTTTGCTATATCAGTTTCTAAAAAGCCATATCAATGTACATGTACAATGATATGGCTTTTGTTTTGCCCTTTTTTTTCTTTATTCTCAATGTTTTTGTTAAAAAACCTCCCTATACAAAACAGCGACGAACAACCTGCTATCTTTTGCTCACAAGAATACATAAAATCGTATATTAGCTCCGCTTAAATTAAACCTTTCCTTACATGTCCAAAATTTTTTATACAAAAACAGATGAAGCTCCAGCTTTAGCTACACAGTCATTTTTACCAATTGTAAAAGCATTTACTAAAACTGCTGGTATCACCATAGAGACCAAAGACATTTCTTTGGCTGGAAGAATAATAGCTGTATTCCCTGATTTTCTAAAAGATGATCAAAAAATAGCCAACGACTTAGAAGAGTTAGGCGCCTTGGCTAAAAAGCCAGAAGCTAACATCATTAAGCTTCCAAATATTAGTGCTTCCGTTCCTCAATTAAAAGAAGCCATCAAAGAATTACAAGATAATGGGTACAATTTGCCTAGTTATCCAGATGAACCTTCTAATGACGTTGAGAAAGATATTAAATCCAGATATGACAAAATTAAAGGTAGCGCGGTAAACCCGGTTCTTAGAGAAGGGAATTCTGACCGGAGAGCGCCAAGAGCCGTAAAAAATTATGCAAAGCAAAACCCGCATTCTATGGGCGCTTGGAGCCCTGATTCAAAAACCCATGTAGCTACCATGAATCATGGTGACTTTAAAGCCAACGAGAAATCGTTGACATTACCATCAGCTACTGATATAAAAATAGAATTAGTAAAGAATGACGGTAACACTGTTGTCCTTAAAGATAAATTAGGCCTTCTAGAGGGCGAAATCATAGATGCAACTGTATTAAGCAAGAATGCTCTTGTAGCATTCTTAAAAGAGCAGGTTAAGGATGCTAAAGATAAGGGTGTATTGTTCTCGCTTCACATGAAAGCTACCATGATGAAGGTTTCCGATCCAATTATTTTTGGACATGCCGTTGAAGTTTTCTTTGCTGACGTATTCACCAAACATGCTTCCACTTTTAAAACTATAGGTATTAGCGCAAATGATGGATTGGAAAACTTGTTTACCAAACTTAATGAGTTGCCAGCCGATCAAAAAGAAGCAATAGAAAAAGATATTAAAAAAGCTATAAGCGAAGGTCCTGATTTGGCTATGGTAAATTCCGATAAAGGTATTACCAACCTTCATGTTCCTTCTGATATTATTATTGATGCTTCAATGCCTGCAATGATTCGTAACTCAGGTAAAATGTGGAATGCTGAAGGTAAAGCCCAAGATACCAAAGCGGTTATACCAGATAGCAGTTATGCTGAAATATACTCTGCAACAATTGACTTCTGTAGAAAACATGGTGCTTTTGACCCTACTACTATGGGCACTGTACCTAACGTAGGTCTTATGGCTCAAAAAGCCGAAGAATACGGTTCTCACGACAAAACTTTTGAAATTAGCGCAGCGGGTACCGTAAAAGTCGTTGATGTTAATTCCGGGAAAACTCTAGAAGAACATGTTGTTGAAGAAGGAGATATCTGGCGTATGTGTCAAGTAAAAGATGCTCCCATTCAAGATTGGATTAAACTAGCCGTCTCAAGAGCTAGAGCTACCAATGACCCTGCCGTTTTCTGGTTAGATGAAGATCGCGCCCATGATGCTGAGCTTATTAAAAAAGTAAATGCTTATTTACCTAATTATGATACATCCGAGTTAGACATTCGTATTCTTTCTCCTAAGAAAGCTACCGAGTTTACACTTGCGAGAATGAAAGAAGGTAAAGACACTATTTCTGTTTCAGGAAATGTGCTTAGAGATTACTTAACTGACCTTTTCCCTATACTTGAAGTAGGAACTAGTGCAAAAATGCTTTCTATTGTTCCTTTAATGAACGGTGGAGGTCTTTTTGAAACTGGTGCGGGTGGTTCAGCTCCAAAACATGTTGAGCAATTCTTAGAAGAGGGCCATTTACGATGGGATTCTTTAGGAGAATTCCTTGCCCTTGGTGTTTCACTTGATTTTTATGGCGAAAAGAACAAAAACGAAAAAGCTAGAATTTTAGGCGATGCTTTGGATAGCGCAACCGAAAAATTCTTGATCAATGATAAGTCGCCTTCAAGAAAGGTAAAGGAAATAGATACAAGAGGAAGTCACTTTTACTTGGCAATGTACTGGGCAGAAGCCTTAGCTAACCAATCCAAAGATGCAGAGCTACAAGCTACTTTCAAAAAAGTATTTGAAGTTATTGAAGGTAAGGAATCAACCATCGTAGATGAGTTGATAAAGGCTCAGGGCCAACCTCAAGACATTGGTGGCTACTACAAACCAAACCAAGAACTTGCTGCTAAGGCAATGCGACCCAGCCAAACTTTCAATTCTATTTTAGATACAATCTAATTCTTATAATTTCAAGATAGAAAAAAGAGCCTCTACAGACGTAGGGGCTTTTTCATTCTAAAATACTGTTAACGTTTTTCTCGCAGGAGTTTTTCTAGTTACATTTATCAAAAATTGCTTTCTTAGATGAACCCACTCAAAAAGGTCATTTTATCAGTTTTCCTATTTTTTTCCATATCCACATTCGCTCAGCAGCGGCATACTTTAAGTGGTACCATTTCCGAAGCCTCCAGTAACGAAACCCTTATTGGAGTTACTATTGCGTTTCCCGAACTACAAACGGGTGTTACCACAAATGAATATGGGTTTTATTCCATAACTATTCCAAAGGGCGAATACCAACTACAAGTATCCTACTTGGGTTTTCAAGATATTGTCCAGACCATAACTTTGGATTCGGACCAAAAAATGAATTTTTCGTTACAAGAGTCCGCGGAACAATTACAAGAAGTTATAGTTACCGAAGATGTTGAGAAAATGGATGTGCGCAAGCCTCAGATGAGCGTGAACTCTCTTTCGGTGGGTACAATCAAAAAAATTCCCGTTATTTTAGGAGAGGCAGACGTTATCAAATCCATTCTTTTGCTACCGGGCGTAACCAATGCCGGTGAAGGTTCTTCTGGTTTTAATGTTCGTGGTGGAGCGGTAGACCAGAATTTAATTCTACTAGATGAAGCTACAATTTTTAACTCTTCGCATTTATTCGGATTTTTCTCGGTTTTTAATCCAGATGCCATAAAAGACATCAAATTATACAAAGGGGGTATCCCTGCACGGTATGGCGGAAGAGTTTCTTCCGTTCTTGATATTTTTCAGAAAGAGGGCAATAGCAAAAAAATTAAGGTAAACGGTGGTATTGGTGCCGTAGCCAGCCGTTTATTGGTAGAAGGTCCTATAAAGAAAGACAAAGCAGCCTTTTTGGTTGGTGGTCGCGCCTCGTATGCCCATTTGTTCCTACCACTTTTTGACGTAGACAATACGGCCTACTTCTACGACTTGAATACCAAACTCAGTTACAATATTAATGATAGCAATAGTATTTTTTTGTCGGGGTATTTTGGCCGTGATGTCTTCAGTATTAGTGATAGCTTTGTGAACACCTATGGAAATGCCGTTGGAAACTTCAGATGGAATCACTTGTTTTCGGACAAACTCTTCTCCAACCTTTCTTTAATTTATTCGAATTATTATTACGGTCTAAAATTAGACTTTGTAGGTTTCGATTGGAATTCTGGCATTGAAAATTTCAATATTAAGTACGACTTAAAACACTATGTGAACGACAAGTTTCAAATCAATTATGGCATCAACAATATTTATTATCGCTTTAACCCTGGTAAAATAGAGCCCAGTAATGAAGATTCAGGCATTGTTGAAGAGCAATTAACCCAAAAATATGCAAATGAGTTTGCCGCTTACATTGATGTTGAGCATGATATTACAAAAAACCTGAGCCTTAATTACGGACTTCGTTTTAGTAATTTCGTTCGTTTAGGTCAAGATGAAGTAAATGTGTATTTCAATGACAGTCCCGTTAATTTTGACCCGGTTTTAAATGTGTACCAAGAAGGACTCGTTATCGATACCTATAGTGTAAAGAAAAGTGGCAGCTTGGCAACTTTCAATAATTTAGAACCCCGTATTTCGCTAGCCTACACCATTAACAACACAAGTTCAGTAAAAGCTAGCTACACCCGCTTGGCACAATACTTACATTTATTATCCAATACAAGTTCCCCTACTCCACTGGATGTTTGGACACCTAGCGGACCGTTCATAAAACCCCAACTTTTGGACCAGTATGCTATCGGGTATTTTAAAAATTTCAAAGAAGGTGATTATTCTGTTGAAACGGAGGCTTTCTATAAGGACGTAGATAATCGTATTGATTATATAGATGGCGCTAACTTAATAGCCAATGATGCTATTGAACAGGTTATCTTAAATGGAGAAGCACGGGCGTACGGGCTAGAATTTCTATTTAGAAAAAACGAAGGCAAATTTCAAGGATGGCTGGCATACACCCTATCAAAATCCGAACAAAGAACACCTGGAAGAACCATTGAGCTAAATGACGGTACTATGTTTAAAGAAAGTGGAATTAACGCAGGAGGATGGTATAACACACCTTATGATAAAACCCATGATGTATCTCTTTACGGCAGCTATGACCTTAATGAAAAATGGAATTTCAATACCAATTTTGTTTTCCAGACCGGACAACCCACTAATTACCCTATTGGTCAATTCAACTTTCAAGGATTGACCGTTCCTTATTACGGCCTAAGAAATGAAGAGCGATTGCCCGCTTATCACCGCATGGACATTTCTGCCACGCTAACCCCAAAAAAGAATAGAAATAGAAAATGGCAGACCGAATGGGTCTTTAGTATCTACAATGTATACAACCGCAGGAATGCGGCTTCCATAAGTTTTAGTCGTAACGAAGATACGGGGGTCAATGAAGCGGTCCGTACCTCTATTTTTGGTGTTGTACCTGCGGTAACCTATAATTTTAAATTTTAAGGCTATGAAAAAATTGATATATATACTCTGTATGTTCCTTCTTTTTACAGCTTGTGAAGATGTTATAGATGTAGACGTTCCTACGGATAAGTCTAGGCTTACCGTAGATGCGTTAATGCGAATAGATACCACCCAGGCTTCTTCTACCTATTATGCCGAGGTGAAGGTAAGCGCTTCAAGTAACTTTTTTGAATCCATAGAACCTGCGGAACTTGAACAAATTAGCATAACCAATCTTGAAACTGAGGAGACCATAGCACTCTTTGAGACTTTTATTGGTAGCGGCGTATATCAAAGTCAAACCACTATAGATTTTATGACCTCTGGCGAATTAGTTCTTTATATAGAATATGATGGCTCTAAATATGCGGCCAGAACCACTTATGTACCATCTGTTCCCATTAGAAAACTGGTACAGGGCGATGCTACTCTTTTTTCTGGAGAAGAAACTGAAATAATTGTAGCGTTTGACGACCAACCCAACCGAACAGATTTTTATCTATTCGATTTTGATTTTAATGAATATCTAGTTACCGAAGATACTTTTTACCCAGGAAGCACCTTTGAATTCTCCTATTTTTATGATGACGATGTCAAAGACGGCATGGAAATAGACATAAGCATTCTTGGTGTGGATAGGTCTTTTTACAATTATATGAATCAACTTATTGTTCAATCCGGCGGTGACCAAGGCCCTTTTCAAACCCCATCGGCCACAGTGCAAGGAAACATCTTTAATGTAACTGATGTTGAAGACTTGTCAGACTTAGACAACTTAGCGGACGTTGTGGACCAGGAAAATTTTGCGTTAGGGTATTTTGCAGTCTGCCAAACTTTCGATAAATCCATCACAATTGAATAACTTTACCCCTCAAAACACTTAAAAGAGTACCCAAAATGTCTCAAAAGAGAACCGATAAAGACTTGCTCGTAAAAGGGCTTAAACATATTGCCTATACCATTGCCCTTATGTTCTTGGCTCCTGGTGTCATTTATCAAGCATTTAAAAATGAAGGTCACCCTTTGTATTGGCCAGTTCTTATTTTAGGATTTATTTTTGCCATTGCAGCTATTGGTATGGCTTTCTATAGCTTACAGCTCATTATGGAATCGCTATTCGGGAAGAAGAATAGCAGCAAGTAGCATTTAGTTCTCTTTACCAGCGTGACCCCACTTATCCTTTAGTTGTGTATAATCATAATCTAAAACCGATTCTTGACGTTCCAATTTAAACTCAGCAAACGCCCTTTGCAGGATATCCTCTATGAGGTAATCTTCATGCACCTGATCCGGCTGAAACCGCTCCTTTAAGCTTATTTTAAACATGCTAGCCGTGGTATTGTACCAAAATGCACGCCAACCACTACGAAGTTCCTTCACTAACTCAAATGCAGTCTCTCCGGTTTGCCTGTAAATTAGCTTTACTAGAATTTGACCTTCGGTACGTGTCAATTTTTTCAATTCCTCAGAAAATTCTTCTTCAATAAACTTCTGAATCTCTTTGGTGTACTTTTTCTGATGTCTCCTTTTCTTTATTTTTGTAATGCTATCATTCAACTCCTCAAGACGTTCCGCGGCCAATTTAGCATAAGGATATACTTTTAAGGTTTTTCTTCTAAGAATATAATACCGTAATTTATCTTTATAAGAACTAAACTTCAGTTTACCAAACAGATACACTTCATCCAGATCTATAGAGTTTCTAAAAATAGAATCACCCTCAACAATAATCATCTTTTCCGTAACAGAATCCAAAGGTTGTTCTTCTATCTGGGAATACCCCAAAAACAGGAAGTGAACAAAAAATAAAAACAAGAGTGTTTTTTTCATAACCGCCATTATACAAAAGCCTTGCCAAATTAACGATAAATAGGTCTGCTTATTATTAAATAAAAGTGAATATTAGTAAATTCGTATTCAAATATAAACTTAATGGCTACAAAGAAAATTCTTACCAAAAAATCATTGGATTTTTTCGAAAAATATTTAAACAATGCGGCTCCTACAGGCTATGAATGGGAAGGTCAAAAAATATGGATGGATTACATAAAACCATATGTAGACACGTTCATTACTGATACTTACGGCACAGCTGTTGGAGTCATTAACCCGGACGCCAAATTCAAGGTTGTAATAGAAGGCCACTCAGATGAAATTTCTTGGTACGTGAACTATGTTAGCGATAACGGACTGTTGTACGTAATTAGAAACGGTGGTAGTGACCACCAGATTGCCCCTTCTAAATGGGTGAACATTCATACGAAAAAAGGAATAGTTAAAGGAGTTTTTGGATGGCCTGCCATTCACACGCGCGATAAAGGAAAAGAAACACCTCCTAAATTGGACAATATTTTTATTGATATAGGTGCCAAAGATAAAGAGGAAGTGGAAAAAATGGGCGTTCATGTAGGATGTGTTATCACCTATCCAGACGAGTTTCAAGTATTGAACGGCGATAAATTTGTTTGTCGTGCTATTGATAACCGTGCTGGTGGTTTTATGATTGCGGAAGTTGCACGTTTGCTTCATGAGAATAAAAAGAAGTTACCTTTTGGACTATACATTACCAACTCTGTTCAGGAAGAAATAGGTCTTCGTGGCGCAGAGATGATAACACAGACCATAAAGCCAAACGTAGCTATCATTACAGATGTATGTCATGATACGACAACACCAATGATAGATCAAAAAACACAAGGCCATACTGAAATAGGTTCAGGACCTGTAATCTCCTATGCTCCAGCAGTTCAGAATAAATTACGCGAACGCATCCTTGATACTGCTGAAACAAATAAAATTCCTTTTCAGCGTATGGCGGCTTCCAGAGCTACGGGAACTGACACCGATGCTTTTGCCTATAGTAACGGTGGTGTAGCTTCTGCACTTATATCATTACCGTTGCGTTATATGCACACCACCGTAGAAACGGTTCATAGAGATGATGTAGAAAATGTAATTAAATTGATTTACGAAACACTCCTGACCATAAAAGAAGGAGAGACTTTTAGTTATTTCGATTAAAACCAATTATAACCCTCCCTAAAAAGGAGGGTTTCTTTTTTATTATGGACGAGCTAATTGATATACTAGATTCCGACGGAAATTACACGAACAAAACGGCAATGAAATCTGAAGCACATCGTAAAGGATGGTTTCACCCTACCGTCCATGTTTGGTTCTACACGATGGATGGCCGAGTTCTAATTCAACAAAGGTCCAAAACAAAAGATGTCTTCCCTCTGCTCTGGGATGTCTCTGTTGCCGGACATATTGGTGCTGGAGAGGATATTGAAATTTCCGCAGTTCGTGAAATTGAGGAAGAAATAGGGCTGACCATTACTCCGGAAGCACTAGAAAAAATAGGTGTTTTTAAATCTATTCACAGACATTCTGAAAATTTATTGGATTGCGAATATCATCACGCTTTTTTATGTGAGCTTAAAGTGCCATTACACAAACTTACAAAACAAGAAAGTGAAGTAGAAGACCTCTCTTTAATTTCACTTGTTCAATTCTCGCAAGAAATATGGGGTCTTGCCCACCTGCAAAAATATGTTCCTCATAGTACAGAATACTATAGGGCTATAGTTAAGGCTATAAAAAACAGATTATAATAAATGGCAGTTATAAAAAAAAAGCTACTCACTAAAAACCACGCTCTTCTGCCATTTTAACAACACCAACCGTAAGTATTAAATTTGCGAAACGGCGCTGCTCTCCTGTTTGAATGATTAGTGTAGTATTAGGATTTCTTATTTTATCATAAAAAGCCCAACGTTCCATCTCATCCCATGTAACATCACCCAATAACTTTTTATAAGCATCGTGTATTTCTGCATTTGCTTCTGCAGGTTTTTCCATAACAATTGCACCTTGAACGGGACAAACTTCTAGTATACCTTCTAAAACTGTAAGCGCATCTAACAGTCCAGGACGAAAATTAAGATGTACAGTAACAGAATTAGGGCCTGTCATAGCACCTACCGGCAAATTACCATCTGCAATTACAACTTGTGCAAAATGACCTGAACGCGCAAGCGCCTCCATGATTGTCGGATGTATTACTGGAGTCTTTAGCATAATTTGAGTTTTAGAAACAAACCACCAGAAGCTAATTATCTTCCGGTGGTAATGTGTTTAAACGATTGATTACAAATCATTACATATTATAAACACCGCCATTGATGTCTAATGTAGCGCCAGTAATGAAACCATCATATTCAGAAGCTAGAAATAAAACCGCTCGGGCTACGTCTGCAGCATTACCTGCGCGCTGAATTGGAATACCCGCCGTTGTAGCATCTGCAGATTCTTTTGTAGTATGCGTATTATGAAACGAAGTGCCAAGAATAAGACCTGGAGCTACTGCATTAACACGCGTACCCTGTCCTCCCAATTCTGTTGAGAGTGCTCTTGTGAAGGTTAAAATGGCACCTTTACTTGTAGAATAAACGAGCGACCCAGGATGCCCGCCTTTACGGCCAGCAAGAGATGCTAAATTAACAATACTACTATTGTTATTTTTTGCTAAAAAAGGAGCTGCGGCGCGTGTCACGAACATCATAGATGTCATATTGATATCCATAACCTTATGCCAAAAATCAGCTTCCATATCACTCAGCATTTTACGGGCCACCAGAGAACCTGCATTGTTGACGAGTACATCCAAGCCCCCTAATTCTTCTACTGTTTTTTCCACCATTGCCTTGGCATCGGCTTCTTTGGTTAAGTCGCCACTTATAGCAATTGCCTTTTGCTCTTTGCTAATTGCATATTCCACCAATTTGTTTGCAGTATCGGAGCTAGAAAAATAATGAATTGCAACATTGGCACCACTATCAATGAAGTGTCTAGTGATTGACTCACCAATGCCCTGAGCGCCAGCAGTAATTAGAATGTTTTTTCCGGTTAGTTTATTTTTATTTGTCATAGTATTCTAAAGTTACTAGGTTGATTGTTATTATATTGAAAACGATTCTTATCTATTATGCAATTAAAAATCGCTTCAACAGACATGGACAAAACCAAAGATAAATAAAAATGATGCAGTACTCCCCTACCAGTTTAATACTGAACTATGATAGACGTTTTACAAAAGCCTCCACTTCATTCAAATTATACTCTTCTTGAGAACCTTCTGCCATGTTTTTAACTACAAAAGAATTATTTTCTAACTCTTGCTCACCAATCAAAATTACATACGGTACTTTTCTGTTATTGGCGTATTTAAACTGCTTCTGAATTTTAACGTTTGATGGGTATACATCTGCTTTTACTTGATTCTTCCGTAATTTAGATACAAGTTTTAAAGCCGCCAAGGCTTCTTGGTCTCCAAAATTCAGACAAAGCACCTCTAAAGACTGATCAATACTTTCTGGGAAGAGCCCTAATTCTTCTAATACTAAATACGTACGATCTAAACCGAATGAAATACCCACTCCACTAACATCCTTTAAGCCAAAAATTCCCGTTAAGTCATCATAACGACCACCGCCACCTATAGAGCCCATTTTTACACCCTCTGGCGCCGCTACTTCAAAAATAGCACCCGTATAATAATTGAGCCCACGTGCCAAAGTTACATCGATAGAAAGATTAGCGGACTGAAGTCCCATTTCTTCAATGGTACTCACAATAAAAGTAAGCTCTTCAACCCCTTTGCTTCCGGTTTCGGAATCTTTTAAAAGCTCTTTTAAAGCTTCAAGCTGTTCTAGGTTGCTTCCAGAAAGTGAGAAAAGTGGTTCCACTTTGGCTATTGCCTCAGGAGTAAGTCCCCTTTCCGCCATTTCTTTCTTTACCCCTTCTTCACCAATTTTATCCAACTTATCCAAAGCAACGGTAAAATCTATGAGGAGGTCTTGTGCACCTATAACTTCTGCAATACCGGAAAGTATCTTTCTATTGTTCAGTTTGATATTGACACCTTCTAATTTTAAATCAGTAAAAACGGCATCGTATAACTGCACAAATTCTATTTCCTGTAATAAAGAATCGGAACCGACTACATCTGCATCACACTGAAAAAACTCACGGAAACGCCCTTTTTGGGGTCTGTCCGCACGCCAAACCGGTTGTATTTGATAGCGTTTAAAAGGAAAATCTATTTCATTCTGGTGCATGACCACATATCGGGCAAAAGGCACTGTTAGGTCATAACGTAGTGCCTTTTCTGAAATCTTAGAGGTAAGCAAATTCGAATCCTTCGATGTATATGAAGCATCATCAACCTTATTCAAATAATCTCCTGAATTCAAAATCTTAAAAATCAAGCGATCACCCTCATCACCGTATTTACCCATTAAAGTATCCGAGTTTTCAAAAGAAGGGGTTTCAATAGGCTGAAATCCAAAGGTCTGAAAATGCTTTTTTACGATATCAAAAATATAATTCCGTTTGATGACTTCGGAAGGGGTAAAATCTCTTGTTCCCTTTGGTATGCTTGGTTTTTGTGCCATTAGATATAATTGTGGTGCAAATATAAAATTTTAGAAAGAGGCACTCTTTGTTTACTAGATAAACAAACAGCCTATTTTCAATAAAGTAAAGTAGATTTACGTATTATGATTCAATGACGTTATCAAACCATTGATACAGGTCTCCTTTGGTGATAACGGCCCCTTGCTGAATAAGCTGAAACTTATCTAGATTTTTATCTTCCGTATATGCCTTGGATGCAGTTAAATACTCTACAAAATCTGACTGCCAGTTCTTTTTAAACCAAGAAAAACCAATTGTAGTATTCAAATCAATTGCAGGATTCATGACCTTAACAGAAATCAATTTCATTTCCTTTTCCGCTAAATGAAAAAGATGCATCTGTTTTTCGGAAATATTCTCTAGATACTCCACTTTGGCAAGCACACCTTCCCAAACCAAATCACTGAAAACATCAATTTCATCTTCGGCCACTTCTGGCTTATTGGTTTTGATTTCCTCCCATTCATCTCCTGTAATGGACTGTGTAGCCAAAAAGTTTATAAACTCTTGATGCAGTTCTTCTAGTTGCTGCTTTGTAAGCCTCGTATATTTCATTCTGCAAAAATAAAAAGACCGTACGATAAGTACGGCCTTTGTTTCAAAAAATATGAATTAGTTTTTAGAAAATATAACGTAAACCAAATTGCATCTGCCATCTAGAGAACAAGCTTGAATCATAACCAAAAGTTTCTGTAAGTTGTTCATTAAAAGTATAGGTAGGAACATTATTAGTATCTACTGTTACAGATAACGGGTTAAGACTATTAGGTTGCTGAATAACACCCCAATCACTATTAAGCATGTTTCCAAAGTTCAGAATATCGATGCTGAATTGAATAGTATGTACTTTGTCTTCTGATACATTAAAACGATAATCTTGCAGGAACTTTACATCCCACTTTCCTCTCCATGGCGCAAGTGCTCCATATCTATCAAAATATTCTCCCCTATTATCACTCATATACTCATCTTGCTGAATAAAGCGTTCAAAAGCATCTGCCTGACCCACACCTGAGAATTGCATTTGTTGCACTTCTGCACTAGTAGGAATGTACAATAAGTCATTATTCTGAAATGAACTATCGTTATTTATGTTACCGGCATAGGTATAATTGAACCTTCCTCCTTGGGCGTATTCAAAGAATGTAGAAATAGTGGTAGACCACTTATTGTTATTTCCATAATTGAATTGCTTTGCCGCAGCACCGATTACCCTATGCGTATCCCCATATTTTGAGTAAGATAAAACATCTTGATTGGCATCTCCTAAATTAGGGTTAAAATCAAAAGCATCGCCAGTAATTTCTGCTTCAATAGAATTTACATCTTGTGCATTTAAATAGTTATAGGCAACGCTTGCAAATAAACCGTTATCCCAAGTCTTCTGTGCTTTTAAAGAAGCATTCCATATTCTTCCTTTATCTGAGTTAGTAAATACATAAGCGTTATTCCCTTTATCTGTAGCAGCATAAATAGGTCTATTATCGCCTGGAGCATTTAAAGTTGCCGAAGGATTTCTCAATCCCCAGTTCTGAACATGAGCCCCATTTAAATCTTTAGTATACGAAACATCTGCTGTTAAAATAATACCACTATCAAATCTATGATCTGCACCAATATTAGTACGCCATACTTGTGGCCATTTGAAATCTGGATCTACGATTTGATAGAAAAACGAATCTAACCCCTGCACTTGGTTCCCTAGCCAAACAAATGGAAAACGACCCGTGAAGACACCGCTGCCACCACGTATTTGAGTAGTTTGGTTTCCGTTAACATCCCAGTTGAAACCAACTCTAGGAGAAATAAGAAAGTCATTGTTAGGCAACGACTCAGAATCCAATAGGGTTTCTTGATCGGTTTGTGGGTTGAAATATGAAATAGTTGGATCAAACGTAAATGGCTTTCTAGCTATATTTTCTTGAATCTTATCATCTGTGTCAAAATATAATGGTTTGTCAAAACGCACACCGTAGGTTAATTTAAAATCCGGTGTCACACTCCAATCGTCTTGTAGGTAAAAAGAAAATTGCCCCACATTAGTTTCTGCCAATGCCCAACCACCAGGATTACCAACACCTGCAGCATTACTATTTGTAAAAATGTTTTGTGCATTGGTCAAAGCCGCTGCAAGAGTTCCATCTGCAACATCTGCTTGAAACGCTGCTAAGTCAGGGTAAGATGCAAAAGCCCCTACTTCTTGAATAAAATCTCCGTTTTCATCATAACCGTAAGCCCCTAGGTTAAATGAATTATCAAATTGAAATTTTTCAAAGGACGCCCCAACCGTAAAGGTGTGGTTTCCCATGAAATAATTGAAATTATTAGTAATCTGAAAGACCTTTTGATCTAGTGTATTATTAATGGAAAAAGGTTCATGACCTGCAATTATATAATTACTTTGAGCTCCATCTTGAATTGTTATAGCGGGCATGGGAGAAGAAAACGGATTTCTAAAATCATCAAAATGAGAATACCCCACCTGAAGTTTATTTGTTGCATTTTCCCCGAAAGTAGAGTTTAGCTCCATCTGGAACGATTGGATATTATTATTTATCTCATAACCCGTATTTTCAAATTGCAACACCTGCACATTTGGACCTCTAACACCTAAAGCAGTAGGGTGAGCCGGCTTTTCTTTTGAAGAATTTAAAAAATTATAAATTAACGCCAAACGATGATTATCGTTTATGTTCCAATCTAACTTAAAAATACCTTTTGTAGATTCAGCACCGTATGTAAATCCTTCATATCGGCCTGTATCATACCCTAAACCTGCCAATGCAGACTGTACCGTAACCAAATCACTTTCTAATACCCTTGATTCGTTAATTGCCCCTGAACCAGTATTTGGCACCCATCCACTGGTTCCTAAATCATCTCTTTGATCACGTTCAAAATTCGCAAAGAAAAAGAGTTTGTTCTTTATTATTGGACCGCCAATGCTAACCCCATACTGGTTTTGTTTTAAATCTGGCTTTACTACATCTTCTCCTCTAATCTTTCCTCCGGTAAGGCTTTCATTTCTAAAAAAACCATATACACTCCCGTGAAACTCATTTGTACCACTTTTGGTAACCGCGTTAACCGTAGCACCAGTAAATCCTGATTGAGTTACATCATAAGGCGCCAAAGAAACCTGAATCTGGTCAATCGCATCCAAAGAGATAGGCTGCGAACTTGTCTGACCACCTGGACCTGAAGCATCCAAACCAAACGGATTTCCAAAGAAAGAACCATCTAAAGAAAAGTTGTTGTATTGGTCATTACGACCACCAAAAGAAAGACCACCAGTACCAGGGGTACCCGAAGCACTCGGCTCTAACCTTGTAAAATCCTCCGCAGACCTAGAAATAGTTGGTAATTTGGTAAGCTCTCTTCTACCAACGCTTGTTTCCGAACCTGTACGATCACTTCCAAATGTTCCTCCACGATCCGAAATAACCACTACTTCATCAAGCGCCTGACTTTCTGTAGCAAGAACAACATCTAAAGTAAATGTTTTTCCTAGGGATAAATAGATTTCATCCAAGCTTTGCTCTTTAAATCCTACATAAGAAACGGTTACCGTATATGGCCCGCCCACTCTAAGGTTAAGAATTTTAAAAAGGCCATCCTCATTAGTAATGGCTCCAGACTTAGTGCCAGTTGGAGTGTGCACTACCACTACGTTTGCACCTAAAAGAGGAAGGTTTTGATCGTCCACCACCGAACCGCTCATGTTGGAGGTTGTGACTTGTGAAATTGCGCTAAAGAAGGTGAAAAATAGCACAAGACTTAAATGAACTTTGTAAGACATAATCATCTGTTTGAGTTAGTCTTACAAAAATAGAGCAAAAAAAAAGAGCTATGCAAGCATAGCTCTTCTAAGTTATCATTAGGTTATTAACGTTCTATTAACGTTATTTTTTATCTGCAACAACCTCAAAAGGGAAATCTACTATTACTTCCCTGTGTAATCTAATTTGTGCATTGTAAGGACCAGTACGTTTAACGGCACCACCTTGAATGCTAATAAACTTCTTGTCTATGCTGTGACCTTCTTTTTCAAGAGCGGCAGCAAGATCAATTGTAGTAACAGATCCGAACAATTTGTCCGCAGCACCTGTTTTAGCAGAAATTTTCATTTCCAAAGCTTTAAGAGCCTCGGCAGTTTTGCTTGCAGCATCAACCACTTTTTTCTCTTTATGAGCTCTTTGTTTTAAGTTCTCTGCCAATACCTTTTTTGCAGAAGCAGTAGCCATTGCAGCTAAGTTTCTTGGAATAAGGTAATTTCTACCGTAACCATTCTTTACGTTTACGATATCATCTTTAAAGCCTAAATGCTCTACGTCTTGTTTTAGTATAAGTTCCATCTTGCCTTAAATTTATTTTAATAAATCTCCTACGTATGGCATCAAAGCCAAGTGACGTGCTCTTTTGACCGCTTGAGCCACTTTACGCTGATATTTTAAAGAAGTACCGGTAAGTCTTCTAGGTAACAATTTACCTTGCTCGTTTACCAACTTCATTAAAAAGTCTGCGTCTTTGTAATCGATATATTTAATACCTGATTTCTTGAAACGGCAATACTTCTTTTTAGTATTGGTCTCAATGTTCAATGGAGTCAAATAACGGATTTCACCGTCTTTTTTTCCTTTTGCTTGTTGTTGTAATGTTGCCATAATTCCTTAAGCTTTAGCTTTTAACCTTGTTCTTCTTTTCTCAGCCCACTCAATTGCGTGCTTGTCTAACTTCACTGTTAAAAAACGCATAACACGCTCATCTCTTTTGAACTCTTGCTCATAAGGAGTGATAACTTCACCAGTGTTAGTAAATTCGAACAAGTGGTAAAATCCACTTTTCTTGTGTTGGATGGCATAGGCCAATTTCTTAAGTCCCCAGTTTTCTTTGGAGACCATCTTGGCGCCATTCTTAATTAAGAAATCCTCAAATTTCTTAACTGTTTCCGCTATCTGATCATCAGAAAGCACGGGATTCAAAATGAAAACAGTTTCGTAATGGTTCATAAATATATATTTTTTAGGAGCGCAAAAGTAAGAATATTTATGAGACTTTACAAGAAAACGGAAATTTCTTCGTTATACTTTGATAATCCTAAAATCTTACAAAACCAAATCTTAACCTATGTCATTACAAATTACACAAAAAAGCACACCTACTTTACAATATTATTGTATTTAAACCGCTTTTTTTAGTATTTTGTCGATGATTTAACCCCACAAATCGACCCATTTATGAAATTAAGAAGTATTATCGTAGACGATTCGTCCATGCAACGAATGGCAGTCGCGAAGCTTGTAAACAGTCATCCCAATCTTGCTATGGTGGCCGAGTACAGCAATGCGATTGAAGCCAAAAACGGCATCAAGAACAACGAGATCGATCTTATTTTTCTTGATGTTGAAATGCCTATCATCAGTGGATTTGACCTACTCGAATCCTTAGAAAACAGTCCTCAAGTAATTTTGATTACAGGTAAGCCAGATTATGCCCTTAAAGCATTTGATTACGATGTAACCGATTATTTGCACAAACCTATTACGCTTGCCAGATTTGACGCTTCTGTAAAAAGAGCGGTAGCCAAATATGAGCAACTACATAAAGTACAAGAAGACGAAGAGCATATATTCGTAAAGAGCAACCTTAAAAAACGTAAGGTAATTTTAAACGATATTAAATGGATAGAGGCTCTTGGTGACTATATTAAACTAGTTACTGACGAAGCTAACATTGTTATCTTGTCTACCATGAAATCATTTGAGCAGCAATTACCGGAAGATAAATTCTTACGTATTCACAAATCCTACATTGTGAATCTAGAGAAGATAGAAAAATTCAACAGTAAAAATGTTGAAGTTAGCGGAAGGTCTATTCCTCTCAGCAGGAATAAAAAAACCGAGTTGGCAGAAGCACTTGCCAATGTCTAGCACTTCTACTTTAAAACACAAATCCCGAACATTATATAATGTTCGGGATTTTTTTTGCTTGATAATCGAGATTAAATGCTCCTAGGCTTGCTTCGAAATAAAAGTGTATTCCTTTTAATGCCTCATGGGCTTGCCCTAAGCTAGCTTACTTTACCTTTATATATGATCTACATTATATATTACCCGTACACTACGGTATTGAGCTACGGAATTAAAAGACTTCTCTATTTTCTTAATGGCGAGTTTCGTTTTTACCACAGATTGCGAATGCGGAATCTTAATCAAGATATTTTTTAGGTACTGGTTTCGCACCCTGGCCACTGGTGGATATTCAGGCCCTAGCACATTACCCCCTAAAGTTGTTCTCAAAGCTTTCGCAAACCATTCCGTTGCTTCATTTAAACGATTGTATTCTTTATGCTTAAACGTAATTTTTATAATCCGGTTGCGGGGAGGGTACTTGTATTGCTCCCGCTCATACAATTGTTCCTTAAACATGGTATCATAATCATGCGTAGATACTTGTTGCAATATCTGGTGATATGGATTATAACTCTGAATTAAAACTTTACCTCTTTTTTTTGTCCGTCCTGCCCGCCCGGCCACTTGCGTTAACAACTGGAAGCAACGTTCATGTGCCCTATAGTCTGGAAAATTCAATAAAGAATCGGCATTCATTATACCCACCAAGCTCACGTTTCTAAAATCGAGTCCTTTGGTCAGCATCTGAGTCCCTACAAGAATATCCATTTCTTGCTGTTCAAATGCCGTAATTATTTTCTCATAACCATGTTTACCACGCGTTGTGTCCAAATCCATCCGCCAGGTCTTCGCATCCGGAAACAAGGTTTCCAATTCCTTTTCTACCTGTTCGGTTCCAAAACCTTTGGTGTCCAACGTTGGGCTTCCGCAGGCTTGACAACTTTCTGGCAGCGCCATATGATAACCACAGTAATGACAACGCAATTGTTTTTTATACTGATGATACGTTAAACTCACATCACAATTAGGGCATTGTGGTGAATGCCCACAAGTGGTGCATTCAACTATAGGGGCATACCCTCTTCTATTTTGGAATAAAATAACCTGCTCCCCTTCTTCCAGCGCTTCTTGAATAGCTAGAAATAAACGTTCGGAGAAATGACCTTTCATTCTACGCTTCCTGCTCTGTTCTTTTAAATCTACCAATTCTATATCCGGCATAAGAACATTACCAAAACGCCTTGTAATAGTTGCATACCCGTATTTACCTATTCTAGCATTATTAAAACTTTCAATACTTGGCGTAGCAGAACCTAAAAGAATATTGCTATTGTGTAGTTTGGCCAACACTATTGCGGCGTCCCGAGCATGATACCTAGGTGCTGGATCAAATTGTTTGAAAGAACTCTCATGTTCTTCATCAACCACTATAAGGCCTAAATCCGAATATGGTAAAAACAAGGCCGAACGAGCTCCTATTACAATTTGCGCTTTATCCTTTTTGGCCAGAACATTGTTCCAAACTTCCACCCGCTCCTGAACGCTATATTTTGAATGATATACTGATACCTTTTCGCCAAAATACCCCTGTAGACGAGAAATAAGCTGTGTTGTTAAGGCTATTTCAGGAAGTAAATACAACGCCTGCTTCCCTTTTTGGATACATTCCTCAATTAAACGTACATATACTTCCGTCTTACCGGAAGATGTGACCCCATGAAGCAATGTTACCCTTTCTTCCTGAAAACTCTTTGAGATATCCTCAAAAGCTTTTTGCTGGTATTCGTTCAAAGCTTTTAGAGCATAGTTATCTTCCTCGCCTTCATAATTTACACGATCCGTTCTAATGAAATATTCTTCTAAAATATTTTTATCAATGAGCGATTTTATAACCGCTTTTGAACCTCCACTCGCCTGCTCTAATTCCGATATTTTTATGGGTTTTTTATTTGTAGCCTGTAATTGAAATAAAGAAAGTACAACCTGGCTCTGCTTTGGCGCTCTAGATAAATCGTTCAATAAAGCTTCCAATTTCTCTTCATCAAGATATTCTTCTCCCAGCTTCACATAACGAACCAATTTAGGTTTGTACTGGTCGTACATCTCCTCCTTTAAGAGAATAACACCTTTTTCTATAAGTCGATTTAAAACAGGTAGGATATTCTTTCGGTCTATAATAGCACTGACTTCTTGTACTTTCAACAACGGCTGATGCTGTAGAGCCTCAAAAACCAAAAACTCGTCATCCTCTAAAATGGACTCATCCACTTTACTACTATCATTCCTAAGAATAAGAGTTTCACTCTCTAACAAAAAAGCTCCAGGAACCGCACTTCTGAACACCTCGCCAATAGTGCACATATAATAATCTGCAATCCACTGCCAATGTTTTAACTGAATAGAGTTGATAATAGGATCTTCATCTAAGATACGGTCTATCTCCTTTGCCTCATAAACCACTGGGGCATTGGTATGCACTTGATGCACCAAACCCGTATAAATTTTAGACTTTCCAAAAGGAACGCCTACGCGCATACCCGGACGCAAAAACTCAGCTTCCGTTTGGGAGATAGCATAGGTAAAAAGTTTCTCTAAAGGAATCGGTAATATTACGTCAATAAAATACTGCATACTTCGGTTGGAATTCTATCCGTCTACACGCACCCAAGTCTGGGTACGATAAATAAAGGCCAAATAACCCCTTACTTTAAGCTCATCAGGATTATCGGGGTTTAGCCAAATTTTACATCTAAAGGTCATGGCCTGCTGAGGATCAAACAGTGTATCACCCTTATAGACCCCATCTCCATGATGTTCCGCATCCTCAATTATAGTCATACCCAAAACAGGCTTATCCTTCATATCCCCATCACACTTACTGCAAATGAAATTCTCTTTACCCTCCTCTACTATCTCAATCACTTTACCGTGCATTTTACCATCTTCCTCATAGATATCTATAATAGCTTTTGGTTTACCTGTTCGGTCATCAATAGTTTTCCATTTTCCGAAAACACTTTGAGACTGCCCCACAGGAATAAGGGTTAAATAAAGAAAAATTAAACTTACTATATTGGTTACGCTCATCTTTTATGATATGTTTTTCTTAAAGAGTTCAAAGAAGCATTTAGCTCAAACCCCAGCAACAATATATTAGAATTTAACCAGATATATACCATAAGTATCAACAAACCTCCTAAAGCTCCGTATAATTCATTATATCGGGCAAATTTTTCCACATATACCCCAAAAAGGTATGAAGTAAGCATAAATAATAAAGTAGTCATTAACGCGCCAATCGAAAAAAAACGAGCATGTCTACCTTCTGTCGTGCCAAAATAATACAATATTGCGGTCGTAAAATAGGACAACAGAACAAAGAACAATACTTTGCCCATTTGAGCGCCTACAATGTCATTTTCCGTTAAATCATAGCCTCTTGTTTTGGCGGCCCATACGCTCAGGTAATCCGTAATATAAAATTCAAAATAACCATAAGCCACAGCCCCTACTATTAACAATATGGATAAAATAAGCCCAACCATTAGGGCATACAAATATTGACGAAAAAAATTTCTAGTCAGCTCTACATGATACGAATTTTCGAACCCACCAAAAATAGCATTGACCCCATTAGCCATAAGAAAAATGGAAAATAAGAAAGCGGAAGACAAAAGCCCTCCTCGCTTTTGGTCTTTTATCTGCTGATAGATATCCCCAAAATAGTCACTGGTAGCCGATGGCAAAAAAGACTCTAAAAACACCAAAAACTGAGAATCAAAATTTTCATTACCAACACTTACATATGGCAGAATAAAAGGAATCAATGTAATAAGAAATATAAGTAAGGGAAATAATGCTAAAAACAAACTGAAGGCAATAGAACTGGCACGAGTAGAAATAGCTCCACGAAAAATACCAAGAATATACATTTCCATTAAATCGTACAGAGATAACCCCTCAAAAGCCGGTAACTTAATGCCTTTTAAAAGACGCGCTAGCCAATTAATTATAGGAATTTTATCAATTTTCTCTTCTATCTCTTGCGACATTTACACCGCTTTTAGGCTTAAATCCATATTATAAACTGAATGTGTCAGTGCTCCAGAAGAAATGTAATCCACACCACACTCAGCATATTTACGAAGGGTGTTTTCATTGATTCCTCCTGAAGACTCGGTTAAACAGGTGTCGCCAATCAGCTTTACCGCTTTACGAGTATCTTCATAATTGAAGTTGTCAATTAGAATGCGGTACACCCCACCTGCATCCAGTATTTGCTTTATCTCACCTAAATCCCGTGCTTCTACAATTATTTTCAAATCACGACCGGTCTCTTTCAAATAGTCTTTGGTTTTCTGAATAGCCTTATCTATTCCTCCTGCAAAGTCTATATGGTTATCTTTTAGCATAATCATATCATAGAGTGCAAATCTATGATTTTCACCACCTCCTATCTTAACCGCCCACTTCTCCAAAGCACGAATACCAGGTGTTGTTTTTCTAGTATCTAGAATTTTGGTTCCCGTACCATCCAACAACTTAACAAAAGAATTTGTCTTTGTAGCAATGGCACTCATACGCTGCATGGCATTTAAAACCAACCGTTCCGCTTTTAAAATACTTTGTGAACTTCCCGAAACGTAAAAAACAATATCCCCATGTTTTACGGGAGAACCATCCGCAATTAATGTCTCTACCTCCATATTGGAATCCACATATTTAAAAACTTGTTTGGCGAATTCTACGCCAGCAATAATTCCATTATCCTTCACCAATAATTTAGCCTTACCTTGGGCCGTTGCAGGAATACAAGATAGCGAACTATGGTCCCCATCTCCTACGTCTTCACGAATGGCATTTTTTATGATATAATCTATTTCTTCTTGAAACTGTTCTTTGGAAATCATGTACGGGATTTTACTTAAAAGCTAAATTAGTAAATTGTTAGGGGTTTATTGACCTTAACCTAAGTGTTATTTAGAAGTAGGTTTACACATTACCCATTAATATTTATTATTTCAAATTATATTTGCGCCATGACCATAAAACTTATCGCAATTGGAAAAACGGATAGCAAAGCCCTATTACAGCTTATTGCTGAATATGAGAGCCGATTAAAACATTACATTAAGTTTGAACTTGAGGTTATACCAGACATTAAAAACACCAAAAACCTTTCCGAAACGCAACAAAAAGACAAGGAAGGCGAACTGATTTTAAAAAATTTGAACAATACCGATGTTCTTGTTTTACTAGACGAAAACGGAAAGCAATTTTCCTCTATAGATTTCTCTGCTTATTTACAGAAGAAAATGAACGCAGGCCTTAAACAACTTGTTTTTGTAATTGGCGGCCCCTATGGTTTCAGTCAAGATGTTTACAATAAAGCACAAGGAAAAATCAGTTTATCAAAAATGACGTTTTCGCACCAAATGGTTCGCTTGTTTGTAGTAGAACAGGTTTATAGAGCCTTCACTATTTTACGAAACGAGCCTTACCACCACAGATAATTCAGAAGATTTTTTTATGGTTAAGATATAATTATATATATTAAACAAATCCAATTTTGTATGTTTAATGAATTACTATCCTCATACAAAATACTCTATAGTTAATACGCTTTATGCCAAAATGATATTTTCAACTCTTTTACTAAAAATTTAAATGAAACATTTTAGATATTTACTTATAATCATAATATTGTTCACGATTATCCCCCCTCTACAATCGCAAATAAATACTACTAGTGATACTCCTCAAAATATTTCAAAAAATCAAATCCTAACTTTTTCTAAGGCAAGTGAATTTTTTTTTACTACGCTTGAAGAAAATTTTGAGGGAAATCGGGCAGAAAATATACAGGCCCTTATGAAAATCATAACTAAAGAAAATGAGGAGCCTGAAGACTTTTTTAGACTACAAGTGGATACTAAAAAATTTAAATCGCTCAATACTTCTTTAGAAAGTATTTATGATGATTTCTTTCCAATTCATAGTTATATTTATGAAGAAAATTCAAATTTTGACCATATTGTGGAAAAACATATTTTTAATAGAATATGTGATACCTTAGAGGTAAGAATTCCAACTAATATGACTTGTTATGTTCCAAGAAATACTTTTATTGAAGGTAGTTTCAAATATTCTTTTGGAAAACAATTATTGAATGACAAGACTCCTTCAGCAGTAATGGATTTAATTATGGCTTATTTAGATTTTGGAGGTGGGTTCACAGCTTTTGGTTTTTCTTACGATAGTATTCAAAAGTATAACGTTGATGAATTAAGCACTATTTATGACAGCGAATATAATAGGATTTTGGTAAGTTTAATTTTTTGGGAGTACCTATCTGATTGTGCAAACTACGATCTTAATACACGTAAATACTTTTATGAAGATTAAAAAGTGACTATCCCGTAATGATTGGTAAAATTTAAATTTTAAATAAAAAAACGGCTTCCTTAAAAGAAAGCCGTTCCTATATCTAAATTCTCTTAAAGTCTAGTACAATACTCTAAATTTAATAGTATTCTCAACCTTTCTAAGAGCTTTAATAACATCTTTGTTATACTCTTTATCTAAATCAGTAATTACATACCCTACCTCACTATCAGTAGACAAAAATTGCCCAGAAATGTTCAAGCCATATTTAGCACATACTTCATTAATCTTAGCCATAATGCCTGGCACATTCTTGTGTATATGCAAGAAACGGTGTGCATTCTGCTGTTTTGGCAAACGAATATTAGGGAAGTTTACAGCATCTACCGTATTACCAGAGTTAATGTAATCCATAATTTTATTCGGAACAAAATCTGCAATGTCACGCTGTGCTTCTTCTGTACTACCACCAACATGCGGAGTTAAAATAACATTTTTCAATCCTTGTAATGGCGTATAAAACTCACCATTACTACGTGGCTCTTCTGGATACACATCTATAGCTGCACCAGCAACTTTACCAGATTTTAAACCTTCCGCCAAAGCTTCAATATCAACAACAAAACCTCTTGAAAGGTTAATAAGCATAGCCCCATTTCTCATTTGGCTAATTTCTCGCTTACCAATGAAGTTCTTATTGGCTTTATTATCATCTATATGTAATGTTACTACATCTGAAACGTTCAATAAATCTTCTAGCGTATTGCATTTTTTTGCATTACCCATTGACAGTTTATCGTCAACATCATAATAATACACACGCATACCCAAAGCTTCTGCTAAGATAGAAAGCTGCTTACCAATATTTCCGTAACCAACTATACCAAGATTCTTACCACGAACTTCTCTTGAACCTTCTGCTGTTTTTTGCCATTGCCCACTGTGAATTTCACTACTTCTAGAGAACACACTACGCATTAGCATAATTATTTGCCCAATAGCCAATTCAACTACCGAACGTGTATTACTGTATGGAGCATTAAAAACCACAACTCCATTTTTCTTTGCATGAAGCAAATCTATTTGCGTGGTACCAATACAAAATGCGCCAACTACTAAAAGCTTATCTGCAGCATCCAATACTTTTTGAGTTACCTGAGTTTTAGAACGTATACCTAAAACGTGAACACCTTTTATTTTCTCGATTAGTTCTTCCTCTCCAATACTATGCTTTACCAACTCTACAGAAAATCCATCGTCAGATAAATTCTTGAACGCATCTGGGTGAACATTCTCTAAAAGCAATATTTTTATTCTATTCTTTGGATAAGATATATTACGTGGTAAATCGTTCACAAAAAGAAACTCATCCATATTCGGAGTGATGTAATCTGCGTTTTTAGCAGCCTTCTCACGGTGTACATTCTCGGTGTATGCGAAAAACTTATCAGCAATACCTGCCTCTCGCATTACATAATCACTATAACCATCACCAATAACCTGAACTTCGCCCTCAAGCTTCATATTCTTAAGGCACTCAATTTTACCATTATGCTGAGAAAGTACGTTTTCAGAATCAAAACCTACAATATTCCCTTCTGCATCAAATTCAAAAGTATTAGCATATACTCTATCTGAAGGAATATTATACTCTTTTACAATAGGGTCTATAAATTCCTTAAATCCGCAGGAAATAACATAAATATCATCTGAGAATTTCTCAAAGAATTCTTTATTGGAAGCAATAGACTTAGATATTTTGTGACGCAACTCTTCTACCAACGGCCCTAAATCATCTTTATGAGCATGCAATAATTTTATACGTCTTTCAAGTGATTCTGTAAAGGATATATCTCCATCAATACCCAGATTTGTAATCTCTTGTATTTGACTAATGATTTCGTCTCGGTTAGAATTGCCCTGCAAGGTTCTTTCAGCCAGAACATCTAAAGCTTCAACCCTTGTTAAGGTGCTATCAAAATCGAATACGTATTTTCTACCTGTTTCTACCATGTCTTTGCTAACAAATTAAGGAACAAATTTAAAGATTATTTCTGTCCAAACCGGACTAATATTGCTAAAAGTTATCCTTATAACTAATCTGATGCTTTTTGATAGGGAATTTAATTTTTGAGGAGACCAAAAATCATGATAACAATTACCAGAAATAAGACTTTTCTAATCTAAAAAAGAAACTACGGCTTTTGAAAAAGCATCGGTTTTATATGTTTCATTATGATCGCCATCAACAAGAACAAACTCACTTTCAGGTATAGCCTGATGCAACTTTTCAGGACTACCGTTATCTAGATCTTCATTACCCGCAATGACCAAAACTTTAGCCTCTACATATGCTAAATGACTCTTTTTTGTAAACGGCTGAAAACGCTGCTGCAGATAGAGGCTTCTAAAATCTGCATTCACAGATTTGGCATAGTCTACCGCTCCTTTCGTTTCTTCTGTCACCCTTCCATTAAAGGCATTCATGAATTTAATTTTTCTCGGCCACCTATAATTAGTAAAATCAACCCCCATTCCACCCAACACTGCCTTTTTAACACGCCTATCTTTTAGTAACAACTTAGCAAGAATGATACTACCACGAGAATACCCTACCGCCATGTATTTCTTTAATCGCAAATGTTGCATGAGAAATAGGATATCCATTACCTCTGCATCAAAGCTATAAGCATCTTCAGTTTGAGGCTTATCTGATTCTCCATTACCCCTTAAATCTAGTGCTACAACCCTAAAACCTTCAGCTAACAAATCTTCCTTTATACTTGCATTATCCCAAGACTCCTTTGTATTGATAAAACCATGAATGAGCAACACTACATCTCCCTCACCTTCATCCGAATACGCAATTTTGGTATCGTCAAAAGAATTAAAAAATTCAGTTTGTGCCCAAGTAACTGTGCTATAAATAAACATAACCATTGCAAAAACGGTACGTATGGTAATCTTATATATTGACATAGATAATTCCTGTAATTACAGCAAGCCCAAAACTCAACAATGTTCCTATTAAAATATATTCGGTAAGCTTCCTGTTGTTACTTTCTTTTAAATCATTAAACCGAAAAACAGATTTAGCTCCAATTAATAAACCAATAGCCTCCCACCTACCCATAATAATAAACATAAGGACAAACAATCTTTCAATTATTCCTATGTATTTACCAGCATTAGGCAACGATTTATGGTCTAATTCTATTTTATCGGACATAGCTTCCAACAATTTTCCCATAATAATTGCTGCAGGAGAACTCACAAATACAATTGCAGTAACCAACGGCCAATCTAGATTCTGAAAAAGAGAAATAGTATGCTCCATTAGATTGTCATAATACACGCAACAATACAACACTATAATATGAAGTACCTGATCAATAAAAAAGGGAATGCTTTTAAGTCTGAACATTGGTGTTACATATAACTTAGCTAAATCTATAATATAATGCGAAACCATTATAATTAAAGCTATTTTCCAATATTGCAAATCCCATACAAATAGCATTATTAGTGCAAAGTGAAGTAAAACGTGCGCATACAGGTATTTGGATATCCCCTTGTTCGCTTCCTTATGAACAACCCAACGACTAGGTTGCAATAAAAAATCACCTATTAAATGTGCCAATAAAAGTTTAGTAAACAGAACCATCTAACTTAATTCTTTTAAAGTTTTTGAATAATACTCAAGTAATTCTAGAACCAAATCTAGACGAGCCCTTTTCTGACGTTGACTTACCGCTGACTGTTGAATATCTAGCTTTTTAGCGATTTCACGTTGTGAAGCATTAGGGCTATCTAGTGCCAAAACAATTATTTCTGCAGATACGGTACTCCAGTCATCCATAAAATGAAGTGCTAGTTTTAGCATAAGGTTTAGAGTATCATCAAAAAAACCATTGCCCGTAGCAATAGTTAAATTAAGCTTATCGTCTTTAAGAGACTCAAAAGTTCTACCAGACCTATGATACGCAGGCCCGTTAGACTCACTCACACCAACACCTTTAAAAGTCTCACTACCTAAGCCAATGCCCATACGAACATCTAAACCCTTTACAGTTTTTACTAAAGCCTTAATATGTATTGCCGCTTGCAAAGCATCTTCCTTTGCAATTTTTAACTGAAACTCATCTCCTCTGTAAACCTCCCAGTCTATTGGTGAATTACCTAATTTAGATAAGTAATCTTTAAGAATACCTAACCATTCGGATGAGTTGTGGTTCTCAGAATTAATAATATCTCCCGTGATTATTGCTACCATATTATATAAGCTAAAACGCTAATATATAAAAATATAAGCTAAAACGCTAATATATTACATTATAAGCTTTATTGCTTATAATTTAAAACCACCTTCGCACATTCAAACAATATTGTCTATAACTCTTGCCAAAAAGTTTTACAAGGGCCATTTCTTCAGGAATAATTTGAAACCTATTCATATACCCCACAAAACCAGCTGCTAATAAGGTATTAAAAGCATTCCCTAACCATATCCCCCAAGCCAGCAACAAAACAAGCAAAGCTAAATACATAGGGTTTCTAGAATATGCAAAGATTCCGCTCTCAACCAATTTACTTGCCCCAGAAGGGTTTGTTGGATTTATAGTAGTCCGCGAACTAAAGAATTGAAAAAGAGCAATAATCGCAACAATACTCGCAAAAGCCAATAACCCGTAAACCAAATAATGTCTTCCAAAAAAATCGAAATAACCCACAGGTAAAAACGTAGCAAGCAGATACATCAAACCCACACAAATTAAAAAAACAACAGCGGGAGGTATTCTTAACTCCATAATAGAATGTTTTTAGCTTTTCAAAATTACTATTTTTGAACTGTTACAAGTAGTTAGTCTAAAAACAATCTTAAATCAATTTACATGAAACTTGTTTTCGCAACACACAACAAAAACAAATTTGACGAAGTTAAGAAGCTAGTTCCTGCACATATAGAATTGGTTTCACTTACAGATATTGGCTGCTTTGACGAAATACCTGAAACCGGTGCCACTTTAGAAGAAAATGCTCACATCAAAGCCGACTACGTAACTAAAAATTATAATCTACCTTGTTTTGCAGATGATACGGGTCTTATAGTTGAGGCTCTTAATGGTGAACCAGGCGTATATTCAGCCAGATACGCAGGCGAGTCAAAAAACTCAGATGACAATATGAACAAACTTCTAAACAACCTAAAAGGCCAAAATAGTCGCGCTGCCCACTTTAAGACCGTAATTGCCTTAAATATAAATCAAGAAAAACATACATTTGACGGAATCGTTCAAGGCGAAATAACAAAAGAAAAAACAGGCAACCATGGTTTTGGTTACGACCCTATTTTTAAGCCCAATGGTTACGAGAAAACTTTTGCTGAGCTTCCATTAAAGACTAAAAACAGTATAGGTCATAGAGGGCGTGCCATGAAAAAATTGATAGATTTTCTACAATAATCGCTATCTCAATAATTAAACGTACCTTTGCAGCTTAATTTTAACGCCGCCGGTATGGCAGGTGTTGCTCTGAGTACTAAGGTTATATACGATAATCGCTCTATGCAACGCACCTATTAGCGATTTAAGTATACCTTTTTATGACAAAATTTGAAGCCTTAGGGCTAGACAAGTCCATATTGGACGCTGTCAACGACATGGGATTTGAAAGCCCATCTGAAGTACAAGAAAAAGCAATCCCAATCTTATTGGAAAGTGAAACCGATCTTGTTGCACTAGCGCAAACAGGAACCGGTAAAACTGCTGCTTTTGGTTTTCCATTAATCCAGAAAGTAGATAGTAACAGTAGAACCACTCAAGGTTTGATACTGTCTCCTACTCGTGAACTATGTTTGCAGATTACTAAAGAAATGCAAGCTTACTCAAAATATGTAAAAGGCCTCAACACTGTTGCCATTTACGGTGGAGCAAGCATTACAGACCAAGCAAGACAAATCAAACGTGGCGCACAGATAGTTGTAGCAACTCCTGGACGAATGAAAGATATGATTAGCCGTGGTCTAGTTGATATTACCAAAATAGATTACTGTATTCTTGATGAAGCGGACGAAATGCTCAACATGGGCTTTTTTGAAGATATAAAAGATATCCTTTCTAATACCCCTAAAGACAAATCTACCTGGTTATTTTCTGCTACTATGCCAAGAGAAGTAGCTACTATAGCCAAAAAGTTCATGCACAGCCCTACTGAAATTACAGTAGGAAATAAAAATGCAGGAACTTCAACTGTACAACACGAATATTACGTAGTTGGCGGAAGAGACAGATATCCTGCCCTTAAGAGACTTGCAGATGCCAACCCGGATATTTTTTCTGTAGTTTTCTGTAGAACAAAAAGAGATACCCAACGTGTAGCTGAAAAGTTAATTGAAGATGGGTACAATGCAGGAGCATTACACGGCGATTTAAGCCAAAACCAACGTGATTTAGTTATGAACTCGTTTCGCAAGAAACAAATTCAGATGCTGGTCGCTACAGATGTAGCTGCTCGTGGTATTGACGTAGATGATGTTACACACGTTATCAACTATCAACTACCTGATGAAATAGAAACCTATACGCATAGAAGTGGTCGTACCGGTAGAGCGGGTAAATCTGGTATTTCAATGGTTATTGTAACCAGAAGTGAAATGCGTAAGATTCATGCCATTGAGAAAAAAATTCAGCAAGATTTCTTGTCAAAGAAAATTCCAACTGGAATAGAAATTTGTGAAATTCAGTTATATCACTTGGCAAACAAAATCAAGGAAACAGAAATTAATGCAGATGTAGAAAACTATCTTCCTGCTATTAACGATGTTTTAGAAGGTTTAGATCGTGAGGAACTTATCAAAAAAATAGTATCTGTAGAATTTACACGATTCTCTAATTACTATAACAAAACAAAAGACATGAATACCTCTGACGACCGTGGTCGCGACAGAGATAGAAATAGAGGCGAAAGAAATTCAAACGCGCCTTCTAATGGATCTGTTCGCTATTTCATTAATGTTGGAGAGAAAGATGGTTACGATTGGATGTCGTTAAAAGATTTCTTACGTGATACATTAAGTCTAGGAAAAGAAGATGTTTACAAGGTTGACACTAAAGATTCTTTTTCTTTCTTTAATACCGAAGCAGAACACACAGATAAAATTCTTTCGTTTTTCACAGATTTCAAATTAGAAGGAAGGTTTATAAACGTTGAAGTTTCTAAAAATCCAGGCGGAAGCGGTGGCGGTCGTAGTAGAAGTGGCGGCGGAGGTCGCGGCAGAAGAGATCGCGACAACGATCGTGGTGGTCGTTCAAGAAGTAGAGATAACAACAGAAACTCTTCAAAAGGAAAATCTAGCCATTCAGGAAAGAGAAGAAGCTCAAAAAGCAGAACAGACTTCTTTTAGACCCTTGCAACTTACATTTATAGTTAATTGTATATTAAAAAATACGCTTCGGCGTATTTTTTTGTTTTGTTTAGTACTTTTAAACCCGTATGCTTAAAGTAATGAAACCAATCTTAGTCTTAATTCTCCTATTTATCTCTACATTCTCGTTTGCTCAAGAAGAAGAAATTTTAGAGGAAAAAGTAATAAACGCCACAGTTGTAAACGCTCAGACCGATGCCCTTATGGGTGATGTTCACGTTATAAATCTGAACAAGGTTAAAGGAACAATTACAAAAGAAGATGGTGAATTTTCAATTTTAGCATCTGTAGATGACATCCTTTACTTTTCTTTTTTAGGTTTCAAGTCTCAAAAAATAAGGGTCACAAATGATATGTTCAAATTCAAGGACACAAAAATTGCCCTAACGGAACTTGCCTATGCATTAGAAGAGGTAATTGTTAAGCCTTATCAGCTTACTGGTTATCTTGAGATAGACGTTAAGAATGCTCCAATAAACAATGCGTATCAATACAGTATATCAGGTCTTTCTGTAGGTTATGAAGGTGGCAGCAAGAATCCAAGTGCTGTTACAAAAGTTTTGGGCGCTATCTTAAATCCTGCAGATTTGTTGCGTAATCTTTTTGGCAAACAGCCCAACCAGATGAAGAAACTCCGTAAAATAAAAGAAGATGACCAGATACGGGACCTTTTAGCATCAAAATTTGACCGCGAAGTCTTAACGGAACTACTCCAAATAGAAAAACTAGACATTCAAGACATTTTGAACAATTGCAATTACTCAAAATCGTTTATAAAAACTGCCAATGACTTACAAATACTAGACGCCATAAGCAGTTGCTACGAAGATTTTAAAGTATTAAATCGTAAAAAATAAATTTTCTATTTTCCATAGCATTTTATAGCTTTAGAGGAAAATAGACTACTTATGAAAAGACTGCTCTCTGCGGTTGTTATTTTCTCCCTTCTTATCGCCTGCAAAGAAAAGCGAAAAGATATAATAGAAGAAGTATCAGTAAAGACCGATACTATTTCGAAAGTCATTGATCCCAAAAAAGACTATCCTTTTACATGGGAAGCGGCTAACATCTACTTTTTGTTAACCGACAGGTTTAACAATGGCAATACAGAAAATGACGTTAATTTTGACAGAACAGCATCTACAGGCCCTTTAAGAGATTTCAGGGGAGGCGATATTCAAGGTATTACCCATAAAATTGAAGAAGGTTATTTTTCAGACCTTGGAATCAACGCCATTTGGTTTACTCCAGTCATTGAACAAATTCATGGTAGCACAGATGAAGGTACCGGAAACACATATGGTTATCATGGCTATTGGGCAAACGACTGGACAGCTCTAGACCCTAATTTTGGTACTCGAAAAGATTTAGAAACTATGGTCAAAACTGCCCATAAAAATGGAATTCGCGTTTTAATGGATGTAGTACTTAATCATACCGGACCTGTTACCGACATTGACGAGGCTTGGCCTGAGGAATGGATTAGAACCCAACCTACATGTGATTTTGCCACATATGAAACTACTACTGAGTGCACGTTAGTGGAAAATCTACCCGATATACGAACAGAATCTAATGAAGCCGTTGAGCTTCCTGATGCACTTTTAGCCAAATGGAAAGAAGAGGGTCGCCTTAGTCAAGAATTAGACGAATTACAACTCTTTTTTGAACGTACAGGCTACCCAAGAGCTCCTCGCTATTATATAATAAAATGGCTCACAGACTACGTTAATAATTTAGGTGTTGATGGTTTTAGGGTTGATACAGTAAAGCATGTGAACGAAAATGCATGGTCTGAACTTTATAAAGAAGCTTCATACGCTTTTGAAAACTGGAAAAAAATGCATCCAGAAAAAGTACTTGACCAACAGCCTTTCTATATGGTTGGTGAAGTTTACAACTATGGTATTTCAAGCGGAAGAGAATTTGAGTTTAGTGACAAGAAAGTAGATTATTTTGCTCACGGATTTAAAAGCTTAATCAATTTTGAATTAAAGGAAGACGCAAAGAAAGACTACGAATCTATTTTTAGAAAATATAATAAATTCTTACATTCCGAACTTTCCGGTAAAAGTGTTGTAAATTATTTAACCTCACATGATGACTCACATCCTTATGATGCGGACAGAAAAGACCCTTTTAGAGCAGCAAACGTTTTATTGCTTACTCCGGGTGCTTCCCAAATCTATTATGGCGACGAAACTGCCCGTGATTTGACCATTGAAGGAACAGCGGATAACCCTGTACAAGGTGATGCCACATTACGTTCTTTCATGAATTGGGATGAACTGGATAGCCTACCAAGAACAAAAGAAATCCTACACCATTGGAAAAAATTAGGAACCTTTAGAAGAAATCATCTAGCCATTGGCACCGGAAGACATAAAAGACTTGGCAAAAGCCCTTATGTTTTTAGCAGAACCTATGTTGAAGGCGATTACAAAGATAAAGTAGTGGTTGGCCTAGACTTGCCAAAAGGAAAAAAATCACTTTGGGTGAAAGGATTTTTTGGTGATGGTACTAAACTTTATGACACCTATTCAGAAACAGAAGTAACCGTAGAAAATGGCAAAGTACTTCTTGAGAACGATTTTAATATTGCTCTATTAGAATTAAAAGAATAACTAAGAAAGCCTTTTAACCTGAAGGGCTTTCTTAATTTTAATCCTCTAAGTTCTCTTTTAAACTCGCTAAACCAGCTTCAAAGTCTTTCCCAACAGCCTTGTCCATACTCATAAAAAGCATCATAATATTCATCGGGAATTTATGGTTTCCAGAAAAACCCCAGGTTACTTTAGAGTTCCCTTCTTCAATATCATCAACTTGTAAATAACAGTCAGAAGTTGATTTAAAGGGTTTTAAAAACCGTAATTCAGATTCTATTCGTTCTCCTTCAATAATTCTCTTGATTTCCTGCTCTCCTTCCCCAACCTCTTTATTACCGTTCCAATAACTAGTGCAACCCACCTCTCCATCAGTTCCTGTGAACTTTTTATTCATTTTCGGGTCCTTTTTTGCCCAAGGTGACCACTCATCCATCTTTTTCAAAGATTTTAAATATTGAAAAACCTCGTTTCTTGGTTTGGCAACTTCTACTGTTCGAAAAACATTATAGGTTTTTGGCGCTATCAGTGATAATATTAAAATTAACACTACAACACTTACGATAATATAAAGTAATGTATACATATCTTATTAATCGGTTGGTTATTAACGAAATATACTAAAAAAAACAAAGAATATAATCCTATTTAAACCAGACAAATTTTAGAATTGAATTAACCAATAGGCTAACTCTACTTTTTTATTTGCTCTTCATAACGCATCAATACATCGTCTATGCTCCTAACCGACTTTTTGGTCCAGTCCAATCTTTTTTCCAATTTTTCTTCATCGGTCAACCTCCATTCTAAATCGGTCTTTCTAATTTTATCCGAAAGTTGTTGCAGTACAATGGCTGCAGAAACTGAAATATTCAGACTTTCTGTAAAACCCTGCATAGGAATTTTTAAAAATCCATCACTCAAGTCCATAGCTTCTTGACTTAGTCCCGTGCGTTCTGTTCCGAACAGTAAAGCAGTCTTTCCTTCAATTTTAAAATCCTCTAAAAAAGTAGAATCGTTGTGTGGTGTAGTAGCAATAATTTTATATCCCTTTTCCTTTAACTTGCCAATACAAT
This sequence comes from Zobellia roscoffensis, assembly GCF_015330165.1. Taxonomy (NCBI): domain Bacteria; kingdom Pseudomonadati; phylum Bacteroidota; class Flavobacteriia; order Flavobacteriales; family Flavobacteriaceae; genus Zobellia; species Zobellia roscoffensis. The sequence continues at coordinate 4,666,683 of NZ_JADDXT010000002.1, forward strand.
CTGTGGTGCTTTGATGCCTGTGCACATCTACCCATTTTTGGGCACCCATAGCAATTTGATCATCTAACTTTTTACCATAACGAGATTCAATAACATGCGCATCTTGAATACCGAATACTTCGCAACTACGAATAACAGCACTTGTATTATGCATTTGGTATAAATCTTCAATGGCTACCGTCACCAACTTTGTTCGCTGTTCAAGTATTTCTAAAAAACGTTGTTTTCTTTCTTCGGATATAAAATCTTCAAGATATTCAAGAAGTTGCTCATCTATCATATACCGAATATAATAAAAACTCTATTTTTATAACGATGAAGAAGCGAATTACCATTTTAACGGGAGCCGGAATGAGTGCCGAAAGCGGTATTAATACGTTCAGAGATGCTGGTGGATTATGGGAAGGTCATGATGTTATGGAAGTTGCTTCTCCACAAGGCTTTGCACGAAACCCAAACTTAGTTCTTGATTTTTATAATCAAAGAAGAAAACAATTACATGAAGTATCTCCTAATATAGCCCATAGAGTATTGGTAGAGCTCGAAGATTTTTTTAAAGTCACTATTGTTACCCAAAACGTAGATGACCTTCACGAAAGAGCAGGAAGTTCTAATGTAATACACATTCATGGCGAACTTTTAAAAGTACGGAGTACCAAAAATGAAAACGTAGTCTTACCATGGTCCAATGACCTTAATTTAGGTGATTGCTGTGATGAAGGCCATCAATTGCGGCCGCACATTGTTTGGTTTGGCGAAGCGGTTCCACTTTTAGAGGAAGCAGCCATCGCTACCCAAAATGCCGATATTGTTATTATTATAGGTACATCAATGCAAGTATATCCCGCGGCCAGTCTTATTGATTATGCACAAAGCAGAATTCCCATTTATTTTGTAGACCCTAAACCCAACGTGTCCAGAAACAATTATGACAACCTTACCGTAATAGCAAAAACCGCCGTACAAGGCATACCTAAACTGGTGACTGAACTAATTGCAACCATTCAAGAAAACTAACAAGCCGTTATTTTATGACCAAGGAAGAGCTTTATAAATCATTGGACTATGTTAATCATTCTCGTGAAAAGCGTTCGGAAATGGCTACTTTAATTTCTCAAAATCCGCAACTAGTAGCTCCGTTAATGGAAATAGCTTTTTCTATAGATGACCCCATATCCAATAGAGCATGCTGGGTACTTGAATTTACTGCCAAAGAAAATCTCTCCTTTTTATATCCTCATTTGGAAAATTTTACAACCAATTTACACCGAGTACATTTTGAATCTGCAATACGCCCCATAGCCAAAATTTGTGAATTTTTGACCGAAGTATATTTCTCAAAAAATGATATCGGGCTTAAAAATATTATGACAGAAAACCAATTGAAACGAATTACCTCGGCTTGTTTTGATTGGTTAATAGATGACCATAAAGTTGCAGCAAAAGCATATTCTATAACTTCTCTGTACCAACTAGGACACAAATACGATTGGATTCACCCAGAATTAAAAATGATTTTAGAAAAGAATTATGCTGAAGGTAGTGCTGCATATAAAGCGAGGGCTCGCCATGCTTTTGCCAAGTTAAAGAAGCTTTATTCATAAAATACGAGTTATTAACTTTTTAGGTACAACTTTTTAGCATAAGAACCATAAAAACCTTTCAAAACTACCCATCTTAAGGTATCTTTGCTTTTTTTCAAAAATCAACTTTATACAATGTTATGTCTCTAAACGCTTTGAACGCTATTTCGCCTATAGACGGGCGCTACAGAAGTAAAACTGAACCATTGGCACCGTTTTTCTCGGAGGAAGCCCTTATAAAATATCGGGTTCGAGTAGAAATCGAATATTTTATTGCTCTTTGTGAGATTCCGTTACCTCAACTTTCCGGTTTTGACCATTCAAAATTTGAAGCATTAAGAGAAATCTACATTAATTTTGATACCGTAGATGCGCAAGAAATAAAAGAAATAGAGAAAACTACCAATCACGATGTAAAAGCCGTTGAATATTTCATAAAAGCTGCTTTTGATAAATTGGGACTTTCCGCACACAAAGAGTTTATCCATTTTGGACTCACCTCTCAAGATATTAACAATACGGCAATTCCTCTTTCTATAAAAGAGGCCACGAATGAGGTTTATGTTCCCGAGCATACAATACTTTTAAATAAGATTGAAGAGCTAGCTAAAGAATGGGCAGACATACCAATGTTGGCCAGAACACATGGTCAGCCTGCCTCTCCTACCCGTCTTGGAAAAGAGATAGAAGTTTTTGTTGTGCGATTAAAAGAACAATTCAACCTATTGAACGATATTCCGAGTGCCGCAAAATTTGGTGGCGCCACAGGAAACTACAATGCACATAAAGTAGCTTACCCATCTATTGACTGGAAAGCCTTTGGGACCAAATTTGTTCAAGAAAAATTAGGGCTTCACCACTCCTTCCCTACCACACAGATTGAGCATTATGACCATATGGCCGCATTGTTCGATACTTTAAAGAGAATAAACACCATTATTCTTGATTTGGATAGAGATTTTTGGACCTATGTTTCCATGGATTATTTCAAGCAAAAAATTAAAAAAGGAGAAGTTGGTTCTTCGGCAATGCCACATAAAGTAAACCCTATAGATTTTGAAAACTCAGAAGGGAATTTAGGCATTGCGAATGCACTTTTTGAACACCTTTCAGCCAAACTTCCTGTATCAAGATTACAACGTGACCTTACCGATAGTACGGTTCTTAGAAACGCGGGTATGCCATTTGCGCATACCGTAATTGCATTTCAGTCGACTTTAAAAGGATTGAACAAACTTTTATTGAACAAAGAAAAGTTTGAACAAGACCTTGAAAATAACTGGGCAGTTGTTGCAGAGGCTATACAAACTATCTTACGTAGAGAAGGTTACCCTAACCCTTATGAAGCTTTAAAAGGATTAACCCGTACCAATGCTAAAATAAATCAGAATTCTATTGCTGAATTTATTGATACACTCGAGGTTTCTGATGAAATTAAGCAAGAACTAAAGATTATTACGCCAAGTAATTATACTGGCATCTAAAATTCACTATACACCCTAAACAAAAAAAAGGCCGCAATTGCGGCCTTCTTCGGGGGATAATGGTTAGTGTTTACGTAAAAATTATCCTTTCTTTTGTATCTCAACTTGATGTGGGTAAGGGATTTCAATTCCAGCTTTATCAAGTGCCAGCTTACAGTTTTCCAATGTTCCAAAATATACATCCCAATAATGCTCTGGCTTACAGAACGGTCGTACTGCAAAATTTACTGAGCTATCCGCCAATTCTGAAACATTTACGGATGGTGCTGGGTCTTGCAAAACCTTTGGGTCAGAAGTAAGCACATTCAAAAGAACTTCTTTTGCTGTCTTAATATCTTCTCCATAACCTACTCCGATAGTCGTATCTACTCTCATTTTACCTTCTGCAGTATAGTTAATGATATTTCCATTTGCCATTGCCCCATTAGGTATTATAGCTAATTTGTTATCTGGCGTAATAAGTTTAGTTGTGAAAATTTCTATCTCTTTAACAGAACCTAGAGCCCCTTGTGCCTCCACTAAATCTCCAATTTTATAAGGCTTAAAGATGATAATCAAAACCCCACCTGCAAAATTTGATAAAGAACCTTGGAGTGCAAGACCAATTGCCAAACCTGCTGCTGCAATTACAGCTGCGAAACTTGTAGTCTCTACTCCTAGTGTAGAAATCACCGTAATAATTAAGAAAATAGTCAAAGCCCATTTTACCAAGCTCAATAAAAATTTCTGAAGTGACTTATCGTATTCCTGACTTGTCATTCCCTTTTGAACAACTTTAATAAGTTTTTTAATGACCCAAGAACCAATAATGTAAATTAATATTGCTCCTATTACTTTGGGGCCAAATTCAACGGCAAAATCAATACCCTTGTTTATCCATACTTCTGCTTGTTCCATAATCTTAAATAGTTTTCTGGTTATTGTTATACTAGGTAAGACACTAGATTTATTAAAAGGTCACAAAAAATTTCATTTTTATTCAAAAAAAAAAGCAAACCAGTATACTGGCTTGCTTATTTTCAGTTAAAATTCCACTTTACTTTATTTCATAAAACTCAATGCTTCAGATAGTTCACCTCTATCTAGATTAGATTTTTCAAGTGCTTGAATAAATTGAATCATTTTAGCCGGATTCATGTTATTTCCTAAAACCCGTACAACCAAAAAGCCTTTTTCATCGTTATCTCCATAAATAACCACCTCATCAATTGCATCATCATCTCCTAAATATTTGATGGTAGCCTTACCAAAATCGGTATTCATTTTCATGAGTTCGGTAAAATCTTCATTCGCCATGATAGATTTTATAATAGTCTTTTCCTTTACAAAATCTGCCTGATTTGCCTCTGTCTTCTTAAAAGCTAAAACATTAAGCTTTTTTAATGACCCAAGGCTCTCATTCTGTTCTTGAGATAATTGTGCTTTATTAATATTCAATAGCCCTACAGGTAAATCTAAGGTTAGAAAATTAGGGTTTTCAGAATTTGTAACATAATACTGTTGTAAACTGGGTGTAGAGTTACAAGCACTCACAATACCTAGCAACAATACAGCTATAATCATTGTTATTCTTTTCATATAAATGTCTTTTCGATTAACTTTTGTTTTTAGATATAAAGAGAAACACCCCTTTATCTTCCTCCTACTTCATTCAATTCTTTAGGAAGATCCATCTTTCTCGTTAACGCTCCAATTTTGTTCAAGTCTATATCTCCGGTCATGGAAACCAATACACTTTCAAACTTTCTATTCCCCATATCCAACTCGTCGCTATTAATATCGGACACGAATAACAAAAGCTCACTAACATGGTCTTCATCCCTACCTTGCTTAATGTAAAATTTTACAGTGGCATCTTTATCACGCACTTTCATCAACTCTTCAAGATTAGATGATTTTAGATACTTTTTGACGGTTTTGCCCATGTCTTCCGATATTCCTATATCTTCTGTAATAAAAACTTTAATACCGTCTAAGCCTTGAGCTATGTCTGCAAAATCCTGAGCATCTTGGTCACTCTCATCAAAAGCGGCAATATTGCCTGCCAACCTAATCATACTTTTGTTTACGGTTACAGACCCTACATTCTTCATGTTGTCATACTTATCAAATAAGGACTGGGAAATTCCAAAAAATGGCAACACTGCTAACACTAATAATACACTTAATTTTTTCATGATTGTTCGTTTTAAGATTAATGATTCTTTTTTGATTATTGATTGATGATGATTAATTACCTGTTCTTACCTGCCTCGTTCAATTCTTCCGGTAAGTTCATTTTTTTAGTTAAGGAACCAATTTTGTTCAAATCTATATCTCCTGTTAACGACAACAGAACAGTTTCAAATTTTCTTCCATTAACGTTTACACTATTCATACTAGTAACAAACATTAGAAGCTCGCTAACATGATCATCATCCTTACCTGCACGGATATAAAACTTAACATTGGCTTCTTTGTCTTTGACCCGCATAAGTTCTTCTAACTTGGCAGACTTCAGATATTTATCTACGGACAACTTCATATCGCCAGCAATAGCCTTGTCCTCTGTAATGAAAACCTTTAGATTATTTAAACTCTTGGCTATATCCATAAAATCCTTGGCCTCCGGATCATCTACCTCAACATCTATTTTGCTTAACAAATTGAACATGCTACGGTTCACTACCACTGCACTTACTTTATCTAGGTCTTCGTATTTATCAAATAGGGACTGTGAAAAGCCCATAACCGGCAACACCGCTACTATTAGTACAATTAATATCTTTTTCATTTTTCAGGTTTTAATTTTAATTCTTGTTATAAATTTTTTCTTTTGCTTCTTCAAACTCATTTAAATACGCCATCTTCTCCGTACCTCTTTCCATATTCTGAGCTAACATATCCAATGCTTTTATTGTTTCATTGTAAGCATACAAAGCCTGCTCTTGCTCTAATTCTTTTTCATCGTAATACGTCTTGCCAAAATACAGGCCAAACATCATTAATACTGCCGCTGCAACCGACATCCACTTATAGGAAACTTTAAAACTCTCTTTAACCTCAAGCTCTAAAACAACCTCTTGATCAAACTCTTCTTTTTTAGCACTACCCATAAATCTGAACATGGGCGCATATTGTTGTAAGCTTTCAGGAATATCATCTTTAGAAAAATAGTCCTTTAGCTGATTTTCTTCAGCAACCGTTGTATCTGCTTCAAAGTATTTTTCAAGCAATTTTTCTATTTTATCCAATTCCATAGCTGTGTTTTTTTATTAATTTATCTCTCACCGTTTTTCTAGCCCGAGATAAGGCTACCCTAACTGCCGTAGGCTTCATTTCTAACATATCGGCAATCTCATCATAGTCATATTCTTCTACGTCCCGTAACTGTAAAACCATTTTTTGCTGTTCGGGCAAATCTTCCATTATTTTTTCTACCCATGAAACACTATCGTTGGCTTCTACTTGTTTCTGCAACGAACTCCCTTTCTCCTCATAATTGGTATGAACAAGTTTTAAATTTCCTGCCTGTTTGGATTTCAACCGGTCTAAACAGAAATTTTTGGTCATGGTCATTGCAAACGCCTCTACGTTATTATACTCGCCCATATTTTTTTTCTTGTTCCAAAGCTTTAATAACACCTCCTGCGTGGCATCCTCGGCTTCTTCTCTAGATGTTAGCAACCGTTTGGCTAAACGGAATAACTTATCTTGAAAAGGACCAACAATTTTTAAAAAATCTGCCTGTTGCATTATCTGGTTAGGTTACTTTTGAATGCCTTTATAAGGCGCTACATAAGGAAGACGAGATACTCTTAATTATGTTACAATATTTTTTTTAATTTTATACTTGTAAGTTAGTACTACAACTTTTAACTAACTCCCTACGTATATTAATTTATAAGTTTAATTAAACTCCCCCGTTATATTATCACCTCTCTTTGGAACGATAATTGATTTGGTAGTTTTGTACTACAACTAAAAACTATGAAAAAGTATCTCTTATTGTTTTTACTCTCTGCGTTTATATTCACCAGTTGTTCCAACGATGATAATATTTTTCCTGATGACCGGGAGGAAATTGTTGAAGAGGAATCAAAAACAGCAAACGATTACCCCGTACAAAATTTTATGTATCAGGTGATGAATAACTTTTATTTTTGGCAAGGGGACGTACCTGCTTTGGATGATAGTAAATTTGAAAGTCTTGACGACCCTGATTATATTTCTTTTTTAGCTTCCGAGTCTGACCCTACAACCTTTTTTAATGATTTGTTGTTTTCAGAAGATAGGTTTACTTTTTTAACAGAGGACTATCAAGACCTTGTGAGCTCTCTACAAGGTATCTCCAAGAGCAACGGAATGGAGTATGGTCTTTCATATTTTGGTGATAACAATGATGTTTTTGGTTATGTTGAATACGTCGTAAATGATTCCGACGCCGAAAAACAAGGAATTGAACGAGGTGATATTTTTACTACCGTAGATGGAGTACAACTCTTTTACAATTCGGCCACAGACAACAATTTTGATTTATTTTCCAGCGACAGCTACACTTTAGGTATGGCGGATATTGTTGACCGGACCATTACTCCAAATGACAGAAATGTAACTTTGACCAAAGAAGAGGGCCTAGCAGAAAACCCAATACTTCTCTCTAAGGTAATCGAACATAATGGATTTAAAGTGGGGTACATTATGTACAACGCTTTTGTGGCCACTTATGATGACGAACTGAATACTATTTTTGGAGATTTAAAAGCTCAAAATATAGATGAACTCATTCTTGACTTTAGATATAATGGTGGTGGTCGCGTTACATCCGCCATACAAATAGCCAGTTCAGTGTATGGTACCGCGACCGACAAGCTTTTTTTAAAAGCACGTTATAATGATAAAATAATGGAAACCTTTGATCCCGGCGATGGAGAGGATAATTTTGTCGATACCACTTTTGATTCCAAAACACCATTAAACAGCCTTAATTTAAAAAGAGTTTTCGTAATTGCAACTGGTGCAACTGCCTCAGCAAGTGAACTAGTGATGAATGGACTAGAACCATATGTTGATGTTGTACATATAGGTTCTGCTACCGTGGGAAAAAATGAGTTCTCGAATACTTTTGTTGATGACCGTGAGAATAATTATTTCTATGATCCTAATCGTGAAAATCAAATTAATACAGAAAATCAATGGGGTTTACAACCTTTGTTAGGTCGAAATGAAAATGCTGACGGTTTTTCAGACTACACCAATGGCTTGATGCCTGATTACCCTTTAGATGAAGATGTCGCTACTTTAGGTACATTAGGAGACCCTAACGAACCACTTTTAGCCAAGACCCTGTCTGTGATTTCCGGAGAAACATCAAAAAGAAATTTTGAGCCTATTTTAAGTGTTGACTACATCTCAAATTCAAAAGATTTTAAGCCTGGTGCGAACAAGATGCTTATGGACGGACTTACAAAACCGTTAAAACTAAAATCCTCAAAATAAGATCACTATTTTTACGTTGTGATATTCAAATAGGGCTTACCCTAAATCCCACTATAACTTATATCAACAGCTATGAAAAAAACCCTAACAGCAGGATTGTTTCTTTCACTTTTTTTAATTCTTTCGTGTTCCAAAAGTGATGATTTCTCCATTCCTGACACGGTAGACCCTGATCCAGATGCAGGTGTTGATGTACAAGATTTTATGTGGAAAGCCATGAATTTCTGGTATTTCTGGCAGGCAGATGTTGAAAACCTTTCTGATGCAAAATTCCCTAATACAAAAGAAGGCTCCGTAGCCTACACTCAATTTCTTGCCTCTGAATCAGATCCCGGGAAGTTTTTTGACGAAAAACTACTGTTCTCAGAAGACCGATTCAGTTTTTTTTCGGATGACTATGTTGAACTCACGCAATCTTTAGCTGGTATTTCCAAAAGTAACGGACTTATGTTTGGGCTAGCACGGCAAGCACAAAACAATAGTGAACTTTACGGATATGTGCAGTACATAGTTCCAAACTCAAACGCGACCACTAAAAATATAAAAAGAGGAGATCTTTTTACAGGTGTAAACGGAACCACGCTTACCGATCAAAATTACATATCCTTGCTCTTTGGAGAAAGTGATACCTATACGCTAAATATGGCAAGCATTGCTGACGGAAATGTGGAACCTAACGGCATAGATATACAATTAACCAAAGAAGTAGGGCTTAGAGAAGACCCCATTTTTCTTAATGAGGTTATAGAAATACAAAACGACAAAATTGGTTACCTTGTATATACTGGGTTTACCAATGAATATGACGAGGAACTCAACAATGTATTTACTAGATTTAAGGCAAGTGGAATAAACGAATTGGTGCTAGACCTTAGGTACAATCCCGGTGGCTCTGTTAATACGGCGGTTCTCTTGTCCAGTATGATATACGGAACCAATACCAAAGATGTTTTCCTAAAGGCTCTTTATAATGATAAATATCAAAAAATATTAGATGATAACGATACTGAACTAAGACAGTTTTTTGCCGAAAAGACAGGAAAAGGAACAGCGATCAACTCATTGAATTTTAAGAAAGTATATATTTTAACTACTTCAGGAACGGCTTCTGCCAGTGAATTGGTGATAAACGGATTAAAACCGTATATGGATGTTATTCAAATAGGTGAAACCACACGTGGAAAAAATGAATTTTCTGTAACTATGGTAGACGATAGAGGCAATAACTATATCTACAATGCAGAAAGAGTAAGTAAAATAAACAAAAATAATAAGTGGGCCATTCAGCCCTTATTGGGAAGAAATGAAAATGCAGAAGGGTTTTCTGATTTCACTGACGGTTTAGTTCCAAATGAACCGTTACAAGAAGACCTTGCCAATTTAGGCGTATTAGGCGATCTTAATGAGCCATATCTTGCAAAGGCAATAGAGCTTATAACCGGTTCTTCCGCAAAGGGCATTCAAAAAACGGAACTACCTATAGAAACCTTGACAAGCTCAAAAATGTTTACGCCCTTAAAAGATAATATGTACGTTACCGATCCTCCTATAATTTGGTGAACATTATTCTTAAAAGCGAAAAGCGGCCTGCATTAAACAGGCCGCTTTTTGTTTGATAATCGAACGCTTCTTAGTACTCGTAAAACTTTTGATACTTACGCTTCAAATGCGAAGGAACAGAAATCGCTTCCGGATGAAACAATCCTGCCAACAATTCTATACCATCTACCAGAGTTGCAGCAGAAGATTGCGTAAACAAATCAAAATCGGCTATATATACCTGTTGTTTCTTCACAGCCTCCAATGAGGTCCACCCCTCTTTTAAAAGCAATAGGTACATTTCCTTTAAGGTTCTGCTCATGCTAAATCCACATGGAGCTATCACAATTACTTCAGGATTATACTGTTTTATTTTATCCCAAGAAAGAACACCGCTATTTCCAGAAGGATTAGATAGCATATCCACACCACCTGCATATCCTATTTGATGAGGTATCCAATGACCGCAATTATAAATAGGCTCTATCCATTCCAACAACAGCACTCTCTTTGTAAGAACTCTAGCTGCTCTTAGTTGGTCCACTACATAATCTATTCTTTCATTCAGTTTTCCCAAATACTCATAAGCCACCTCTTCCTTATTCAATGCCTTGGCAATAGAAACTGCATTATCAAAAACATCTTTAAGACCAGAAGGGCTAATTGAAATGAGTTCCGGCTGTTTTTCAAGGTTAGCCACAGCAGCTGCTGTACATTCCGTATCAATCTGGCAAACATCGCACATGTCTTGTGTAAATATGACATCTGGCGCTATTTCCGCTAATGCCTTTTCATCTACGTAATACAGCTTTTTCCCTTCTTTCTTACTTTCTGAGAAAAATACATCTATCTCTTTGCTTGTATAATTCTTACCTTCCAGAATGCATCGTACCACCGGTCTTTTTTCTTCTAATGCCTGCGGCGGACACTCAAACGTAATACCATACAAATGGTCTTCCAGACCCATATCATAGAGCATTTGAGTTACCGCTGGCATAAAAGAGCAAACTTTGAGCATCAGATTTAATTAAAATATATACCTCCTGGAATAATTCCTACAGGAATAGTATTAGTTAATTCTTTTGATGTTAAATCATAAATGTACAGATCCCCTTTACTGGCATAATCTTTTGCATCGGTGCCATATAATTTTCCGTCATTAACAGTCATACTATAAAAAGAAACATCACTAATGTAAGCTTCGGTTGGTAAAGCATCTGAATCGGAACTAAAAGAATAAACTGCATTAGACATGCCAAAATAAAATATATCATCTTCAACGCTCAAATCACCGGGGTGTTGAGTAGTTTCAAAATCAAAAGTTTGTGCTATGCTATTATCAAATGTACTAATTTTTGTAAGTGTCCCATTAGTTTCTGTTCCTGTGTATTCCGGTGCTCCACTACTTAATACCCATAAATTACCAGCAGTATCCCATTGCATTGAATTTGGAAAATCTCCAACAACAAGTGTAGATAACACGGTGTCCGTAGAAGTATCTATTACTGAAACTTTGTTATTTTGACCGAATGCCCCTTGATGTGCAACATATACAAAATCCGTATTAGAGGTTATCGCTTCCGGTCCTAACTCGGTAGGAATGGGTTTTGAAACAGTATTCGTAGTTAAATCGATAATGGCGACAAAATCATCAGTTTCATCTGCCGTTTCCCCCCAGTTAGTAACATAACCCTTTCCATTGGCAATAGTCATATACCTAGGATTTAAGAGTCCTTCATCAATTACCGCTTCACTTTTAAAGGTATTTCGGTTTACAACATGAATCTTATGTGAATTATTGACAACTATGTACGCTAGTTCATCATCAAACGCTATGGACTGTACTATGTTTCCAAGGTCTTCATTATTCTCTAGATTAAAAATTTCATCTTCTACAAGTAAGGAATCGTTGGATATATAAGTTACCGTTCCCGTACCATTATTGAACGGACCTTCATTTGTAATCAATATTCCGTCTTCGTAAGCTCCCTTAGCATCTTGTTCTTCTTCCATCGTAACCCCACCGTCATCATTGGAACAACTAACAGTAAATAAGGCTGACAAAGCAGCTAAAATTGATATTTGTTTAATTTTCATTATCCTCTTTTTTAAATTTTAAATTTTAGTTTTAATTGTACATTTCTGTTTGGCATAGGCCGATAAGCTACATTCTGGTAATTTTTATTGAAAAGATTATTGACCTGCAACATAGTTTCAACAATCAATTTCCCTTTCGTTTTTATGTTTCTACCAACACCTAAGTTTGAAATAGAATATCCGGGTAATGATTCTGAATTGTCCGAAGTGATAAAGACACTTCCGTTTACGGATAGTTGGTAGAACAATAGCCAATCTCCAAATGCGTAACTTAGGTTTGAGTTTGCCTTATGTTCAGGCACATACATTAAAGTATTTTCTGTATCATTGTTCATTGCTTTAGTAAACCCGTAACCGTTTTTCCAACTCAGATGATGTGCTCCCCATTTCTCTTCTAATTTCAAGGAAACTTCTAGCCCATAATTAGATGCATCGTTTATATTAGTAGGAGTCCAGATTCCATCATTATTTGGCCGCCACTGAATCAAGTCTTCGGAAGCAATATAGAAAGCGGCCCAATGAAAAGTATATTTCTCCTTGTTAAGGGTATACCCTATTTCGGCTTGTAATGAAGATTCAGGCTTAACATCCGGGTTGCCCCCTGATCCACCTCCTAATACCCAATAAATCTCATTAAATGTGGGAATTCTATAGTTTTTTGAGGCGTTGAGATGAACTGAATGGCTCAAATTCAACACATACTTAACATCTAACCCATATACGAGAGGGCTGTTATAATCGTTAACAAACTCTTTTCGAAGATTGACACCATAACTAATCTTTTCACTTAAATTCTGCTTGAACAAAAATGTGGTAGCCAGTGTTTTTCTTTTGACATTTTCAATAGAAGTTCCGTCTCCTGTGATATGGCTGTAATCGGCAATTCCATTTAATAGGATATTTTTAAAATGGACTTTATAGTCATAATTAACTAAAAACGTATTGGTATTTCCAAAAGAAAAATCTTCACGGTCTTTGTTATCAAAATATTTATACTTTTCATAAAGATACCCCGCTTTAACACGGTGAATTCTATTTTGGTTAAAATGGCTCCACTCCAATAGATTTCGAACATTAATATCTTTGTAGTTTGAGTTTGATGGGGCCGTAATCGTACCTGAAAAATCACGGTCTCCTATAAAAGTGTTATGATAAAATTTCAGTAATTGCTTCTCAGAAAGTTGATGCCCTATATTTCCATTAATATTGACGTTTTCATAGGCCCCGTTTTCATTTCTTTTATCGGTATCTAAATATTTATAATCATTATTAGATACCTGATAGTTTACACCGAAACCTATTGTTGTTTTTTCTGATCCAACTGAAGTACGGTAATTGATATTTTTAGTATCAAAACTTCCATAACCCAATAACAACTCATGATCTGAATGCTTATTAAATCGAAAAACATCATTTAAATGAATACTACCGCCAATAGCTCCACTACCAAATTGTACACTACCGCCACCACTACGAATACTAATGGAACCGTAATTCCTAGGTACAATGGTATTAAAATCAACCTGACCCGTCAGTTGTGAATTAATATTGATTCCATTCCAAATAACAGCTGTTTGTGAGGCGTTAGTACCACGGAAAGATGGAGAAGAAATCATTCCTAATCCATTTTCTTTTAAATAAATACTAGAGTTAAATTGTAAAAGATCAGTCAAAGAGCTACCATTACGGTCAACTAAAGAATCTTTCAGAACATTTACCTTTCCACTAGAAAAATGTAAAAGCCGAACATCAGTAAGAATTACTTCGTCCAAAACTGTTATGCTATCCTGTTGGGCATTGCCAAACAAAGTGCATAATAAAATAAGAATAATCAAAAATGGTCTATAATCTCTCATACCGTTAAAGACCTTTTACCCGAAAGTCTTATTTAAGGTTATGAAATTGGCAGGTCTCCTGACTTGTTCAATGTTATCTTACCTTCCCATCTTTTTATAGACAGTGGTGTTGAAGAAAATAACACCCTCCTAAGAGGTACCAAGAATTTCTTGGCATGAACTTACAGTTGCGGGAACAGTTCCGGATTTTAACCGGATTCCCTTTTAATCGATAAAGCAGAAACATACTGCCGTATCAAACCAAAATTCGCGGCGAAGGTAATCAATTCATTGATATATGCAACTCAAAAAAATGATGACCTTCACCCGAATAAGAAGAAAAAAAATAATCTCCAGAAAAACTAAATTAATTCGTTTCTAGAAGATTAACATCAAAAACAAGTACCGAACCTCCTGGAATTCCACGGTTGTCCGAATTTCCATAACCCAATGCCGCAGGAACTAAAAGAATACCGTTACCACCTTCCTTGAAGTAGGTAATCCCTTCGGTCCAACCTGCAATGACTTGTTGTAAATTAAAAGTGATTCCTTCTGAACTACTCTCGTCAAAAACAGAACCGTCTAAATAATATCCCTTATAAGCTACGGTAACATCTGAGGTAGTCGTTGGGTTTTCGCCAGTGCCCTCTTCTTCAATAACGTAATACAAACCAGAGTCACTTCTGGTGGCATCCAAACCGTTTGCCTCAACATACGCCTTAATATCCTCTTCGTTTTGAACCGTATAATCAATAACCTCCTTAGGTTCATTTTTATCATCATCTCCACAAGAAACGAATACGACCAAGGCTAAAACAAATAAAACTTTCTTCATTACTATTATTTTTTAAGCCTCAAATATAATGAACTAATTATGGGACTTAAACTATTTTAACCCTAGCTGATTATTAATTTAACAGGACAGTGATAACCAAAGGGTTATATGCACAAAATCTAAAAAATAATTCCCCAAGCTCTTTCCTCTTAGGATATAAAGACATTACCTTTATTGCCGAAACAAAACGAGGCCACACACCTAGCACAAAAACAAACACTTGAAAAACAGCATTTTAATACTTGTATTCTGTCTATTCATCGCTTGCAAGACCGATAAAAAAAATGACTCCCCTTTACAAAGCGCCCCTCCCACAAAAATTGAAATTAACCATGCTAAAGGCTTTTCAATAGAGACAACAAATAACGGCCTAACAATTATTGAAGTGTCATCTGCCTGGCCCGGTGCTACTACTTCCTTTAAATACGCACTGGCTCCAAAAAACAAAATGGCATCAATAACGCTCAATAAAGAAGAATATGATGCTATTGTTGCAACACCAATAGAACGTTTAATAGTAACCTCCACAACGCATATTCCGTCTCTTGATGCCTTGGGAGTTACCAATAAATTGGTAGGTTTTCCCAAGACCTCTTTAATTTCTTCGGAAAACACCCGTAAACTAATAGACGCAGGGCATATAAAAGAATTAGGAAATAATGAGACCTTAAATACAGAAATAGCCATTAGCCTAAGGCCCGAAGTTTTGGTAGGGTTTGGAATCAACAATCAGAACAAAGCATACGAAACCATAATACGCTCTAACATTCCTGTAGTCTATAATGGAGACTGGACGGAAGAGTCTCCTTTGGGAAAGGCAGAATGGGTTAAGTTCTTTGCGCCATTTTTTGGATTGGAAACTAAAGCGGATAGTATTTTTAAGTCTATTGAAAAGTCATACGAACAAACCAAAGCCATCGTAAAAGACGTCACTAAAAAACCTACCGTACTTACCGGAGGTCTTTATAAGGATGTGTGGCATGTGGCCGGAGGAAAAAGCTGGATGGCACAATTCCTACAGGATGCCAAAACTGATTATCTTTGGAAAGAAACGCAAGAAACCGGTGGTATTAGCCAAAGTTTGGAGACTGTTCTTGCTACGGCACAACATGCCGATTTTTGGTTAAACCCTTCTATACTTACCTCATACGCAGAAGTTGAGGAATCCAACGAGCATTACACTCAGTTTGACGCCTACAAAAACAAAACTATATTCTCCAACACTATTGCTAAAGGAGCTACCGGTGGGTTGCTGTATTATGAATTGGGACCTATGCGGCCTGATTTAGTTTTAAAAGACCTTATTCATATTTTTCATCCTGAATTGTTACCTGACCATCAACTTTTCTTTTTTAAGCCTCTAGAATAATTGCAAGACC
This sequence comes from Zobellia roscoffensis, assembly GCF_015330165.1. Lineage (NCBI taxonomy): Bacteria > Pseudomonadati > Bacteroidota > Flavobacteriia > Flavobacteriales > Flavobacteriaceae > Zobellia > Zobellia roscoffensis. The sequence continues at coordinate 4,682,913 of NZ_JADDXT010000002.1, forward strand.
CTAAAACATACCGTTATTCTTTCATCTTTTTACTTGCTGCTTTAGTAGTTGCATTAAGTGTAAATATCTGCTTGGGGTCAGTTTCTATTCCTTTTACAGAAACACTACGCTCTATTTTTGGAGAAACTCTAGAAAATACAGCTTGGGAATATATTATTTGGAATTACAGAATTCCCAAAGCTTTCACGGCGGTATTGGTAGGCGCTGGATTATCTTTAAGTGGACTCCTAATGCAGACCTTGTTTAGAAACCCACTAGCTGGTCCTTTTGTGTTGGGCATTAGTTCAGGAGCAAGTTTAGGAGCTGCCTTTCTGATTATGGGTTCGGCAACGCTCACATCTTTATTCGGATTCAGTTTTATTACAGATGTATCACTAGCCATTGTCTCCAGTATTGGAAGTTTCTTAGTGCTTTTGGCAGTCATAACTGTAGCTTCAAAAGTAAAAGATACCATGGCACTTTTGATTATTGGCCTAATGTTTGGCAGTATTAGTGCAGCAATAGTAAGTGTCCTTTCTTATTTTAGCAATGCCGAAAAACTACAACAGTTTGTATACTGGTCTTTTGGTAGTGTAGGTAATCTATCATGGCATCAACTGGGGTTACTGTTCATTATTGTCTTTCTGGGAATACTCCTTTCTATTTTCTCAATAAAATCTTTGAACGCCTTTCTACTTGGTGAAAACTATGCCAAGAGTTTGGGTGTAAACTTAATACGTTCACGCTATCAAATTATAATTGCAACCGGCTTATTGGCAGGGGCTATCACTGCTTTTGCCGGTCCTATTGCCTTTGTAGGATTGGCCGTACCACATTTAACACGACAAATATTCAATACTACAGAACATCGTATATTGGTTCCTGCAGTTTTGATTTACGGTGCTATTCTCATGCTTATATGTGATACCATAACGCAACTACCCAATAGTGCCGAAGTATTTCCTATAAATGCAATAACTAGTATTTTAGGTGCTCCAGTAGTTATCTGGTTGCTAGTAAGAAAAAGAAAAATGGTATTTTGATGAAATCCGTTTTCTTAGAAACTTTAATTTATACATATCTGATCATATGTTATAGTTTCCATAGTTCTAATTCTCTAGTTTTACCAACGGACAAAAAAGTTCTGCTAGTTATATTAAAATAAACCATACCCTTCCCTATGAGAACCAAACTAACTTACCTGATTTTACTCGTTGCGCTTACTTCTAATTTATTAAACGCTCAAAAGAACGATCAAGAATGGGAGAACCTGCTTGACAAAGACCTTACCTATTGGGATGTTTTTATTGGCGTGCCACACACATCTTTAGACCTAGAAGGTTATGAAAAAGGAGATGGAATGCACGGAACACCTATAGGCCTGAATAACGACCCTTTATATATCTTTACAACTACTCAGGAAAACGGAGAAACCATCTTAAATGTAAGCGGTGAGATTTATGGAGGATTAAGCACCAAAAAGGAATATGAAAACTACCATTTGGTCTTTGATATCAAATGGGGAACCAAAAAATACGAACCACGCCTAAAAGATAAAAGGGACAGTGGTGTACTTTATCATGCGCAAGAACCTCACGGACAATTTTGGAACGTTTGGATGCGTGCCCCTGAAATGCAAGTACAAGAAACCGACTGTGGCGACTTTTTTCCATTGGCAGGTGTAAGCATGGATATCAAAGCCACAAAGAAAAATGATAACGGAAAAGACTTTTGGTTCTATGATCCAAAGGGAGAAATGAGAACTTTTAAGACCGGAGGTGACGGACGCTGTAGAAGAATTGCTAATTTTGAAAATCCACATGGCGAATGGAGCCGTTTAGAGCTTATTTGCATAAATGATAAAGCCTATCATATCGTAAACGGAAAAGTAGTTATGGTGCTTGAAAATGCCAAGGAATACACAAAAGAGGGAATTGCCAAATCACTGACCAAAGGAAAAATTCAATTTCAATCTGAAGCTTGTGAAGTATACTACAAAAATATCAAAATAAAGAATATCAGTAAATTACCTAAGAACATCAAGAAACAACTTTAATCAAAAATCGTCGTCGGTCTTCATAAAAAACATAGTACCCTTTCTGTTACCAACCTATCTATTGGGTATGGCGAAAAAACTATTTCCAAAAACATTAATTTTGGTTTAGAACCTGGTGAACTTACAGCAATAGTAGGTATTAATGGTATTGGAAAATCTACATTATTGCGCACTTTGGGTAATGCGCAACCGCATCTAGAAGGTTGCTTAGCTGTGAAAGGCAAACCGGTTGCTGCTTATTCGCCGCAAGATTTATCATCAGAAATAAGTATGGTACTTACGGAACCCATCGCTTCAAAAAATCTGTCCGTGATAGAATTGGTGGCCTTAGGAAGACAGCCCTACACCAATTGGCTGGGTACACTGACTGCTACTGACAAACAGAAAATAAAAGAAACTATCAAATCACTAGGGCTAGAAGAATTACAGCATAAAAAATGTTACGAATTGAGTGATGGGCAATTACAACGGGTAATGATTGCTAGAGCTTTGACTCAGGACACTTCTATTATTCTACTTGATGAGCCCACAACCCATTTAGACCTCTACCATAAAATACAGATTTTAAAACTGCTCCGGTCCATTGCACATACTACAAAAAAAATCGTGATTTTTACTACCCATGAGATTGAAATGGCTATTCAGCTTTGCGATAAAATGGTTTTATTAGATGGCAAAGAAAACTACTTTGGACAACCCTGTGAACTTATTGAACAAAAAGCATTTGAGTCGTTATTTCCTTCTGACACTGTCTCCTTTGAGCCTAAGACAGGTTCTTTTAGAATAAAAAAGTAACATCGGAGTAGTGTTTGGTTTTCACACCAATCTTGTATCTTTACCCCGAACGCTTTACTTTAAAAATGAACATTTACCTCGTATATTTATTAATAGGATTGATTTGCCTTGCCGTGGGTTATTTCCTCGGGAATTACATTCAAAATTTAAAAACCAAATCCAGTCAAAGTGCGCTAGAAGAACGTGAACAGCAATTACACTCCAACCTGGTTTTGTTAGAGCAGCGCTTGCGAGATAGTGAAGATCAAAAAATTGGGCTACAGTCCGAAAAAGAACAATTAGGCAATCAAATCGTTCGTTATCAGGCGGATTTAGAAAATCTTCAGCTTAAAAACACCGAACAGAAAGACGAGGTTGAAAAGCTTCAGGAGAAATTCACCAAAGAATTTGAAAATCTTGCCAATAAAATTTTAGAGGAAAAAAGCTTAAAATTCACGGAGCGTAACGAAAAAAATATCAAGGATATTTTATCTCCCTTAAATGAAAAAATACAGCTGTTCGAGAAAAAAGTAGAAGAAAGTCAGAAAGAGAATATCAGTATACATTCCGCTTTAAAAGAACAACTCCTTAATCTACAAAGCCAAAACCTAAAAATCACCCAAGAGGCCGAAAATCTTACCAAAGCCTTAAAAGGTGATAGTAAAATGCAAGGAAATTGGGGCGAATTGGTATTGGAGCGCGTATTGGAAAAATCAGGTTTGGAAAAAGACCGTGAATACACCGTACAACAAAGTTTTACCAGAGAAGACGGTTCCAGAGTACTTCCAGATGTTATCATTAATCTTCCAGATGGGAAAAAGATGGTCGTGGATTCCAAGGTTTCACTCACAGACTATGAACGTTTTGTTAACGCAGAAGATGATATGCGTGATAAATTTCTAAAAGACCACATTAACTCCCTAAAAAGACATGTAGACCAACTTTCCGCAAAAAAATACGAAGACCTCTATGCTATGGAAAGTCCAGATTTTGTACTGATGTTCGTTCCCATAGAACCTGCTTTTGCCATTGCCATAAACAATGACCCTACTCTTTACAACAAAGCGTTTGAACAAAATATAGTTATTGTTACCCCTTCTACATTATTAGCTACATTGCGGACTATTGATAGTATGTGGAATAACGAAAAGCAGCAACGTAACGCCATTGAAATAGCCAGACAAGCGGGCGCTCTTTATGATAAGTTTGAAGGTTTTGTAAACGACCTCATGAAAGTGGGCAAGAAAATGGACGAGGCCAAGTCTGAATACAAAGGCGCCATGAACAAACTTGTTGAGGGTCGTGGCAATATAGTTGTTAGCATAGAAAAATTGAAAAAAATGGGTGCGAAAGCTAAAAAATCCATTCCAGAACCCATATTAAAACGCGCTCAAGATGATGATTTTGAAAGCGAACTAAAACTAAAACCATGAAAAAGTCGCTTTTTGTAACCTTGGGCCTTATTGTTGCCCTATTCGGTATCGTTTACGCATTTATATATTTCGTTACCTATAGTGATGGTATACGCTCGGGAGAACTTATTAAAATAAGTCACAAAGGTGTTCTCATTAAGACATGGGAAGGAGAAATCAGCCAAGGAATCTCTGGGGCTCAAATTTTTTCTTTTTCTGTATTGGATAAGGACAAAGACGTCATTGAGCAATTACAAGAGTATCAAGGACAATACGTTAAATTACACTACGTTGAACGTTTTGCCACGTTTCTTTGGCTAGGCGACAGTAAATATTTCGTAACCAAAGTAGAGAAAGAACAATCACCTCATTTTAAAAATTAATGGAAAAATTTAAAAGTGCTAACGAGTCTAGGGTATCAATTACAGAACTAATGCTACCCTCCCATTCTAATTTTGGAGGTAAGGTCCATGGGGGTCATATTTTAAACCTCATGGATCAAATTGCTTTTGCATGTGCCTCAAAACATTCGCAAATGTATTGTGTAACAGCTTCTGTAAACCGTGTAGATTTTTTACATCCCGTAGAAGTGGGAGAACTACTAACCCTTCGCGCCTCTATCAATTACACCGGACGAACATCAATGGTAGTAGGAGTTCGCGTAGAGTCGCAAAACATTACCTCGGGTACTAAAAGACACTGTAACTCATCCTATTTTACCATGGTTGCCAAAGATGAAAACGGAAAAGGAGTACCCATTCCCGGCTTACTTTTAGAAAACGAACAAGGTGTAAGACGTTTTTCTAGAAGTAAGCAACGTAAAGAAGAGGCATTTTCAAGAGACACTCAATTTGACTCTTCTCAATTTAAAATGGAAATGCATTTAGAAAGTCTAACCAACGAAAACGTTAAACTTGACCTTCGGTAATTTTTGCAGCTGCGGCCTTGTCTAAAAACCAAAGTAAATCTCCCGATGTGGGAGCTACTAAATTAGCAGGATAGGTACTACATGAACCTTCGCTATTGATTATTTCACCAACTTTTTCCTCTTTACTGGCACCGGTCACTAAAAAGACTACTGTTTTAGAATGATTAATAACATTGCCGGTTATTGTAATTCGTTTTTGCCCTGAATCTGGATGAACAGCTACTGCACATAAACTTTCGGCCTCCCAAAGTTCTATCTCATGTGGGAAAATTGAAGCGGTATGACCGTCATCGCCCATACCTAAAATAACCAAATCAAATTGTGGGAAACCATTCTTAGCAGGAAGCTCTTGCTTTAGCACTTGTGCATAACGTACGGCTTCTTCCGCTGGGTCATCTTCGCCTTTAATTCTATGAATATTCTCTTCAGGAATATCAATTTTTGACAATAGATGTTCTACCGTCATTTTATAATTACTCTCATCATCAGTAGGAAGTACGCAACGTTCATCTCCCCAATAAAAATGAACTAATTTCCAATCTATATGTGTTCCAAATTCTTTTGCCAACACATCAAAAACTATTTTTGGCGTGCTTCCTCCAGAAAGTGCTACATGAAAGGCTTCGTCTCCATTTGCTTTCTCTGCAAAATAGTTTGAAAACTCTTGGGCAACCTCACTCTTATCTTGATATATCTTTAACTCCATAATTATATGTAAATAAATTAGGGTACCCTATGGGTACCCTTTAAAAAAGATTATACAATCTAACAAATAACACAGAAACCTGGGTCATCTGTTAAGCTAGGTCCTGGATTTCTCCATTCGCCAATACCATCTATTAATTCATTAGAATTTTCAGGGCCCCAAACACCTGCGGCATACCCATACATTCTAACATCTTTTCCTTTTTCCCAATACTTTAAAATTGGGTCTACAAATTCCCAAGCAGCTTCAACCTCATCTGCTCTAGCATATAACGTAGCATCTCCTTGCATAGCGTCTAACAACAAGCGCTCATAAGCCTCCATAACGTGAGTTTCTGCTAAGCTAGAATAGTAGAAATCTAAATTGGCGCGCTCCACTTTAAAACCCTGCCCCGGTACTTTTACTCCAAATTTTATCAATATACCTTCATCTGGCTGTATGCGGATAACCAATTTATTATCCTTGCTATCCAGTCCTGTGTCCTGAAAAACTTGGTGATGTGGCGTTTTAAAGTGAATTACCACTTCTGTTGCTTTTGTAGGCATTCGCTTAGCGGTACGAACATAGAACGGAGTATCCTTCCACCTCCAGTTATCTACAAAAAACTTAATGGCAGCGTACGTCTCAGTGGTAGAATCTTTATCAACCCCTTCTTCTTCGCGATAGCCTTTTACCTCTTTACCGTCAATTACAGATTTTGTGTATTGAGCACGAATAGTATGATCAAACAATTCTTGATCAGTTTTCATTACTCTAAGCGACTTAAGTGCTTTTACCTTTTCATTACGTATATCTTCCGGAGCATCACTAATAGGTGGCTCCATTACAATTAATGAAACAATCTGCAGTAAATGGTTCTGAAACATATCACGTAGCGCTCCAGATGTATCATAATATCCACCTCTCTTTTCTACACCAACACTTTCTGCATTGGTTATTTCTACATGGTGAATGTAATTACGGTTCCAAAGAGGCTCAAAAATACTATTGGCAAAACGGGTTATTAAAAGATTCTGAACCGTTTCTTTACCCAAATAGTGATCTATTCTATAAATCTGATCTTCTTTAAAAAACTTCTGGATACCTCTGTTCAGCTGTTTAGCGGTATCTAGACTATAACCAAATGGTTTTTCAACAATTAAGCGTTTCCAGCCATTGTTCTGCGTACCCATACCTGCATCTGACAACCTCTGGGCTATTGTTTCATATAAAGTAGGAGGTGTAGAAAGGTAATATATGATATTACCAGATGTTTGGTATTTGTTCTTAAGGTCTTCTACCCTTTTGCGTAAACGACCATAATCCGTATCATAACTCCCGCCTAAGTCTTCATAAAAGAACTTGCTCGCAAAATCCTTTACACGATCGTCCTCTAAATTTTCTAGCTTATTTTTTAAGTAGGTGCTTTCTAATACCACTTTATTCCTAAAAGCGCTATCTGTCATATCACTTCTACTTGCCCCTAGTACCACAAAATTATCAGGAAGCTGATCTGCCTGATAAAGATTAAAAAGTGCGGGTACAAGTTTTCTTGCTGTAAGGTCGCCAGAAGCGCCAAATATAACAAGAATCTGATTTTCTGTTTTATTCATAATGAGATGGTATCCTAATACTATTTGAGAGAGCAAAAGTATCGAAAAGATGCAGTAATACCAACGAGTTTACCCTAAGATAACTTCACATTTCAATAATTTGGTTTAATTTTGACTCTATTGACCAAAAAAATCAATTTTATGGTCACCCTAGTAATTTTAAAATTAGAACATGGAAGAAAAATATGATTTTGGATTGGTAGGCCTCGGTGTTATGGGGCGTAACTTTATATTGAATGTAGCGGATAATGGTTTTTCTGCTTACGGTTATGATTTAGATGCTGAAAAAGTAGCTGCTTTAAAAGAAGAAGGCAGTCACCTAGCCAAAGTAAATGCCTCTACCAACATTAAGACATTTGTAAAATCTCTTAAAGAGCCTAGAAAGATTATGCTTTTGGTTCCTGCTGGTAAAATTGTAGATGGAGTAATTGAAAGTCTTTTACCGTATATAGATAGGGGTGATATTATAATTGATGGTGGAAATTCGTTTTTCACGGATACGGACCGTCGTGAGGCTTATCTTCATGACAAGGCTATTAACTTCTTTGGAGCAGGTGTTTCTGGAGGGGCTAAAGGGGCTCGTTTAGGACCAAGTATCATGCCTGGTGGCTCAAAATCTGCCTACCAACATATTAAACCGATTTTTGAAGCTGTTTCTGCAAAATACAAAGGAGAACCTTGTGTTGCATATTTAGGGCCTAAATCATCTGGTAACTATGTAAAAATGGTTCACAATGGTATTGAGTACGGGTTGATGCAACTTACCTCTGAAGTTTATGACTTGCTTAAAAAAGCAGGAGACTTCTCTAACGAGGAGCTTCACTCTACTTTTTCTAAATGGAACGAAGGTCGCTTACAATCTTTTCTAGTAGAAATTACTTCTAAAATTCTTGAACAAAAAGATGACCTTGGAAAAGGCGATCTTGTTGATCAAATTTTAGACAAAGCTAAGCAAAAAGGCACAGGAAAATGGACTAGCCAAAATGCGATGGACCTAGGCATACCTATTCCTTCTATTGATATTGCCGTAAGTATGCGAGAAGTATCCGCTTTAAAAGACGAAAGAATAAAGGCCGATAAATTATACGATCGCCCAGAAGTTGAGTTACTAGATAAAGAAGAATTGGCCAAAATGGCCGAAGAAGCACTTTACTTCTCTTTTATTATTACGTACGCTCAAGGTCTTCATCAGTTGGCAGATGCTTCCAGAGAATACAACTACAATTTAGATGTTACCACAATTGCTAAAATTTGGCGTGCAGGCTGTATTATTAGAGCCGGTTTGTTAGCTGATATTTCAGAAGCTTTTGAAGCTGATAAGGATTTACCAAACCTTTTACTATCAAGCCAATTTGTAGACAAAGTAAAAAGTACGGTGGGCTCCACAAGAAAATTGGTAGCGCATGCAGCTGCCAACGGAATTCCGTTGCCTGGACTTTCAAATTCACTTACTTATTTTGATGCATACACATCTAGTAGGTTACCTTTGAACCTTATTCAAGCACAACGAGATTTCTTTGGTTCGCACACTTATGAGCGATTAGACCAAGAAGGTATTTTTCATACAGAATGGGAATAGAAAATTAATTTGTCAGTACCTAAACATAATAAGGTTAGAGTGTTAATAGCTATGAACAAATACAACAATAGAAATTTTTTCATTGTAAAATTTATTTGGACTATTGCCTGCATTCTTATTTTTGTTACCCTGGTCGTTTCTTGTAAACGACCAACCGATGAAAAACCGGTAAAGATACTAGACGAACATACTCTAAATAGAAGGGTCGATGGTAACACTGTCGGCCCTCTTACCAAACAAGTCTATGTACCCATTTATTCTGACATCTACAACCAAACAAGAGATTCTAGAACATTATTAACTGCTACATTAAGTATCAGAAATACCAGTTTAAAGGACAGTTTGTTTATTACCACCATAGATTACTATAATACTGGTGGTGATTTGGTGAGAAGTTATATAGACCAGGCTATTTACCTTAAACCAATGGAGTCCATTGATTACGTTATAGAACAACAGGACACCTCTGGTGGTAGTGGCGCTAATTTTATAATAGATTGGTATTCCAAACACCCACTTAACCCTTTATTCCAAGCCGTAATGGTTGGCGGATTAGGTGCCCAAGCTTTTTCCTTTACAACTGAAGGAATTGAGGTAGAAACGCCTTAATCGCCTTTAAAAATCAGCTTAAGCCTTAACATAGAGTGCCCTCCATCGATCAATTGCGAACTTCATAATCTATTGTGAAGTAAATTCTTATATTAGCTTGTCAATAAGGTCACCCCCTGAATTTTATACTGACCTCCAATGTTCTCATGACTATATTAAGACCATTCTTACTTATTTTTTTTCTCTCCCATTTATCTAATGTACTAGCGCAAAATACAACAGAATGGCAACGGGACACCTTAGAATCATATGTGAATAGATCAAATGATGCCTATGACCAATACAATTACAAAGAGGCTATAAAATATGCCTCTACATTAATTGAAAAAGGACATGAGTATAATTATGACTATTATGAGTTTTTAGGGTATGATATTTTAGGCGGTATTTATGCCGAAACCGAGGACACCATAAAAGGTAAAATTTATTCTGAGAAAGCGTTAGAATTAGCTAGATCTACACAGTCTGACAGCCTAATTGCCTGGGGCGCTTTAAATTTAGGCATTCTTTATTCCGAAAATAAACAGACCTATGTAAAAGCCATAAAATATTTAAAAGAGAGTATAGAGATAAACGAAAAAAATCAAGATTATGACGAGGTTTATTTAACCTATGTAAACCTTATTTGGACGTATTTAGAAAACAACCAAATTGATGATGCTCATACCTTTCTTCAAAAAGCAGAAACCCTTTCTTTACAAAAAGTAGATTCAATTGATAAATTATATATGGATCTCCTATATGGCAAATACTACCTAGCAAGGAAAAAATACGATGCTGCAGCAAAAAAATTAGAAAAAATTGCATCAACTGCAGATGAAAATGACAATACGGATTTGGCCATTGAAGCCTATGAAGATTTATCTAAGCTTTATAGTGAAACCGATGACTATAGAAAAGCATTTGCAAACTTAGACAAGCACAACCAGTTTAAACAAAAAGCGTATACTCTAAAAAAACTGGAAGAGACAGAAAAGGCAATGGCCAAATTTAATTTAGAGCAAGCTCACAAAGACCTGCAGTCCGCCTTAAAAGAACAAGCCTATTCAGATGAATTAATTTCTAAATCAAAATCTCTTACTACCGCTCTTGTTGTTGCTATTGTAATTCTGGTTTTCACCCTTATCGGCATTATTATCTTTTTCAAAACAAGAAGACGGTATATTCAAAACCTAAGATTAAAAAATAAGGAACTTAGTATTGCTAACGAAAAAGCCGAAAAATTATCTAAGGTAAAAACTAAATTCCTATCAACGGTTAGCCATGAATTAAGAACCCCACTCTACGGCGTTATTGGTATTTCTACGTTACTAAAAGAAGATGAAAAATTAAAAGCCTATGCAGACGATCTCAACTCTTTAAAATTTTCGGCAGATTATTTACTCGCTCTAATCAATGATGTTCTTCTTTTAAGTAAAATGGATGCTGAAGCCATTACCTTATCAAAAATCCCTTATGAATTGGATACCCTTATCCAGAACATTGTTCGTTCTTTTGAATTTACATTACAAAAAAATAGCAATAAACTGCACGTTCATATAGATGAAAAACTGCCCAATCAACTTATTGGTGACCCTATAAGACTATCTCAAATTCTTATAAACCTAATGGGCAACGCTATTAAATTTACCGAGAAAGGAAATATATGGTTGAAACTAACCTTAGTTGAAGCGACAGAAAATGGAACCTACAGAACAAAATTTTCTATAAAAGATGATGGCCCTGGCATACCTAAAAATATGCAAAAAGAAATCTTTAATGAGTTTACACAAATTGAAAATAAAAACCATAGTTACACAGGTACAGGTCTTGGCCTTACTATAGTTAAAAAAATTCTTGACATTTACGGAAGTGAAATTCATTTGAATAGCTCACCCAACAAAGGGGCAGAATTCAGTTATGAACTAACTATTAAAGAACATAAAAAAAACAACAAAACATCTAATACCAAGAGTATCATTGATGCATTGGATACTTCTAAAAATAGCCCCAACAAACATGTTCTTATTGTTGATGACAACAAAATAAATCAAAAAGTAACTCAGAAAACTCTAGAAAAACATCATATTCATTCTAGTTTGGCCGATGATGGTGCACAGGCTGTAACTTTAACCAAAACGAATACGTATGATTTGATTTTAATGGATATAAACATGCCTAATATAAACGGAATGGAGGCCACTAAAATGATTCGAAAATTTAACAAGGACATTCCAATTATAGCGTTGACGGCGGTTGAGTTGGATGAAGGAAGAAAAGAAATACTAAATTCCGGTATGAATGATATCATACACAAGCCCTATAACCTTCCTGAATTCTTAAGTACCATTTTTAAACATCTACCCAAAGAAGAAATGGATTTATCTCACTAAAAACATCCCTTTCAAAATGGCTAAAGTTGAATATCATGTTTACGTAATAGAGCTTTCTAAAAAAGTTTTTACGGAAAATAGGCGTTTCCGTGAAGCCAACCCTCAATTTAATGGCGTTTTACAGTGCCTTTATGTAGGAATGACCAGCAAGACTCCTAAAAAACGTTTTGAACAACATAAAACGGGGTATGTAAATAAAAAAGGACACAAACTATCTGCTAATCTTGTTGAAAAATACGGCCTATATTTACGAGGCAGTCTTTTTCATCATATTGCTCCATTATCTACTAAAGCCCAAGCCTTAAAAAGGGAAGAAACTCTAGCCTTAGAACTTAGAAGACAAGGTTATGCCGTTTGGTTTAATTAAAATTGATTGTATAATCTCCTGATTTCCTTTAAATAAGCTTTTCACAACAACATACCGCCTACAGGCAACAAAAATTCAAATCGTCAGTATAACATTTATATATTGTAAGTTTTAACCTACTTATTATTTGCATATTCTGTTATTATGACTTTATCAAAGCAATCGGCTGCACTAGTTTTATGGTTCTGTTTACTACTATGGTGTTGTGATTTTGTATTTGCTCAGCAGAATCAACCCACCATATCTTTTCAACACTTGCCAGGAGGTCTGTCCCAAAGCTCTGCCAACGTAATGTATGAAGATAGTTATGGTTATTTATGGATTGGAACAAGGAATGGGCTTAACAGATACGACGGTAAAAATTTTCAAATATATGAACAGAGCGTAGATGGTAAACCAGGGCTAACGAATGGGTATATAGAGGATATTTATGAAGATGATAATAGACAACTATACATTGGCACGGTTCAAGGTTTAAATCTCTATCATCGAGAAATGGATATTCTAAAGTCTTATCCGTTCATTGGTGAAGGCAAAAAACTAGCGTTAGAACATTTTTATTCCGTTATTAAATCTACAGATTTTCTTTGGTTAGGAACCACTACTAGTCTATTCCGGTACCATATCCCCACCGGGGAAACTAAAGAATTCAAATACCCAGAAGCAGAAGACAACTTTTTTGTGAAAATTGCAAAACTAGATAATCAAAAAACTGCAATCATAATCGATAATGACATTTGGGTGTTAAACAATGAGTTGCAAGTTTTATCAAAACTTCATGAAAAACAGAGAATACGTAGCGTAATACAACAAAACTCATCTCAATTTTTAATTGGTTTACACAATGGAGAACTAATTGAATTAAAAATTGAAAATAACAATTCAATAAGCGTCCAAAGAAAAAAAATAAGTGATGGCTACCCTATTTTATCCCTATCAATTGCACCAAATGGCGATTATTGGATAGGCAGTGAAAATGATGGGCTTTATATCTACTCAAAAAGCTCCAAACAATTATCGAACTTAAAGTATGACAGTAAAAATTTAGAATCAGTCTCAAGCAACTCTATATGGTTTATATATAATAATAAAGGAATCATGTGGCTAGGACCTTATAAAAAAGGTCTGAGCTTTTACGACCCAATTCATTATAAGTTTCAACATATAAAAAACAAACCTTTTGATGACCAATCTTTAAACAACGATAATATAAACTGTTTTATTCAAGATAAAAATGATGCTAATGACCATCTTTGGATAGGAACGGATGGTGGTGGATTGAACTATTGGGATAGAGTCTCTAATTCTTTTATAAAATACAGTTTAGATAATAAAAACCTCAATACCAATGTAGTCCTAAGCTTATTACAAGATAAAAAAAATCAAATATGGTTAGGGTCTTGGGGCAAAGGAATTACTGTGTTTAACACAGAGAACAAAAACTATGAGGTACTAACAAAAGAAAATTCCTTTTTGCTATCGAATAATGTATTTAACCTTATGATGGATAGTAAAGATCGTATATGGATTGCCACTTTTCACGGTGGTTTACAAGTTTATAATCCTGAAACCAAGACTCATAAAAACATAGACCTAAAGAACAATATTACTAATACTAAAGTTTCTACCATTACAACCATAACCGAAGATAAAAGAGGAAATGTTTGGGTTGGAACGCAAATTTCAGGGCTCTTTAAACTAGTTGAAAGAAATGAGGAATGGCAATACACAAGTTATAACACCCTAGAAAATGAACACATCATTAGTAATGACTTCATCAATGCTATTATAGAAGATAATGAGGGTGTTTTATGGGTTGGCACTCAAGCTGGTTTAGATAAATATAATCACCAAACCGATTCTTTCAAAACTATCACCAAAGAAAACGGATTAGAAAATTATGCCATAAAAGGAATTATAGAAGATTCTGACGATTGGTTATGGCTTAGCACAGGTATTGGGGTTGTTCACTTTGATCCCAAAAGTAAAACATCTATAAATTATGATATTGATGATGGTTTACAAGGCAATGAATTCAACTCCAATTCTTTCTACAAAACAAAAAATGACGAGTTGATTTTTGGAGGCAGTAATGGCTTCAATATATTTGAAGCAAAGAACATTAAGAAAAGAGAAGATAAACCTAAAGTAAATATTACCAGTCTCAAAATATTCAACAAACCAGTTTATCCAGGTGATGAATCCAATATATTAAAGCATCATATCTCACAAGTAGATTCAATTACCCTATCGTATGATACTAGTGCTATAAATTTTGAGTTTAATGCTTTAACTTTTCGTCATCCAGACAAGGTAAACTATGCCTATTTTCTAGATGGATTCGAAACCGATTGGAATTATATAGGGCACAAAAAAAATGCTAATTATACCAATTTAGAACCTGGAAAATATACACTTAGAATAAAATCCAGCAATTCTGATGGTATATGGAATAGTAATGAAACCACCCTCCATATTACGATTACCCCTCCTTTTTGGAAAACTTTGTGGTTTCGTTTACTCATGATAGTTTTGTTAATTTCAGGTATTTATTTAATATTCTATCTTCGGGTTAGAACCATAAAAAAGTACCAATTAACACTAGAAAGAGAGATAGACGAACGTACGCAACAATTACAACAACAAAAGAAAGAACTTGAAAAAGCAGCAGATGAACTAACCACAAAAAATCAAGAAATTCAACGTTTTACTTTTGCTGTTTCTCATGACCTTAAAAGTCCTTTAAGCGGTATTAAAGGTATTGCAAGTCTAATTCCTATGGAGTTTGTTATGAAAGATTTTCCTGAACTGGAACAATACCTAGATATGATTAATATATCTTGTGATACGATGCACAACCTTATTGCAGATATCACCAAAATTGCAAAAATTGGTAAAATCGAGAATAAAAATGAAGTTCTTGATACCAATGAAATTGTAGCCCTCTCAACCACTTTGGTTAAAGGAAAATTAAAAGTATCTAAAGTAAAACTCATAGTTGAGGAAAACCTACCAAATATTTATGGTGATAGAAATAGAATTATACAAGTCTTTGGCAATCTTCTAGATAACGCCATAAAGTATATGGGCGACCAAAAACAACCCATAGTTTATATCAAAGCTCAAGAAAACGGAGAAAAAATACAATTCTCTGTTTCTGATAATGGCTCCGGAATGGATGAAAAATCTTTAAAAAAGCTTTTCTCTCCTTTTGAAAGATTTCATTCTGACGTAAAAGGTACCGGATTAGGCCTGTATATGATCAAGCAAATTGTTGAATCACACGATGGTACTATTTATGCCGAATCTGAAGGGAAAGGAAAAGGAACATCTTTTAATGTAATCCTGCCAAACGTTGTGGGCCAACAGATACAAAATATGGTAGATAATGATATAGTTCCTGAAAGTACCGATTAAAACTAGTTTACCAAAAAAACAGATTTGTCTCATTAAAAAATACCTAGCATATTTACCACTAAGTCTATACAATCTGATAATCCAATCATTCGTCAAGAATCTACGCTTTAAATGGGATAAAACTAGCACTCAAGGCCCCTCCAAAAGCGTTACTCAATATGATTTAACTGAACACAACTCCCCTCTTTTTCTTGTTCATTTCAAAAATTTAGTAACTTTAGAGAAGTACGTCACAACCACTTAATACTTCAACCTAAACTTATGGAAGGATTGATAATGGATTACCCACTGACCACAACTACCATTCTTGAATATGGCAATAGTGCGTTTAAATACAAAAGAATAATTAGTCATTTGCCAAGCGGCACAAGACATGAATACACTTTTGGTAATCTCTATAAACGTTGCAAACAATTAGCAAATGCACTTACCAATAAACTAGGCGTTACAAAAGGTGATATGATAGGTACTTTTGCTTGGAATCACTATCAACATGTTGAACTGTACTACGGCGTACCCAGTCTGGGCGCTATTTGTCATACTATAAACATCAGGCTTTCTTCACAACAAATTGAATTTATAATTAATAACTCAGAAGACAAAGTTATTTTTGTTGATGCATCATTAGTTCCTCTATTAGAAAAAATAGCCCATAAACTGGAAACAGTAGAGCACTATGTAATAATCAATGCTTCGGAACTCTTTAGCACTACTCTTATCAACACAATTCATTATGAAGATTTATTAGAAGACCAACCAGAGGAATTTGAATGGCCAACATTAAATGAAAATGATGCTTGCGGTATGTGCTACACTAGTGGCACTACAGGTCTTCCAAAAGGAGTCCTTTACACCCACCGGTCTACATACCTACATGCGTTAACCATTTCCACACCCAATGCAGCCAACTACAACAGTTCGGATATTGTATTGCTAATTGTACCTCAATTTCATGTTATGGCCTGGGGGTACCCTTATTTATGTTTAATAACTGGGTCAGATATGGTATTACCGTCCTCTAATTTACAGCCAGAAGCTATTATTTCAATTTTACAAAAAGAAAAAGTTACAAAAGCCAATGGCGTACCCACCATATGGATGGGTGTTTATAATGCCTTAAAGAAAAACCCACCCAGACCAAAACTAAAATTAGAAGAATATTTAGTGGGCGGTTCCGCTCTCCCTGCAAGTTTAATAAAAGGAATGGAAGACGATTTTGGTATTAAAGGCGTACAAGCTTGGGGTATGACAGAAACCTCGCCTCTGGGTACGGTAAGTCGCTTACAGCCCCATCACCACAGTCTAACCGAAGAAGAAAAACTAAAAATACGTGCAAAACAAGGTATTGAGTTCCCTGGAGTTCAAATGCGCGTTATTGGTAATGATGGCTCTGTAACCGAGCGAGATGGGAAAAGTATGGGAGAACTACAAGTTAAAGGTGCTTGGGTTATTAAATCATATTTCAAGACTAATAATCGAGATAATTTCACGGACGATGGATGGTTCAGGACAGGGGACGTAAGTACAATAGATAATGATGGCTTCATGCATATTACAGACCGAACTAAAGACCTCATCAAAAGTGGCGGCGAATGGATATCTAGTGTTGCTCTAGAATCTGCACTCATGGCACACCCAAAAGTAAAAGAAGCGGCCGTAATTGCTATTCCAGATGAAAAATGGGCAGAAAGACCTTTAGCCGTTTTGGTTTTAAATACCAAAAACGAAAGAGTTTCAGATGAAGAGCTTAAAAACTTCCTAAGCCATGAATTTGCCAACTACCAAATTCCTGACAAATATGTATACATTGACCAAGTACCACGAACGAGTGTAGGAAAATTTGATAAAAAAGAAATACGAAGGCTTTACGCTCAAGATAAGTTATAAAAAAAGGTCATAACAATTAATTGTTATGACCTTTTTATTTTTAAGCTGAGACTAATTACTTGCTCAGATACATTTTTCTTCTAGCATAAAGATTATAGAAATCATCATCTTTTAAGCTATCAATAAAAAGAATACTTTCTCCTGTACTCTTCATCTCAGGCCCCAAATTCTTATTTACATTTGGAAACTTATTAAAAGAAAAGACAGGTTGTTTTATTGCAAAACCTTTAAGTTCTGGTTTAAAATCAAAGTCTTTCACTTTTTTATCGCCCAACATTACTTTAGTTGCGTAGTTTACATACGGCTCTTTATACGCTTTAGCAATAAATGGAACCGTTCTAGATGCCCTAGGGTTGGCCTCAATAATGTAGACCATATCATCTTTTATAGCAAACTGAATATTAATTAGACCTACCGTATTCAATGCCAAGGCAATTTTCTTGGTATGGTCCTTTATCTGCTGCATTACAAACTCTCCAAGGTTAAACGGTGGCAAGGTTGCATTAGAATCGCCTGAGTGTATTCCACAAGGTTCAATATGCTCCATTATACCAATAATGTACACATCTTCACCATCACAAATGGCATCGGCTTCTGCCTCAATAGCACCATCTAAGTAATGATCCAATAACAACTTGTTATTCGGAATTTTTCTAAGAAGGTCTACAACATGCGACTCTAACTCTTCTTTATTAATTACAATCTTCATTCCCTGCCCTCCTAATACATAGGATGGTCTTACCAGCAACGGAAAGTCTAACTCATCAGCAAGTGTTAAAGCCTCATCTGCCGTTTCAGCAATACCGTACTGTGGAAAAGGAATATCATTTTGTTTTAGCATCTCAGAGAAACTACCTCTATCTTCTGCTAAATCCAAGGCTTCAAAGCTAGTACCTATTATTTTTATACCGTACTTAGAAAGTTTCTCTGCTAATTTTAAAGCGGTCTGGCCACCTAACTGAACAATAACTCCTTCTGGTTTTTCATGACGGATAATATCATAGATATGCTCCCAAAATACGGGTTCAAAATATAATTTATCAGCTGTATCAAAATCGGTTGAAACCGTTTCTGGATTACAATTAATCATGATGGTCTCATAACCACATTCCGCAGCAGCAAGTACACCGTGCACACAACAGTAATCAAACTCAATTCCCTGTCCAATTCTATTAGGGCCAGAACCAAGAACTACAATCTTCTTGCGATCGGTAACAATACTATCATTCTCTACATAACGCGTACCATCTGGTTTTTCTATCTCTGCTTCAAAAGTAGAATAGTAGTACGGTGTCATCGCCTTAAATTCGGCTGCACAGGTATCTACTAATTTGTAAACCCTGTTGATATTCATTTCTTCGGTACGCTTCTTATGCACTTCACTTTCATAACAATCTAGCATATGCGCAATTTGCCTATCGGCAAAACCCTTTTGCTTTGCTTCCAACATTAAATCTTTGGTAAGCGTAGCAATGGTATACGTAGAAATCTCTTTCTCTAGCAAATGGAGTTCTTCATATTGCTTCAAGAACCACATATCAATTTTAGTAATCTCATGAATTCTACTCAACGGAATACCTAATTGAATGGCATCATAAATTACAAAAACACGATCCCAACTTGGAATGGTCAGTTTTTGAATAATCTGATCGTAATTGCTATACCCCTTACCATCTGCACCTAGGCCGTTTCTTTTGATTTCCAGAGATTGTGTTGCTTTATGCAGTGCTTCTTGGAACGACCGACCAATACCCATAACTTCACCAACAGATTTCATCTGTAGGCCTAAAGTACGGTCAGAACCTTCAAACTTATCAAAGTTCCATCTTGGTATCTTTACAATCACGTAATCAAGAGTTGGCTCAAACAATGCCGATGTTGACTTGGTAATTTGATTTTCTAATTCATCTAAACGATAACCGATTGCCAATTTTGTAGCAATTTTAGCAATAGGATAACCAGTTGCTTTTGAAGCTAATGCTGAAGAACGCGAAACCCTTGGGTTAATCTCAATTGCAATAATTTCCTCTTCGTCATCAGGACTCACGGCAAACTGAACGTTACACCCTCCTGCAAAATCCCCAATACTACGCATCATATGAATTGCCATATCACGCATTTTCTGATATGTTCTATCAGATAAGGTCATTGCTGGGGCAACTGTAATAGAATCTCCCGTATGAATACCCATTGGATCCATATTTTCTATTGCACAAATAATAACTACGTTATCATTATTATCTCGTAACAACTCTAATTCATACTCTTTCCAGCCCATTAAAGCCTTATCAATCATTACTTCATGAATAGGAGAAATCTCTAACCCACGACTTAATAATTCATCAAAATCTTCTGGTTTATAAACTATTGCCGCTCCAGCACCTCCTAATGTATAGGAAGCTCTAATTACTAATGGAAAGCCAAATTCCTGAGCTATTTCTTTTCCTTTTAAGAAAGAGGTAGCTGTAGCCTGTGGCGCCATACCAACACCAATCTTAAGCATTAACTCACGGAACTGCTCGCGATCTTCGGTAATGTTTATCGCATCAATATCAACACCTATAAGATCTACTCCAAAATCTTTCCAAATTCCTTTTTCATCTGCCTCTATACATAAGTTAAGAGCAGTTTGTCCTCCCATAGTTGGCAACACAGCATCAATTTGAGGATGTTCTTTTAGAATTTCAATGATGGACTTGGTCGTCAATGGTTTCAGATACACGTGATCAGCCATTGAAGGATCCGTCATAATAGTAGCCGGATTACTATTTATCAATATGGTCTCAATACCATCTTCACGCAATGAACGTAAGGATTGAGAACCTGCATAATCAAACTCACAAGCTTGACCTATAACAATGGGACCGGAGCCGATCAGTAGTATGGATTTTAAATCTTTTCTTTTTGGCATTCGTTGTATTCTTTAAATCTTTGGCTATAAATTGTTACAAATATCAGTACAAATCTGACATAAAAAAAGGTGTTACTTATAAAAAGTAACACCTATATATTTCTTAAAAAATAATACCATTATTTTTTATGTCTCGGTTCAGAGGATACAGAAAGTTTTTTTCTTCCTTTAGCTCTTCTACGAGCTAAAACTTTTCTTCCATTTACGGATGCCATACGCTCCCTAAATCCATGTTTATTTCTTCTCTTTCTCTTTGAAGGCTGATATGTTCTTTTCTGTCCGGGCATTATATTATCCTTTTCTTTGTGTGATACAATTTTGCGAAACCGCTCGCTAAAACTGGGCGCAAATATACAAAGACTTTTCTCTTTGGCAAATACATTTTGAAAAATATTTTTATTGAATGCCTGCCGCCTAGCGATTGGTTTTTATTACTTTTGCCAAAATCGGATTTTAGCAACAAAATCAATCTATGAGAAACTTTTTGAGCATTCTTTTTATTGTTCTTTCAAGTACCGTTTCTTTAGCTCAGACGCAACTTGAATACAAATTGAAGAAAAATGCCATCTTCACGGTAAAGCAAAGTGCTGAACAAATCATTACGCAAGAGTTAGATGGAGCATCACATATACTTACCAATAAAATTGATGGTGTTTTAGAGTTTAAAGTACTAGAAGTAAGAGATACCACGTATATGATAGCTCTTAAATTTAAAGACTTAAACCTAAATATGACTTCTAGCATACAAGGTGAATTGATGGATGTACATGCGCAAGAGGTGAACGAAAGTGATATGCAATCACAAATTTTCAATAGTCTATTGAATAGGCCTGTAAATATTATTCTTGCAAAAACAGGAGATATTCTTGAGGTTAAAGGTGGTGATAGCCTTGTTGTAAAAATGGCCGAAGCATCTGGCCTTGAAGATGAATTCTCTTTAAATATGATGAAAAAATCTTTGCAGAAAGAATTTGGGTCAGAGGCCTTATCCAACAGCTACAAACAAATGACATTCATTTATCCTGCTAAAAAAGTAAAAGTAGCGGATACATGGAAAAACACATATTCAGGTAAATTGCAAGCCAATAACATCTGGACGCTAAAAACAATTACTGCCAATACGGCAAATATTACAGGAACAGCAGAAGTTACCATGAATGTAACTGAAGCTGCAACAACCATGAAACTTAAAGGCACTCAACAAACTAATATTATTACCAATGCCGTAACTGGCTTTATAAAAAAAATGACCGTAGAAGGGGTTTCTAAAGGATCATCTACCATGACTCAAATGGGAGACCAAGAAATACCAACCACTATACAGTCTTCCATTACGTACGAACTCATTTCTAATTTAAACGAACCGATCAACAATTAATACACATGTTCAACAAAAATCTTAAACTGGTCATTGCAGGACTAATTATAGCTTACGCCATATATCAATTTATTGAAGGTAATATAGGTAATGGAATCTTTTTAATTCTTTTATCGCTGATTTTTATTTTTCTTTATTTCAGGAACGAAATAATTCTATTGGCTTTCCTTCGTATGAGAAAACAAGATTTAGAAGGAACCCAAAAATGGCTTAGTAAAATTAAAAATCCTGAAGCAGCTTTAGTCACAAAACAGCAAGGTTACTTTAATTATCTACATGGCATTATACACTCTCAGAAAAACTTGACTCAAGCTGAGAAGTATTTCAAAAAAGCCTTAAAACTAGGTCTTACAATGGATTATGATATTGCAATGGCAAAATTGAGCCTTGCAGGTATAGCCATGCAGAAAAGAAGAAAAAGAGAAGCAACTACACTTTTACAGGAGGCCAAAAAACTAGATAAGAGCAATATGCTTACCGATCAAATAAAAATGATGCAACAACAAATGAAGAAAATCTAACGTGGTTAGTGGTTAGTGGTTAGTGGTTAGTGGTTAGTGGTTAGTGGTTAGTGGTTAGTGGTTAGTGGTTAGTAAAAAAATACTAATTCTAGTTTCTGAATCTAATATCCTATAAAAGAGGAGCCCAAAGTCTACTGAAAGACTCCTTTAACTTTCGTGAGATACCACGGTTTTGCCATCGGTCTAAATCAACTTCCTCACACTCTTCTAGATCATCAAAAAAAGTTGCTGCTAGTTCATTATTAAGACCTTTGTTATATAGCATTGCATTTATTTCAAAGTTAATAGAAAAGCTTCTATAATCTAAATTAGCTGTACCTACTGTTGAAAACAGGTCATCTATAACCATGGTTTTAGCGTGAATAAAACCTTTGCAATACCTATAAATTTTAATACCGGATTCCAAACAGTATTCAAAATAAGAGTCTCCGGCATACTGTGCCGCCCATGAATCAGATTCATAGGGAACAATTACCCTTACATCTATTCCGCTTCTAGCGGCAGTTGCCAGAGCCGTTAAAATAGCATCATTGGGCATGAAATACGGCGATGTAATATAAATACGTTCGCTTGCCGAGCTAATTGCACAAAAAATAGCTTCCATAATATTGGCCCAATCCGTATCTGGACCGCTAGCTGCAATTTGCACCGCAACTGGTTTTTCAGCTTCGGGTTTATTCTCTGGGAAAAATGATTTTTCTATCCCTACCTCACTTCCGGATGCAAAGTTCCAGTTCAATAAGAACGATGATTGCAAGGCCCCCACTGCCCCACCCTGAATCCTTAAATGTGTATCACGCCAATAGCGAGGATTTTCATATGTATTATCATATCGTTGCGCTAAGTTTATTCCTCCCACATATCCCGTTTCCCCATCAATAACAACAATTTTTCTATGATCTCTATAGTTTAGTTTACCTGTAGAATTAGAAAAAAGAACTGGCATAAACGCATAATGTTCTATTCCAGATTTGGTCATTTTCCTTTTAGTTGAATTTGAAATCTTACTACCCACATCATCATAGACCAACCTAACCTTAACCCCATCCTGAGCCTTATTGATTAGTATCTCTATAATCTTACTGCCCAGTTGGTCATCAAAAAGAACAAAATATTCTAGATGAATATGATTTTGGGCGTTTTTAAGGTCTTCAAATAAACGGTTAAATTTTTCTTCTCCATTTAGTAATATTTCAACATCATTATCAAATGTAAGAACTGCTTTTTCATTGTTTTTCAGCAACTTATACACTTTAAAGATATCCTCTCCGTAAGTTTCTTCAAAATCTTCCCTCTCGTTACTGTCCAACTTGAATTGATTTCGCCATTCTTTTATTTTTTGACTGTCCAAAAAATATTTTTTTTCAAAAATTTTGGATTTCCGATAATCCTGTCCAAAAAAATAATAAACAATCAATCCTAAAAATGGCAACACCGCAAGAGCAAAAAGAAAAGAAAGTGTTTTAACCGGGTTTTTATTCTTTAAAAGAATAAAGAAAGAAAGCACAATAACAAGTCCGTAGTTAATCATTAAAAGGATCAACCATAGATTATCATTAAAGAAGCTTAATACTGAGTCCATCTTTATTACCATCGCACAGACCTAAGGGTTACCTGAACTATTTATTGCAGTTAAAGATGGTAAATAAAGTGCAGAAAAATGGCCTCAATACGGTTTTAATATAACCACATTGAGGCCTAATATTTTTATTTAATTACTTGCCAATTCTATAATACCCTTTATTGGGTATTTCTACGGTGTATTTTTTACGAGAACTATTGTTCAAATGCGCTTCTCTAAGCCAAGGGTTATGCCTCTTTAATATCTTATAATTGATTTCATACTGCTGAGCAAAATCTGCAAAACTCAATACAGGCTCATCTATCTCTACTTTAAAAGTAGGTACAGCTTGATACATATCTTTTTTATCGATATCAAAACCATATTTTTCCGGGTGACTTAAAATCTCTTTTATAGCCATAATACGGAACACGTATCTACCCGTTTCTTGCCCTAATAGAAGATCATAATAATCACTTACTTGCTGAATACCTAAATACTTGTTAATAGCACCTGCTCCGGCATTGTATGACGCAGCTGTCAACGTCCAGCTACCATATCTCTTATAATTTCTATTTAAATACTCACAAGCCACCTCCGTAGATTTTTCCAAGTTGTAACGCTCATCTACATTTCTGTTTACCTCTAAACCATGCTCCTGGCCAGTAGCTTTCATTATCTGCCAAAACCCCGCCGCACCGGCATGAGAAACTACATTTTGAAGTCCGCTTTCAGCAACAGCCAAATATTTAAAATCATCTGGAATACCGTTTTTCGCTAAAATTGGTTCAATAATAGGGAAATACATATTTGCTCTTTTGATTAACAATACCGCATTTGACTGCCAATAGGTGTTCACCAAAAATTCACGGTCAATACGCTCCATAACCTCTGGGTCATCTTGGGGCACTGACTCTCCTGCAAAGTTTAAATCCTCAGGTATTTCTATTGCAGAAATACGATACCCTTCCGCAACGTTTTTATCTATTTCTTGCTTTTCGTTTTCGGTAACATCAGCATCGCCTTTGGTAGGTTCAACATTACTCTGTACTGCAAATATCAAAGTGCTTACAACAAAAAAGACGCCTAAAAGCATCAATACATTCTTTAAAATCTTCATTTTTTGGTATTGTACGGTTTATTCAAAGTTAGTAAACTCTTTCCTAATTTTTCTACACTAAATGCACTCTAGTTCTGCTTTAACTTTAAAACTACAAAAGTTAACGAGAAATATCTTCGTTAAAAACAAATGCTGAACACACAATTACTACAAATAGGAATAAACGAGCCCTTTACTACAACTCATTTATTGCAAAATAATTGTGGGCAAATGCTCGTTAAACCATCTTGCTCGATGGATTATCATGGTATGTGTACCATTTTTTACGGTAATACAACCCTTAATATTGTCAATAGGAAAAACAACATCTTTGTCTCCATGAATATGAACAAGATCTGGAATTGTCTCAACACGTTGCCAATTAACAATTTGGTCAATAGACCAATCTATATAGTATTTGTCTCTAATTGATAAATACTCCTCATAAAGCGCAAGGCGCTTATTTACTGTCTCCCCAAAAGCATATTTTGCCAAAAGCTCTACATTATTGACTAGACCTGTTGGCAAAAGTTTATGTATGTTGGTATATTTTGCAAATATCATACGTCTAGGCAACTCTGCCGCATCTTTAACACTAGAAACTACTATAACTTTTTTAAAAGATTTAAACCTAGCCATTTCCTGAACTAGCATACCTCCAAACGAAACCCCTATTAAAACGGCATCCTCATGATGAATATTCTCGTTCATCTTTTTAGCATATGCCTCTAGAGACATATCCTTCTCAGGCACGAACCATTCCAAAAGATGTTGTGCAAATTTGTCCTTAGGCAGTGCAATATGTCTAAAAATAGAAGGGTTAGCTGCCATTCCCGGCATAAAATATATATGAATCCTAGAATCACTCATTATCACTATACATAGGAATTGTTAGGAAATTAACATTATTTTCACTACTTTTGCTATCGACTTTGGGGGAATTCCATTGTTTATACAAATCTGAGCAAAAGTATATAAAATTACGATTTGAGAACACCGTGATTTTCTTACCTCTTGCCGTCATCTAAAATCAAACTATATGAATGAAGTAGAAATTATTGACAACAGTTTCTTGCGTCAATTCGAAACTACGATTGAAGGTATTTTAGCCAAGATCGAGTATTCTTCGCAAGAACGCAAAGTATTTCTAACAAAATTAGTAGTGCCTGAAGAAATCACTAAAGAGGGTTTCAAAGAAGATTTTATTAAGTCGGTTCTTCACCACATTCAGGAGCAGAATCTTAGAGTAGTCCCTACGAGTCCTCAAATTGCCGGTTTTTTACGCAAAAACAGACAGTACAAAGAGATGTTGCCCGTAGGCATTAGAATCTAACCGAATTTCAGAGTTTTTTTGAAGATGAATCCCGCAACTAGCGGGATTTTTTTTGCACTAAATTTTTATAATATCTTGTTGGAAATCAAAACGCACCAGTCCATCTTCATCTATTTCCTTCAATTCTACATTATACAAGGTATTAACCAACTCAGGATTCCAAGGTGCTTTTACTTTTACGTAATTACTGGTAAACCCATGAATATATCCTTCTTTATTCTCTCCTTCAAAAAGTACTTGATGCGTCTTTCCTAATTGACCTTCATAAAAAGCCCTTCTCTTTTTAACGGAAAGTCCGCGTAGCATTTTACTACGCTTGTTTCTTATCTGTTTAGAAACAACACCTTCCATTTCTGCAGCGGCCGTATTATCTCGTTCAGAATAGGTAAAAACGTGTAGATAAGATATATCTAGTTCATTCAAGAAATGATAAGTCTCCAAAAAATGTTCATCCGTTTCACCAGGAAAACCAACAATAACATCAACACCTATACAGGCATCAGGCATGGTTTCCTTTATTCTAGCAACTCTATCAACATACAAACCGCTCATATATCTGCGACGCATCAACTTTAAAATAATATCACTACCGCTTTGCAGTGGAATATGAAAATGTGGAACAAACGAATTGCTCTTAGAGACAAAATCTATAGTTTCATTCTTTAACAGATTGGGCTCTATAGAAGATATGCGAAGGCGGTGTATACCTGCCACATCATCTAAAGCCTTTACTAAATCTAAAAATGTATGTTCATGCTTCTTGTTACCAAATTCACCTTTGCCGTAGTCCCCAATATTTACACCAGTTAATACAATCTCCTTTATTCCCTTTGCAGAAATCTCGGCAGCATTATCTAACACATTCTGTAACGTATCACTCCTAGAGATACCTCTTGCCAAAGGAATAGTACAATAGGTACACTTATAATCACATCCATCTTGAACCTTTAGAAAGGCGCGCGTACGATCACCAATAGCATAACTACCAACATAAAAATCTGCATCCTCTATCTCACAAGAATGAACCTCTCCAAAATCGTTTTTGGTCAAGTCATTAATATAATCTGTAATCTTAAATTTCTCTGTAGCACCCAACACCAAATCAACACCATCTACAGCAGCTAGTTCTTCAGGTTTTAACTGTGCGTAACAACCAATAGCCGCCACAAAAGCTTCAGGATTTATTTTCTGAGCTTGCTTCACAATGGTTTTAAACCTTTTGTCCGCATTTTCAGTTACGGAACACGTATTAATAACATACATATCTGCATGCTCAGAGAAATCTACTCGATCAAAACCATCTTCCTGAAAACCTCTGGCAATGGTAGATGTTTCGGAAAAGTTGAGTTTACAACCCAATGTATAGAAGGCTACTTTCTTTTTCATATTCTTATCTCTTTCCGCTTTCGTATTCAATTGATGCTATAATTTTTAGAGAATGCAAATATACAAACTTGTACCTAGCCCATTGCAAACATCTAGGGTATCAATTTATTAACGTATTAAAAAACACATCTCTACCTGCTGCTCTTACTCAAATATTCTATATTTGGACGAAAATAAAAATGCCTGTTTCTAAGCTTTTTACAGAACAACTAGCCACTAACACCTGAAAACCAACCATCATTGTGATTCTTACTCTTAAAAATATATATTATCACCTTACGATTACCTTTTTGCTTCTATCGCTCTTCTCTTCAAAAACTATGCTTGCACAAGAAGCTGCTTTACAACAGAAAATCTCGGCCATTCAAGAGTTATTGACTTCTGTGGAAGCTAACAAATTAACTTTTAACCAAGTACTAAAAACCACTTCTCCCGGTTATTATGATTTTACCGTTAACGAAGTGAATAGTAAAGGAAACGAGGTAGTAACCTCATACTCATTTGCCCTGTCTGATGTAAACAAAAACTCAGTTCGGTCTTTTACAAAGCGAGATGTTATTCTCATTGAGCTTACGGTTAAAGGAAAACAGAAACTAATCAAAAGAACAACAGACGGAGGAGACAAGGTCGTTTATTTACCAAGCCTTACCATGTATGGTTTAAATGCGGATAACGGTCGCGACCTAGAGAATGCCATTGAAGATGCCATTCCTATAGCAAATGAGCTTGATGAAAGCTTACTTGTTTTGAACTCTTACCCTGAACATTTGCAATGGCTAAAAAACAATATTGGCAATGTGAGCTTACCAAAGCAGCAAATAACCCAACAAATTACTACAGATACGCAAATACCTGGTTTCGTAGTATTAGAGCAAGTTCCTGGTTCTAAAAAAGAACGTTTTGAATTCAATCTATCTCTATTAAACCCTAACTCGGTAAACTATAAAATTTCAGGTGATGAATTTCTTATTGAAATAGGAACTAAAAGAGGTATTGCAGGCATAAAACACTTTAGCGAAGATATTCTGAAAGGGTATACTGATAAGGTTCTTTTTTACGCCAGTTCTTTGGCAAACGGAAAAAACATTCATAAAGTCTTGAAAGGAGTTGTTCCATTAGCCGAAACTGAATTTAATTCTTCTAAACCTGACATTAGCTCTGTTGAAAATGCACTGAGTTTTCTAAACAAACACATTGATGCCATAGAGTCAGACGGAAGAACAACAACACAAAATATAGCCTTAGAGGAAAATATGGCCACTTTTTCTTTAAAAGAAACGGTATCGGACAAAAATGAAGAACATTTAAACTTCTTTAACCTAACCGATATTAATCAAAATGGAATTAGTTTTAAAGACAAGAAAACCAGACTTTACCTAGTATTGAATACAAATAAAGGTGCTTATTACATTGGCCACTCCCGGAACGGTGAAGCCAAAAACTACGAAAAACAACTTTTTGTTTATTTCAATTCTTATGATGACGCCATAATTGGCAAAGAAGCACTGAAGTTCTTGATTGAGCACTATGAAAACGAGATAGAAGAAACTGAAGCTCCTGAAACAAGTTTAGAAGATGCGTTATCATTACTTAGCAATGAAATAAAACCTGTATATAATGACAACCTTCAACACGAACAACAAATAGAACTTTTAGAAACCGAAACCAGTACTTTTAGATTTATTAAAGTACTCTCTACCTCCAAAAAAACTATTGAAAATGTTTTTGAATTCAGCGCCCAAGACCTGAACAAACAAAACAGCAAGGTTAAGGTGTCAGGAAAAAGGGTCTGGGCAGAAATTGGCACCAAATCTGGCGAAAAGTTAGTAAAGGTTTATGAAGACGGCAAAGTCCAGAATTATGAAAACAAAATTGAAATTGAAGCACCTACAATTGAAAATGCGAAAAAAATCGTAGAGATTCTCAAGAGATTAGCAGCCTCTCAAAACAAATTGTAATCTACCTTAGAACAAGTCCACAAGGAACATACTTTGATTATAAGGCAAGCCTTGGAGTATTTAATCTCCATTATTGAGTGAAAATTAATAGTTCCTCCACTTTTTGGTTAACTCAAAAACATGTTCCAAAATCCGAGCTTCTTGATCATCAAACTCCATATTTCTTCTTGCCATCATTACCTTGGCAGCATCAAATGCTTTTGATGTGCTATACGTAGAAAAGCCTGAGGCACCACCCCAACTAAAACTTGGTACAAAATTACGTGGAAAGCCAGGAACATAAATATTACAATTCACTCCAATTACTGTACCCGTATTAAACATGGTGTTTATTGCAGTCTTACTGTGGTCTCCCATCATTAGTCCACAAAATTGCAAACCTGTTTGTTCAAAACTTTCCGTAGCATAGTTCCACAAACGAACTTTTGCATAATTATTTTTAAGGTTGGAGTTATTAGAATCCGCACCAATATTACACCATTCGCCCAAAACGGCATTTCCTAAATACCCCTCATGCCCTTTACTTGAATAACCAAAAATAACAGAGTTACTAATTTCCCCACAAACCTTGCCATAAGGACCTATTGTTGTGGCCCCATATATTTTAGCTCCCATTTTCACCACGGCATTATCACACAAAGCAAAAGCGCCACGAATAAGGTTTCCTTCCCAAACTTCTGAATTTTTACCCAAATAAATAGGACCATCCGTTGCATTCAAGATACTATGCTCAACTCGAGCCCCTTCCTCCATAAAAATACGTTCTGGATGGATCAAGGTATTACTCTTAGGGATAGGGGCACTTTTTCTCCCTTCGGTTATGAAATCAAAATCTGCCTGGATAGCTTCTCCATTTTTTGAAAAAATATCCCACGTATTCACTATTTGGATTAGGTCATCATCAAACTCAATTTGCTTATATGAAGAAAAATCCACCTCTTCCTGGCTTTCATTCGTAAAAAAAGCAATGACTTCATCTCCTTTAAAAATGGCTTCGTTCTCTTTTAAATCCTGAACAAGGTCTACCAATTTCTGATTTGGCAAATAGGACGCATTAATCAATACATTTTCTTCCATTTCTACCATAGGAAATTTTTCGGACAGATACTCCTCCGTTATGGTCGTAGTAGTGTTTCCGAGATACTTTTCCCATTTTTCACGTATCGTTAATATACCCACACGGATATCCGCAACAGGCCGTGTAAAAGTGAAAGGCAGCAGGTTATCCCGTACCGTACCGTCAAAAAGAATATAGTTCATGGCTGGCAATTTTATGCTAAAGTAGGTATTCTCTTTTTTTAATCCATTTGTTCACCCATAGAAATATAGGTAAGATTATAAACTAAAAAAGCCTCCGACAATTGTGGAGGCTTTCTAAATATCTTAAACAAGAATTTATTTTTCTTCTTTATCAGCTTTAGCTGCTGCAGGTTTCTTCTTGAACTTGTCGTATTTGCTTTTGAACTTATCAATACGTCCGGCAGTATCAAGAAGTTTAGCCTTACCAGTATAAAACGGGTGAGATGTTCTTGAAATTTCTAATTTTACCACTGGGTATTCAACACCTTCAACTTCTATAGTTTCTTTGGTAACTGCTGTAGATTTAGTTAAAAAAACTTCGTCGTTAGACATGTCTTTAAAAGCAACTAATCTATAATTTTCTGGATGTATATCTTTCTTCATTATAAATAAAATTTAACGCACCCATTCCGACAGGCACTCATTTTAAGGCTGCAAATTTAGTTAATTTTCCTGAATTCGCAATCTAATTGTAAAAAAAGAAAGAAAAAAGATATTTTTATCTGTAACAAAGTAACAAAAACTAGTACTAACTTTGAAAACAACCAAAAAGACTATAGATAAGATGGAAGATACTCAAGCTCAAACGGGAAAGTTTTCTCTTAATTACGGACTACTAGTAGGCGCTGTTGGCATTGCCTTTGGCATTATGCTCTACACGATGGATATGCACTATGAACGTGGCTTTGCCGTGCAAGGTACACAAACGTTAATTTTAGTTGCCGGTATTGTATTGGGCATTTATCAATTTAAAAAGGCAAATTCTAACTTCCTAACAATTTCCGAAGCTTTAAAAGTTGGTGCAGGAGTCGCCCTTATTGCAGGTCTTTTAGGCATACTCTATTTTTACATCTTCTCTAATTTTATAGAACCTGATTTCATGGATAATATGTATGAAATTGGAAAACAGCAAGCTTTAATAGACAATCCTAAACTTACGGAAGAACAAATTGACCAAGGTATAGAAATGCAGAAGTCGTTCTCTTGGATGACTTACCCCATAATTTTGGTCATGAACATCCTTATTGGCCTGGTGGTTGGTGTTATTACAGGTCTAATCCTAAAAAAAGACAAACCTGCATATTAGACCTTCGTTCCTATTGACTTATTTTTTATTATATAATTTTTTAACTATCAACACTTTACCATTAAACAACATTGTATTTTCTATAAACCAGAGGAAGTCTACACTAAAGAAAGAAGCGTTATAGCATAAAAGTTTAAATGACTTCAAGATCAAAATTGTATTTTTGGTCAGACTTTATAGAAACTGTGAATGGATCTGTCCATAATTATACCCTTACTTAACGAAGAAGAATCTCTAAAAGAGCTTCATGAGTGGATTGTAAACGTTATGCGTTCCAACAATTTCACTTATGAGATTATTTTCATAGATGATGGTAGTACCGATGATTCTTGGAAAATAATTACAGCACTCTCTGAGTCAAACCCTAGTGTAAACGGGCTGCGATTCAGAACTAATTTCGGAAAATCTCAAGCGCTACACGCTGGTTTTAAAGCAGCAAAAGGCAATGTAGTTATTACTATGGATGCCGACCTTCAAGATGATCCTGAAGAAATTCCTGAATTGTACCGATTAATAAAAGAAGATAAGTACGATTTAGTTTCGGGTTGGAAGAAAAAAAGATTTGATTCGGTACTTTCTAAAAATATGCCTTCCAAATTGTTTAATTGGGCGGCAAGAAAGACTTCTGGTGTAAAACTACATGATTTTAATTGTGGCCTCAAGGCTTTCGATAAAAAAGTCATCAAAACCATTGAGGTATCTGGTGAAATGCACAGATATATTCCAGTTTTGGCTAAAAACGCTGGTTACAGCAATATTGGAGAAAAAGTTGTAAAACACCAGGCACGTAAATATGGACACACTAAATTTGGAATGGAACGTTTTATAAACGGTTTTCTAGACTTGTTGACCATTTGGTTTGTATCTAAATTTGGTCGTCAGCCTATGCATTTATTTGGTGCATTGGGTGTTCTCATGTTCATTATAGGCTTTGGATTTGCCATCTATTTAGGTGTAGATAAGCTATTTATCAACCCATATGGAAGATTAATAACTGATCGCCCACAATTTTTCATTGCACTTACCGCAATGATAATTGGTACTCAATTATTTTTAGCTGGATTTTTAGGCGAAATTTTGATAAGATCACGAAAAAACGAAACACGTTATACCATTTCCGAAGAAATAGGCCCGGAGTCAAAAGCAAAAGAATATTCTTCGTAAGTTTAAGCGCTAAATAACACATATAACACAGACACTACTATGGATGCCATTCTAAATACTGCCAAAACTTGGTTGACCGATTTTTTTGACCCAGAAGTAAAAAAAGAAGTTCAACACCTAATTGATAACGATACTGAAGAGCTAAAGGACAGATTCTACAAGAATATGGAATTTGGAACCGGCGGCATGCGAGGTGTAATGGGTGTTGGCACCAATAGAATCAATAAATACACTTTAGGTAAAAGCACTCAAGGTTTAAGCAATTACCTTAAAAAAACATACAGTAACGAAGAAATAAAAGTAGTTATCGCGTTTGATTGTCGTCACAATAGCGACACCTTGGCAAGAACCGTAGCTGAAGTACTTTCTGCAAACGGAATCAAAGTTTTTCTTTTTTCTGAATTACGCACCACTCCAGAATTATCTTTTGCCGTTAGACATTTAGGTTGCCACGCTGGTATAGTCCTTACTGCTTCTCACAACCCGCCAGAGTATAATGGCTATAAAGTATATTGGACCGACGGCGGACAAATTGTTCCACCGCAAGATGGTGAGATTATATCAGAAATCAATTCGCTTTCTTTTGAGGACATTAAGTTCGAGGCCAATGATAGTCTAATTGAAACTATTGACAAAGAAGTTGATGAAGCTTTCATAACAGAATCGGTAGCTAATGGAAACTTTAACGCTGCAGGTAAAGATGATTTTCAAATTGTTTTTACTTCGCTTCACGGTACATCCATTACTGCTATTCCAGAAGTGTTAAAAAGAGCCGATTACAAAAATGTAACCATTATTGAAGAGCAGGCCAAACCTGATGGTGACTTCCCAACGGTGAAATCTCCAAACCCTGAAGAGCCAGAAGCTCTTTCAATGGCAGTTGCAAAAGCCGAGGAAATAGGAGCTGATATGGTTGTAGGTACCGACCCGGATAGTGACCGTTTGGGTATTGCCGTTCGTAACCTTGACGGAGAAATGGAAATAGTAAATGGTAACCAAGCCATGATTTTAATGACCAAATTTCTTTTGGAAAAGCAAAAAGAAAAAGGTTTTAAAGGCAATGAATTTATCGCTACTACTATTGTTTCAACCCCTATGATGGAGGCTATGGCAAAAGCTTATGGTATTGAATTCAAAACAGCACTTACTGGCTTTAAATGGATTGGAAAAATGATAAAAGACTTCCCGGAATCCAATTTTGTTGGTGGTGGCGAAGAAAGTTTTGGTTATATGGTAGGTGATTTTGTTCGTGACAAAGACGCCGTTACCTCTACCCTACTAGCTTGTGAAATTGCTGCTCAGGCTAAAGCAGATGGTAGTTCTTTTTACAAAAAGTTGATCGACTGCTATGTTGATTATGGTTTCTATAAAGAAAAACTGATTTCCATTACTAAAAAGGGAATGAGCGGAGCCGAGGAAATCAAACAAATGCTAATAGACTTTAAAGAGAACCCTGTTTCTTCTGTTGCTGGTTCTAAAGTAAAATGGATTGAAGACTACAACACTTCTATCGCTAAAAATGTGCTTACAGGTGAAGAGAAAGCTATCGATATCCCAAAATCCAATGTATTAATATACGAAACTGAAGACGGCACACGAATTGCTGCAAGGCCAAGTGGAACCGAGCCTAAGGTGAAATTTTATATCAGTACAAATACAAAATTGGAAAAAGCAGAAGATTTCAAAAAAGTCTCTAAAGAATTGGATAATAAAATCCAGGATATTCTTAGAGAACTTAATCTCGGTTAATGGAGTATTTCAAAAAAATCCTTCGGTTTGCAAAGCCGTATAAATTATTTGCATTTTTAAATATTATATCGAACATTCTCTATGCCTTGTTTTCAACATTGGCAATGATTTCGTTGTTCCCTATGTTAACGGTCCTTTTCAATAAAACTGAACCGCTTTACGTAAAGCCGGAATGGAAAGGACTGTCTAGTGCCAAGGACTATATTACGGAATACCTAAATTTTTTCGTTACCGAAAGAAGTCAGCAAGGCGATGCCGGCGATGTCCTCATGCTAATGGTAATTCTAATTATTAGTATGTTCTTCATGAAGAACGTATTTAATTACCTCGCCATGTACTTTATTACTTTTTTGCGTAACGGGGTACTTAAAGATTTACGGAATGAACTGTATGACAAAACAGTAGAATTGCCCATTTCATACTATTCGGAAAAGAGAAAAGGGGACACTATTGCCCGTATTACTTCGGATGTACTAGAAATTCAACAT
The DNA here is from genome assembly GCF_015330165.1 of Zobellia roscoffensis. Lineage (NCBI taxonomy): Bacteria > Pseudomonadati > Bacteroidota > Flavobacteriia > Flavobacteriales > Flavobacteriaceae > Zobellia > Zobellia roscoffensis. The sequence goes on from NZ_JADDXT010000002.1 coordinate 4,718,525, forward strand.
TCCTTTTTATCCATATTAGAGCTTATCGTTAGAGAACCATTGACTATACTATTCACTATTATAGCCATGTTATCCATAAGTCCTAAACTAACACTATTTGTATTTTTGTTCCTTCCGCTTTCTGGTTTTTTAATTTCATTAATAGGAAAATCGCTGAAAAGAAAATCCGCCAAGGTTCAAAAAGAACAAGGCTTTTTCTTATCTATCTTAGAAGAGACCTTAGGTGGTTTACGGGTTATAAAAGCTTTTAATGCAGAATCTAGGTTTTCAAAAACATTTCAAGCCTCCACCAAAAGATTTTTTAATTTCTCCAATAGCCTACTCAACAGACAAAACTTAGCTTCACCTACAAGTGAGTTCTTTGGTATTGCCGCAATTGGTGTTATCCTTTGGTACGGTGGGCAAATGGTTCTTGTAGAACAGACTTTGGAGCCTGGGCTATTCATTACCTACATGACGCTTTCGTATCAGATTTTAACGCCTGCAAAAGCAATTAGCAAAGCTTCATACAGTGTAAAAAAAGGAAACGCTGCCGCAGAGCGGGTCATAGAAATCCTTGAAACGAAAAACCCTATCGTAGACAAGCCAGATGCTTTGGTCAAGGAAACTTTTGACAAAGGGTTAGAAATTCAAAATATATCTTTTAAATATGAAGATGAATATGTATTAAAAAACTTCAATTTAAAAGTTCCTAAAGGAGAAACCGTAGCGCTTGTTGGGCAATCTGGTAGTGGAAAAAGTACGATTGCGAACCTGGTGACCCGTTTTTATGACGTTAATGAAGGTGAGATTTCCATAGACGGTCACAACATCAAAGACATATCCAAAAAGTCTTTAAGAGGTCTTCTTGGCCTTGTTACACAAGATAGCATCTTATTTAATGACACCGTAGCTAGCAATATTTCCTTGGGCAAAGAAAATGCTACCAAGGAAGAAATAATAGAGGCGGCAAAAATTGCCAATGCCCACGATTTTATAGCAGACCTACCTAAAGGCTATGACACCAATATTGGCGACAGCGGCAACAAACTCAGTGGTGGTCAAAAGCAACGTTTATCCATTGCAAGAGCGGTATTAAAAAATCCTCCCATCATGATATTGGACGAGGCCACTTCTGCCCTAGATACGGAGAGCGAACGCCTGGTACAAGATGCTTTGGAGAAAATGATGCGCAATAGAACTTCCATAGTTATCGCCCATAGACTTTCCACCATTCAGAATGCCAATACCATTGTGGTACTTCAAAAAGGAGAAATAGTAGAACAAGGTTCTCACGACGAACTCATCGCTAAAGATGGCGCTTATAAAAAACTAGTGCAAATGCAATCTTTGGGCTAAGCAATTAAACCTTTTGCTAAATTTATAGTCTTAACTATAAGAATTTAAGCCCAATCCATTTGATTGCAGAGGAAACCTTAGTAAATCAGTTACAACAGACAGAAACGCAGGCCAGCGCTTTTGGGGTATTGGTAGATACTTATAAAGAGCGTCTATACTGGCATATTCGTAGAATTGTGTTAAACCATGATGATGCAGATGATGTGCTACAGAATACTTTTATAAAGGTTTACAAAAACATTTCAAATTTTAAGGGAGATAGTAAACTCTATTCTTGGATCTATAGGATAGCTACCAACGAGGCGCTTTCATTTTTGAAAAGCAAATCCAGGATGATGGGTGTCAGTGATGGAGAATTACAAGACCGTTTAGTCGAAAATCTTAAAGCGGACGTATATTTTGAAGGTGAAGAAATACAATTAAAGCTACAGCAGGCCATAGCAACCCTGCCAGAAAAGCAAAAACTAGTCTTCAACATGAAATACTTCCAAGAGCTTAAATACGAAGAAATTTCAGAGATTCTTGAAACATCGGTCGGAGGTCTAAAAGCCTCTTATCATCTGGCAACCAAGAAGATTGAAGCACATTTAAAAGAACAAAAAGAATATCTTTAGCAGTATAGCGTATGAAGCCATTCGATAAAAAAAATCCGTTTAAAGCCCCAGAAGGTTATTTTGAAAAGTTTGATAAAAACCTTTTTGAAAAGCTCGCTAGCGAAGGTACCGCCATACCTAAAAAGGAAGGTTTTGAACTTCCTGATGGTTACTTTGATTCTTTTAATGACAGGCTTTTAAATAAATTAAAGGAAGAACAAGAAAGCAAGGTCATTCCGTTAAAACCTTACAAGAAGTATTATTACGCAGTAGTGGCCGTAGCTGCAATATTAGTAGTTGCCTTGGCTTTAAATTTGAATTTAAACAAAACAAACGAAATTGGTTTTGATGATTTGGCGCAATCAGACATCGAAAACTATTTTGACCAAAATGAATTAGATCTTACCAGCTATGAAATAGCAGAGGTAATGCCCATAAGTGAGCTTGAAATGACAGATATGTTCGAGAGTAATTTTAGCGACGAAAACGTGCTTGATTATCTAAATGAGAACACAGATTATTTTGACGAATTAAATCTTGAAAACAATGAATAGATTAAAAAAAATAATAGTAACCATGGTACTTTTATTAGTCTCTGCGCAGTTTTATGCTCAGAAATCCCATGATTACGACAAAATAAAGTCCCTTAAAATCGCTTATCTAACAGAACGCTTAAACTTGAGTAGCAAAGAAGCGCAGGCTTTTTGGCCTATCTATAATGAATACGAAGATAAACGTGGAGCTCTTAGAGAGAAAGAACACAACCAGATTCGTAACAAGGTAAAAGAATCTGAAAAACTTTCAGAAAAAGAAGCGCATTCTATCATAGAGCTATTTCTTGAATTTGAACAGCAAGAGGAAGATATTAGAAAGGACTTCATCAAAAAAGCTTCAGGAGTTATTACAGCTAAGAAAACACTTTTACTCTTACGTTCAGAAGAAGAATTTAAACGCCAGCTCATTAGAAAATATCATCAAAAGCAGCGCGGCCAAAGCGATAAAAACATGCCTTAAAACATGTTAACTTTACTTAAAGGTCAGTTTGGCCATTCTATTTTTCCCGGCGGCATAGGCCACATTTTCATCCTGAAAACGAATTGTATAAAAGGATTCATCGGACAGTTGTTTCCAAGTAGTTCCTCTATCGTTTGAATAAGAGACACCTGTAAACCCAATGGCTACAAGACCTTTGCCATCGGATCCGGGAACAAATTGAACACAACTTTTGTATTGCGGATTTTGACCATCGGCTACTAGCTGCCAAGTTTTTCCTCCATCAGTTGTTATGGCCTTATTAGCCGTATTGATTTCTGGTTTTGTGAAATCACCTCCAATAACAAAACCTATATTTTCGTCATAAAAATCGATTGAAAAAATGCCCTGGGTCTCTACATCACAGCTCACCGGAGTGTTTTGAATTTCCCATGTTTTTCCTTTATCACCCGAAAAATAAACTCGACTTTTAGTTGTCCCTATCCAAGTTTTGTCACCCAGCACTTTAATATTCGTATTGCTAGCCGCAAAAGCCCCTTCTCCCCTTACACTCCTCGGAAGTTGTTCGCACGGCAATTTACTCCATGTATTTCCCCCGTCCCTGGTTATCAGAATACTTAAGCAACCGTTCATTGCATCTCCAACCACAATACCCTCAGAATCGTTCCAAAAAGTCATAGCGTCATAAAAAACACTATCGTCTTCCTCGGTATATACCAATTCCATCTGTCCGTTTTCACCTGTTTTATATAACAATGCCGGATTTGCAATAGATATCATAAAAAAATCCGTCGAAGTATGGGCAATAGCTCGAAACTCCGGAGTAATAGAATCATATTTTTGTATACTTTCCCTAACCTTACCCGTAGCTAGATCCACATTTCCAAATATACCGTTACTGCCAGCATACCCTAAACTGTTTCCCATAATCTCTATCGCACGGATACTTACGGAATCTTCATAAATGGTTTCAATTTCAACGGAAGTAAATGGTTGATTTTTTTGCTTTTCAGCACAAGAAATAAAAAGAATGGCAGTCAAAAGAGGGAATAGAAATCGCATACGTACAAAGTTTCTCAAAAATAAAGGTAATCCAACAGCAAAACAATACCTTTGCAGCCTTAATTTTTTGTAATGAAGCTACATAGAAACTTGGTTTTCGCCGTAATCGATGCCTTGAACTTGATTTTTAACGAAGGAGAATATGCCGATAAGGTAGTACAGAAAGTACTAAAGTTCGATAAACGCTGGGGTTCTCGCGACCGTGGTTTTATTGCCGAAACTACTTATGAAATGGTACGTTACAAGCGTCTGTATTCTGAAATTGCCGAAGTAAAGGCACCTTTCAGCAGACCGGACCTTTTTAGAATGTGGGCGGTATGGGCTGTTTTAAAAGGAATAAAACTTCCGGATTGGAAACAGATAGAACCTACCCCGGAACGCCGTATTAAAGGACGATTTGATGAACTTTCCAATATTAGAAAATTCCGCGAATCACTTCCGGATTGGATAGATGAGATTTGTTTGGAGGCTTTGGGCGAAAAACTGTGGAACGAAGAAAGTGCTGCACTTAACGAGCAAGCAGAAGTAATTCTACGAACCAACACCTTAAATACAAACAAAGAAGCCCTTCGTAAAGCTTTACTTGATGAGGGTATAGTTGTTGAACCGATCAAAGGGTACGCCAGTGCACTTAGGTTACCAGAACGTGCCAATGTTTTTGTTACCGAATCATTTAAGAAGGGTTATTTTGAAGTTCAAGATGCCTCGTCTCAGCTTGTAGCGGAATATCTGGATGTAAAACCAGGACAACGTGTAGTAGATACCTGTGCCGGAGCCGGCGGAAAATCACTTCACTTGGCTGCGCTTATGGAAAATAAAGGTCAGCTTATTTCCATGGACATCTATGGTAGTAAGTTAAAAGAGTTAAAAAGACGTGCTAGACGGAATAATGCTCATAATATTGAAACCCGTGAAATAGATTCTACCAAAGTATTTAAAAAGTTATACGGTAGCGCAGACCGTGTTTTGATAGATGCTCCTTGTACAGGTATTGGGGTGTTACGTAGAAACCCGGACAGTAAATGGAAAATGCAACCCGAGTTTCTTGAAAAAATTACGAAAACGCAGCATGATATCATTCGCAGCTATAGCAAAATAGTAAAGCCAGGCGGAAAAATGGTTTATGCGACTTGCTCAATTCTTCCGCAGGAAAACAATGACCAAGTGACCTCATTTCTTGCATCTGAAGAAGGAAAGGACTTCAGTTTGGTAAAAGAGAAGAAGATTTTCGCTTCAAAAAGTGGTTTTGACGGGTTTTATATGGCATTGTTAGAAAAGAAAAGCTAGTTATTCAATTTGCATAACATAGGTTTTTAAACTTTGTTCCATTGATAGTATTGAATGAATTCACTTTCATTTAGTACTAAACCGAGAAGAATTTAATCTCGATTATCGAGTAATCAACAGGCTGTTAACTTTTAGTTTGAAAAATTTGTAATACTCCTTTAAAAAGAGCCTTTTAAAGGCTAAATTTGCGCTTTCTCAAACCTATCAATTTACAAGCTAGATGATTCACTTCTTCGGGGATGCAGCCAATAAAGTTTATGCCGTTCAAACGGTTGAAGAACTTTCGCAGGAAAACATAAATAAATTAACGTGGTTGTTCGGCAACCTACCAAAAATAAATACGGCGTCTATAGACGCCTTTTTTGTTGGCCCTAGGGCGGCAATGATTACGCCATGGAGTACCAACGCCACAGAAATCACCCAAAACATGGGTATTGAGAGCATCATCAGAATAGAAGAGTTCAAAGCATCAAGCGAAGACTTTACCGATTTTGACCCCATGCTTTCTGAAAAATTCAATGGTTTATCTCAGTCTATCTTTAAAGTTGATGTAAAGCCTGTCGCTGTTCAAGGCATAGAAAATATAGGCGAGTACAACAAACAAGAAGGTTTAGCCTTAAGCGACGAAGAGGTAACTTACTTAGAAAACCTCGCTACAAAATTGGGTAGAAAACTGACCGATTCCGAGGTTTTTGGTTTTAGCCAAGTGAATTCAGAACATTGTCGCCATAAAATATTCAACGGTACTTTTGTAATCGATGGCGTTGAAAAACCGTCTTCGCTCTTCAAACTGATCAAGAAGACGTCACAAGAGTTTCCTAACGATATTGTATCTGCATATAAGGATAACGTAGCTTTCGTAAAAGGGCCAAAAGTGACCCAATTTGCCCCAAAAAGTGCCGATAAACCCGATTTTTACCAAGAAACGGAATTTAATTCGGTAATTTCCTTAAAAGCAGAAACACACAATTTTCCAACAACGGTAGAACCTTTTAATGGCGCTGCAACAGGTTCCGGTGGTGAAATTCGTGACCGTTTAGCCGGTGGAAAAGGTTCATTACCATTGGCCGGAACCGCTGTTTACATGACAGCATACTCCCGTTTGGAAGAAGACAGACCTTGGGAAAAAGCTTTTCCAGAAAGAGAATGGTTGTACCAAACGCCAATGGACATCCTTATAAAAGCATCTAATGGTGCATCGGATTTTGGAAATAAATTTGGACAACCTCTTATTGCAGGTTCCGTATTGACTTTTGAGCATGACGAATCTAAAGACAGTGATAATACAAATACCAGAAAATTAGGTTTTGATAAAGTAATCATGCAAGCCGGTGGTATCGGGTACGGAAAAGCAGAGCAAGCTTTAAAAGACACACCTAAAGATGGTGATAAAATTGTAATCTTAGGTGGTGACAACTACCGTATTGGTATGGGTGGTGCCGCCGTTTCCAGTGCGGATACAGGTGCATTTAGTTCTGCCATAGAACTGAACGCCATACAACGTTCCAATCCGGAAATGCAGAAAAGAGCGTCCAATGCCATTCGTGGTATGGTAGAAAATGATGTAAACCCTATAGTTTCGATCCATGATCACGGTGCGGGTGGCCATCTTAACTGTCTTTCTGAATTGGTAGAAGACACTGGTGGAAAAATAGACTTGGATAAACTTCCTGTGGGAGACCCTACCCTATCGGCCAAGGAAATCATCGGTAACGAATCCCAAGAACGTATGGGCTTGGTTATCGGTAAAGAAGATGTTGATCTGTTGCACCGTATTGCCGATCGTGAGCGTTCTCCTATGTATGAAGTGGGTGATGTAACGGGTGACCTTAAATTTACTTTTGAATCCGCTACAACCGGTGAAAAACCAATGGATTTGAATTTAGAGGATATGTTCGGTAGTTCGCCAAAAACTATAATGACCGATACTACCGTTCAAAGAAATTATACTAACCCTGAATATTCATTGGAGTTTTTCCATGATTATTTAGAGCAATTACTTCAACTGGAAGCAGTTGGTTCTAAAGATTGGTTAACAAACAAAGTAGACCGTTGTGTGGGAGGCCGTGTTGCCAAACAACAATGTGCCGGACCTTTGCAACTCCCGTTGAATAATTGTGGTGTTATGGCGTTAGATTTTAAAGGAAAGGAAGGTGTTGCCACCAGTATTGGCCACTCCCCTATCTCTGGGCTGATTGACCCCGCTGCCGGTAGTTTGAACAGTATCGCGGAATCTTTAACCAACCTTATCTGGGCTCCGCTAAAAGAAAATTTAAAATCTGTTTCGCTTTCTGCTAACTGGATGTGGCCTTGTAAAAATGAAGGTGAAGATGCCCGTTTATACGAAGCGGTAGAAGCAGTTTCCAACTTTTCTATTGCTCTTGGAATAAACGTACCCACTGGAAAGGATTCCCTTTCCATGAAACAAAAATATAAAGATGGTGATGTTATCGCTCCTGGTACAGTTGTTATTTCCGCTGCTGGAAATTGTGACGATATAACCAAGGTAGTAGAGCCCGTATTCAAGAAAAAAGGCGGTTCGGTTTACTACATCAACCTATCAAAAGACAGCTATAAATTAGGCGGTTCTTCTTTCGCTCAGGTTCGTAATGCCATAGGTACGGAAGCACCAACTATTAAAGATGCAGGCTACTTTAAGACAGTTTTCAACGCTATTCAAAACTTGATAAAAGACGGCGAAATAGTTGCTGGGCACGATGTTGCTTCAGGTGGATTGATAACTACCTTGTTAGAAATGTGTTTTGCCGACATCAATTTATCTGCAGAATTTGATTTATCCAGTTTAGGCGAAGCCGATACTATTAAATTACTTTTCTCTGAAAATTCAGGAATCGTTTTTCAAGCAAAAGATGATTCAGTAGAACAAAAATTAGTCGACCTCAACATTGATTTCAAAAAAATAGGAAATGTAGTTTCAGGTACCGTTTTAAAAATCAAAAACGGCGGAATGGAAATGGGTCTGAATATAGATTCTTTAAGAGATACTTGGTTCAAAACTTCCTATTTATTAGATAGCAAACAAACAGCCAATAACTTGGCAAAAGACCGTTTTGACAACTATAAAAATCAACCGCTTCAATATAAATTCCCTAAAAACGTTGATTTGAGTAGTATTCCATCAAACACCGGAAACAGACCCAAAGCTGCCATTCTACGTGAAAAAGGAAGTAATTCTGAACGCGAAATGGCCAATGCCATGTATTTGGCCGGTTTTGATGTAAAAGACGTGCATATGACCGATTTAATTTCCGGTCGCGAAACGCTTGAAGATATTCAGTTCATTGGTGCCGTAGGCGGGTTCTCAAACTCGGACGTTCTGGGCAGTGCCAAAGGCTGGGCCGGTGCTTTTAAGTACAACGAAAAAGCAAACGCCGCCCTTAAAAATTTCTTTGCTAGACCTGACACTCTATCTATCGGAATCTGTAACGGTTGCCAGTTGTTTATGGAGTTGGACCTAATTAACCCAGAACACGAAACGCACGGAAGGTTAACCTATAACGATTCTCATAAACACGAGAGTAATTTTACTTCTGTAAAAATTCAAGAAAATAATTCTGTAATGCTTTCAAGTTTAGCAGGCACAACTTTAGGCGTATGGATTTCTCATGGCGAAGGTAAATTCAGTTTGCCACATAATGAAGACCAATACGGCATTGTTGCCAAATACGGTTACGAAGGCTACCCTGCCAACCCCAACGGAAGTGATTTTAATACAGCCATGTTATGTGATGCCACCGGTCGTCACTTGGTTACCATGCCGCATATTGAACGCTCTATTTTTCCTTGGAACTGGGCGTATTACCCAGAAGGTTCCTCGGATGTAGTTTCGCCATGGCTAGAGGCTTTTGTAAATGCTAGAAATTGGGTTTTGAAAACAAAATAATCCAACCACATAGTAAACTAAAACGGCGTGTACTTAAAAGTACACGCCGTTTTTTTTGTAGTTTAGTTGAAAATGAAAATCCGAAAAGCTAACCGAAAGGATATTCCTGAAATCGTGCAACTATTGAGCAATGATAAATTGGGCAAACTGCGGGAAGATTATAGAGAACCGCTACCCGAAAAATATTACGATGCTTTTGATGCTATAAGTCAAGATCATAACCAAGAATTGGTAATTATTGAAGACGATACTCAGAAAGTTGTTGGTACACTTCAGTTAACCTTTATTCCCTATTTAACTTACCAAGGTGGTATTCGTGCTCAGATAGAAGCCGTTCGGGTACATGAAAATTACAGAAGCAAAGGCATTGGAAAGCAATTGTTTGAATGGGCTATACAACGTGCAAGGCAAAAAGGCGCACACGTTGTACAACTCACCACGGACAAAAAACGTCCGGAAGCTTTTAAATTTTATGAGAATTTAGGTTTTAAAACTAGTCATGAGGGGATGAAATTACACCTCTGACTTCATTCAGGAGCTTATTTCACCATTAATTTACTACTCCACGTTTTATCATTACTACTGGTTATTTTATAGAAATATAGTCCGGAGGTTAAATTATTCCGTTTCACTACAATCATATTCTGACCTGCTTTGGAATCTCCGCTCATATCGTGAGATGAGATTTTTTTACCCGCCATATTAAACAATTCAAAAGTAAAACTACCAGCATTCTCTTCGTAAAAATAAAGGCTAGATTCTGCCTGCATAGGGTTAGGATACATTATTGACTCTGAAGTATCATCCGATATAAAAACTCGTTTCTCTTCATTGTTGTTAAAAGACACATTAGAAAGACTCATTTGCTTTTCTTCAACGCTCCCACCTTCAGCTAACAAATTGAAATTTATCACCTTTAAGCTTGAAAAGTCTGTTGTAGCATTTGCCTCATTCTTAAAATCTGCATCTAACAGATTAAACGTTTGTATATCCGTAGTCAAATTTACGTTTGTAGAATACGTTTGTCCATCCCCTTTCAATATTTTCACTTCTAATTTTCCTGTACCACTAGCCTCAAAAGATAATTTCTCATAATTGGATAAATTAACCGGTGTAAACCGTGGGCTCAGTGCGCGGTAAACCCCAACATAACTAGAGGTCTTTCCGCTAAGTTCAATATTTCGTTCTACAGGATAACCACCTTCTGTATAAGGTGCCTGCACAGGTGTAACTTTATAGTTTTCTATAGTGGTTCCCTCAGAAGAACTATCCAATCCCCACGGGGCATCTGCCACAAAAAGGTCATCTGGAGTACCATTAGCATGACTCACTCTAAATCCAAAGTCAAAAATATTTCCTGTACTTAAAGCTACAGAATCTAAATACCCGTCAATAGGAGCTGCTAATTTCATAGTTTCGGTTGTACTGGTCTCTGTCTTTTTCAGTCCGCCTTCTAACTGAATTTGCTCTGTTTTGTTATTGTTGACCAAATTCAAAATCACCTCTCCTTTTACATATTTAGCAGACTTCACAAAAACGGGCGGTGGTGTTGAGCCCTTATATTCTGAAATAGGGCTATGCACCTCTAACAGGTTTAAAATTTCATCGCCAAGCAATAGTAGATCATCTACCGTATTGGACCAGATTTGAAAGTTGTAAAATGCTGTATCATCTGCATACGCATCAATATTCCAATGGGATTCAATAATGAATTCATCATTAGTGTCTAATCTTGCTGAAAAGGTCAATGCAAATTCTGTACTCCCATCTGGTTGTTTTATAATCGACTTTATAAAATCTTTTTCCCTTAACTGAATGTTAGAAACAGACAGTAATTGCGCTCCAAGGAATCTATCGCATATAAATTTACTGTGCTCATAAACCTTATTATCCGTCTTAATAACCATAAGCGCACCAATATTATCATCTTTCCTAAGATAATCTACAGAATAAATGTCCGAAGCATTGGTAAGATCTAATAAATCTGCCGGGGAAGACTCAATGGTACTGGACTCACCAACAACATCTAGAGGTACTAACTGTGTTAATGGTATTTCACCTGGAGTAGACTTTCCTGCTTTGGCATAACTAGCACCTTTCATAACCTTTTTGGCGGTATGCTTATTGAATTTATAATTGGTTTTCGCTCGGTTATAATTTCTTTCACCGATAAGCGACGACAAACGGTCATTACTTTCTAAACCACCATCATTAGCACCAGATGTCAAAGTTATTGTGGGGCACGTAGCAACACCCGAACAAGAAGGATCATCACAATCTACAAGGCCGTCTCCATCATCATCAATACCGTTAATACAATCTTCTTGAGGCACAGGTGCGGTAGGACATCTTGCACCGTCATTACTAGATGCAGCAGGACCGAATGCAAAAATGTTGGACTTTATTACGCCAAGACTAATATCCTGAACCTTATCTATTTTATACACCGCTCCGGTTTGATTGGCAGATATGTAAAAATTACCATCTACATCAAAATAAACCGCTCCAAAAGCGTAGTTTAAACCTTGTAGAATAGGCACGACACCTAAAGCCTCTACCTCTCCGGTATCAGCTGAAATCCTGTAAAGCATATTGGAACCACGTTCTACGGTATACAATTTATTATCTTGAGCATTAAAGGCCCAGTCTGCAATAGAAAGGCTTTGGCTCAATGTAAATTGCCCCAGGTAGTCTAGATACGTATCAGACTCAGGGTTTAAATCAATTTTATAATATGAAGCTCCACCTGCCTTAAAATAATAAATACCATCTGTGGAGATGTCTCCAACATACTTATTACCTGTTGGTAATTCAGGAATTTCATATTGGTCTACTGTAAAATCTTTACCTATTCTAACAATAGATTTAGATGGTGTAGACAAATATCCCCAGATATAACCATCTGTTGTATTATAAGCAACAGCATTTACATTACCAGGAGTAATGTTCTCTGAAACAAGATAAGAACTACCGGAAGCAAGGTCCAATGCATAAATATCGTTGTATTGAAATAAGTAGGCATTGTAGTCGCAATCAAAAGGTGTGGATTGCGCTTCTGCTTTAGTATTTAAAAATAAAAGAAGTACGGACACCGTAAAAAACCTGGCGACCCAACTTATAGTGTATTTTTTATTCATAATTTCTGCGATTTGGAATTAACAGGATATGGAGCAAAGTTAACTTAGATTTTCAAGGAATTTTCTTACATTCGATCAAGATGTTATCATAACCCGTTCGTTTACAATTTATTGTAGACGAATGGTTAAAATCGATATACTACATCTCCATAAATTCCGTTATGAAATTTGTGATCATAACACACATTATTTATTAATGTAATTTTAAAATCCCGTGTTCTTTCACTATTTTGCAACGACATTTATAAACGCATATGCAGAACGTTACCAGACTATTTGATTTTCCTTATTATCAATTGGAAAAACATAACCTACAGCAATCCCTTGTTTCAAAATATGATGGTCAGTGGGTCAGCACCTCTACACAAGAGTATATTAACAAAGCAAATACTATAAGCAGGGGTCTCTTGCGATTGGGAGTACAACCCAATGATAAGATTGCTGTAATTTCATTGACTAACCGAACGGAATGGAATATCATGGATATAGGTATTCTTCAATTAGGGGCTCAAAATGTTCCTGTATATCCTACCATATCAGAAGAGGATTATGCCTATGTCTTAAATCATTCTGAAGCAAAATTCTGTTTTGTGTCATGCGATGAAGTGTATCAAAAAGTAAAATCCGTTGAAGACCAAATACCAAGTTTGGAACATGTTTATTCTTTTGATGACATATCTGATTGCGATAGTTGGGAAAAGGTACTTGAATTAGGAGCCGACAACTCTAACCAAGACGAGGTTGAAAAACTAAAAGATGCAGTCAAGGCAGATGACCTTGCTACCTTAATATATACCTCTGGAACAACAGGGAAACCAAAAGGTGTAATGTTATCTCACAATAACCTGGTAAGCAATGCCTTGGAAAGCTCAAAACGTTTCCCCATAGAAGACGGTAATACAAAAGCCCTTAGCTTTCTACCCTTATGTCATGTTTACGAGCGCATGTTAATATATCTATATCAATACAGAGGTGTAACCATTTACTATGCCGAATCTTTAGATAAAATTAGTGACAACCTAAAAGAAACTAGTCCGCATGTAATGACGGCAGTACCAAGACTTTTAGAAAAAGTATATGATAAAATCTACGCCAAAGGAACTGAACTTTCTGGCATTAAAAAGAAACTCTTTTTTTGGGCTGTAAATTTAGGCCTAAAATTTGAGCCTTATGGAAAGAATGGTTGGTGGTATGAAACGCAACTATCTATTGCAAGAAAACTAATTTTCAGTAAATGGAAAGAAGGCTTAGGTGGGAACCTTAGCCTCATTGCCTCAGGAAGCGCTGCCTTGCAACCCCGATTATCTCGTATATTTAATGCTGCAGAATTTGGTCTTATGGAAGGCTATGGTCTTTCTGAAACGTCTCCCGTGATTTCGGTTAATGATATGCGCGATGGAGGGTTCCGCATTGGAACTGTAGGCAAACCAATTGATAGAACCGAAGTAAAGATTGCCAGCGATGGCGAAATTTGTATAAAAGGGCCGCAAGTTATGATGGGGTATTATAAGGACCCTGAGAAAACAGGAGAGGTTATGCAAGATGGTTATTTCCTTACCGGTGATATTGGTGAAATAGATGCAGACGGTTTCTTAAAAATTACGGACCGTAAAAAAGAAATGTTCAAAACCTCTGGAGGTAAATATGTAGCGCCACAGCTGTTGGAAAACCGGTTTAAGCAATCTCGTTTCATTGAACAGATTATGGTGGTTGGTGAAGGTGAAAAAATGCCAGCGGCTTTAATTCAACCAGATTTTGATTTCTTACACCAATGGGCATCAAAAAATAACATTACCATACCTGAGAACTCAGATATAGTTCAAAACGAACAAGTTTTAGCCCGTTACCAACAAGAGGTAGACGAAGCCAATGAAAAATTTGCGAAGTGGGAAAAAGTAAAACAATTCCGTTTAACTCCAGATATTTGGAGTATTAGTGAAGGCCATCTTACCCCCACCCTTAAACTTAGACGTAAAATCGTAAAGGAAAAATATATGACTCTTTACAATGATATTTACGACCGTTCATAAATAACCTCCCTAGTGCATACATTTCAGAAAAAAATAACCTTTTCTTAAAAAACGAGCTCACCCCTTACGAATAAGGTAATTTCTTCGTCCTAGAATTGCAAGTCTGGTTAAAAAAACAAAAAATATATTATGCATGCATAATATATTTTTTGTATATTTGATAACCGAGAACCCGCCTTACTTATGAAAGATATTACAATAGACTATGCGTTACGCGCCACTTGGCAAGCAGTAGCTCGCATGTACAACGAAGAAGCAAAAAAATTTGACTCTACCATGGCCGTTGGCTTTACACTTTTAAGTGTTGACCCTAAAACAGGCACGCCATCTACGGCTCTAGGGCCAAAAATGGGAATGGAAGCTACAAGCCTATCGCGTATTCTAAAAAGGATGGAACAGCAAGGTCTAATTGAAAGAAAGCCCAACCCTAAGGATGGACGAGGGGTTTTGATTTATTTGACGGAGTTTGGACTAGAGAAAAGAAATGATTCAAAAAATGTGGTCTTGAGATTCAATGAGTCAGTTAGAAATCATGTTTCCGAAGAAAAAATAAACAGCTTTTTTGACGTTATGGAAACTATTAATGAGCTCATAGCAGAAAAAAATATATATACTAATGATAACCTGATTAACGGTCAAGATACTCTTGATTCTGAAACAGATTAATTAATAACCCAATAACTACATCGTGAACAAGCATATTAAAAAAGTAGCAGTCATCGGATCCGGAATTATGGGTAGTGGCATTGCTTGCCATTTCGCAAATATCGGAGTAGAAGTGTTGTTGCTAGACATCGTTCCAAGAGAATTGAACGATAAAGAAAAAGCAAAAGGATTAACCTTGGAAGACAAGGCAGTTCGTAATCGTTTAGTAAATGATTCGCTAACAGCAGCCTTAAAATCTAAACCTTCACCTATCTATCATCAAAAATTCGCTTCGCGTATCTCAACGGGAAACCTTGAAGACGATATTGCAAAAGTGAGTAAGGTAGATTGGATTATTGAAGTGGTTGTAGAACGTCTTGACATCAAGAAAAAGGTTTTTGAAAATCTTGAAAAACACCGTACACCAGGCACTTTAATAACATCTAACACTTCGGGTATTCCTATCAAGTTTATGTCAGAAGGTAGAAGTGACGATTTTCAGAAGCATTTCTGTGGAACACATTTCTTTAACCCAGCGCGTTACTTAAAATTGTTCGAAATTATTCCTGGTCCGGAAACATCGCAAGAAGTACTTGACTTTTTAAATGGCTACGGAGAACAGTTTTTAGGAAAGACTTCCGTTGTAGCCAAAGACACTCCTGCTTTTATTGGAAACCGTATAGGTATTTTCAGTATTCAAAGCCTTTTTCACACCGTGAAAGATATGGGCATGACCGTTGAAGAAGTTGATAAGCTTACCGGACCTGTAATTGGTAGACCTAAATCCGCCACTTTTAGAACGGTTGATGTAGTAGGTCTGGATACTTTGGTTCATGTGGCTAATGGTATCCACGAAAATTGCAAGGATGATGAACGATTAGCACTTTTTGAGCTTCCTGATTTCATCAATACCATGATGGAAAATAAATGGTTGGGAAGCAAAACCGGACAAGGTTTCTACAAAAAATCAAAAGACAAAGACGGAAAGACAGAAATCTTAACGTTGGATTTGGACACTATGGACTATCGTGCCAAGAAAAGTGCCAAGTTCGCCACGCTAGAGCTTACCAAAACCATTGATAAGGTGGTGGACCGCTTTGCCGTATTAGTTGGAGGAAAAGATAAAGCCGGCGAGTTCTATAGAAAGAGCTTCGGACAGTTGTTCGCCTATGTTTCGCATAGAATTCCTGAAATAACGGAAGAACTTTATAAAATTGATGATGCCATGAAAGCCGGTTTTGGCTGGGAACACGGGCCTTTCCAAATTTGGGATGCCGTTGGTTTAGAAAAAGGATTGGAGTTCGTTAAAGCAGAAGGTTTAGACGCTGCTTCTTGGGTAACTGAAATGAAAGCATCTGGAAACGATTCGTTCTATTCCGTGAAAGATGGCGCTACCTATTTCTATGATATTCCTAAAAAATCCGCAGAAAAAATCCCTGGTCAAGATGCCTTTATCATTTTGGATAACATCAGAAAATCCAAAGAGGTCTTTAAAAATAGTGGTGTTGTTATAGAAGATTTGGGTGATGGCATTTTAAATGTTGAATTCCAGTCGAAAATGAACACTATTGGCGGTGACGTACTTGCCGGTCTTAATAAAGCCATTGACCTTGCTGAAAAAGATTTTCAAGGTTTGGTTGTTGGTAACCAAGCGGCTAACTTCTCCGTTGGTGCCAACATTGGTATGATATTCATGATGGCCGTTGAGCAAGAATATGATGAGCTTAACATGGCTATTAAAATGTTCCAAGATACGATGATGCGTATGCGTTATTCATCAATTCCAACTGTTTCTGCTCCTCATGGTATGACCCTTGGTGGCGGATGTGAGCTTTCACTTCATGCGGATATGGTCGTAGCTGCGGCTGAAACTTATATTGGTCTTGTAGAATTTGGTGTTGGTGTTATCCCTGGTGGTGGTGGCTCAAAAGAGTTTGCCGTTAGAGCACAGGATACTTTTAAAAAGAACGATGTTGAGTTGAATGTCTTACAAGAATACTTCTTGACCATTGGTATGGCCAAAGTTTCTACTTCGGCTTATGAAGCTTATGATTTAGGTATTCTTCAACATGGCAAAGATATCGTATTAGTAAACAAGGACCGTCAGATCGCAACTGCAAAAGCACACGCAAAATTAATGGCTGAATCTGGGTATACGCAACCGGTTAAACGAACAGATATTAAAGTACTTGGTAAACAAGCTTTGGGCATGTTCCTAGTAGGTACGGATTCTATGGAAGCTAGCCACTACATAAGTGAGCACGACAAGAAAATCGCAAATAAATTGGCCTATGTAATGGCCGGTGGCGATTTATCGGAACCTACTTTGGTAAACGAACAATATCTATTGGATTTAGAGCGAGAAGCTTTCTTATCGCTTTGTACCGAACGTAAAACGCTCGAGCGTATCCAACACATGTTAAAGACAGGTAAACCTTTAAGAAATTAATTATAAATAAGTATTGAGATATTAGAATTGGGAAATTAGATATAATGCATAAAGTAGAAAATTTAAAAATATGGAAGAAGGCTATTGAATTAGCTAAATCCATTTATCTACTAGCAGCTGATTTGCCTTCCAAAGAAAAATACGGGCTAGTTTCTCAAATTAAAAGATGCTCTGTATCAATTCCTTCAAATATAGCAGAAGGAACTGGTAGAAATTCGCAAAAAGAGTTTAAACATTTTTTGAGTATTGCAAATAGTTCAGCTTATGAACTTCAAACTCAGCTTATACTCTTAATCGAATTAAACTTAATAAAAAAAGAAAAAGTAAAACCAGTAATTGACGTTTGTGTT
The DNA here is from genome assembly GCF_015330165.1 of Zobellia roscoffensis. Lineage (NCBI taxonomy): Bacteria > Pseudomonadati > Bacteroidota > Flavobacteriia > Flavobacteriales > Flavobacteriaceae > Zobellia > Zobellia roscoffensis. The sequence goes on from NZ_JADDXT010000002.1 coordinate 4,736,313, forward strand.
GAAATTCAAAAAATGAATTATTCGTTTCAAAAAACATTATAGATCTCAATACAATAAACTCAATACTCAATACCATTTAAAATGAAAACTGCATATATAGTTAAAGCATACAGAACGGCTGTCGGAAAAGCTCCGAAAGGTGTTTTTAGGTTTAAGCGGACAGATGAGCTCGCCGCAGAGACCATAGAGTACATGATGAAAGAATTGCCCGATTTTGATAAAAAACGGATTGATGATGTTATCGTTGGTAACGCCATGCCAGAAGGGTCGCAAGGTCTGAATATGGCTAGATTGATTTCATTAATGGGATTAGACATTGTTGATGTTCCCGGGGTTACAGTGAATCGATTTTGTTCTTCAGGTATAGAAACTATTGGTATTGCTACTGCAAAAATTCAATCGGGAATGGCTGATTGTATCATTGCCGGTGGTGCTGAGAGTATGAGTTCTGTACCTATGACGGGATACAAGACTGAATTGAACTACGATTTAGTAAGTGAAGGTCATGAGGATTATTACTGGGGAATGGGAAACACTGCGGAAGCAGTAGCGAACGAGTACAAAATATCCCGTGAAGATCAAGATGAGTTTGCCTATAATTCTCACATGAAGGCTTTAAAAGCTCAGGCGGAAGACCGTTTTCAAGATCAAATCGTGCCTATTGAAGTAGAGCAAACTTACATTGATGAAAATGGAAAAAAAGCCACTAGAAAGTATACGGTAAACAAAGATGAGGGACCTAGAAAAGGAACTTCAATAGAAGTTTTAAACAAATTACGCCCAGTTTTTGCTGCTGGCGGAAGTGTTACTGCAGGTAACTCATCGCAAATGAGTGATGGAGCAGCATTCGTAATGGTAATGAGCGAAGACATGGTCAAAGAACTCAACCTTGAACCAATTGCTCGTTTGGTAAATTATGCTGCCGCTGGTGTCCCTCCAAGAATTATGGGTATTGGTCCGGTTGCCGCTATTCCAAAAGCCTTGAAACAAGCGGGTCTTAAACAAAACGACATTGAACTTATAGAGCTGAACGAAGCTTTTGCCTCGCAATCACTTGCTGTAATGCGTGAGCTTGGATTAAACCAAGATATTGTAAATGTAAATGGAGGCGCTATTGCTCTTGGTCACCCGTTAGGTTGTACTGGAGGTAAGTTATCAGTGCAACTCTTTGATGAAATGAGAAAACGAAATATGCAAGGCAAATACGGCATGGTAACCATGTGTGTAGGTACAGGGCAAGGAGCTGCGGGCATCTTTGAATTTCTTTCTTAAGAAGAGGAAAGAAAATAGAATAAGGACTGAATGGCCAAGCAACACAATTATAAGAATTTAAAAATATGGAAACTGGGTTTGGAAATCGTAAATGATGTATCAGATATATTGATTGATTTCCCTAAGCATGACATATACGATTTAAGTTCTCAGGTAAGCCGTTGCTCGGTATCAATGCCAAGTAATATTGCCGAGGGTTCAGGACGAACCGATAAAAGTTTTAAGAACTTCATTAAATATTCTTTGGGTTCTTTATTTGAATTAGGAACACAATTATTAGTAGCACATCATCGAAAATATATCAATACTGAAACATTAAAAAAACTAGAGGATAAAATAGAAGAATGGCAACGGATGACCATGGGTTTTCAAAATCGCCTCGAATAGTTCCATTACTCTTTATTCTATTTTCTGAATTCTAAATACTCTTAACAACATGAGCACAAAAACAACAGACAAAGAAATTCTACGCGGTGGCCAATTCCTCGTCAAGGAAACCAATTGCGAAGACATCTTCACTTTAGAAGATTTAAACGAAGAGCAAAAAATGATGCGTGACAGCACCAAGGAATTTGTTGATCGCGAACTTTGGGCACATTGGGAACGTTTTGAAAAAAAGGACTATGCCTATACCGAAGAATGTATGCGCAAAGCCGGAGAACTTGGTCTTTTAAGTGTGGCCGTTCCAGAATCTTATGGCGGAATGGGTATGGGCTTTGTCTCTACCATGTTAGTTTGTGATTACATTTCTGGCGCTACCGGTTCATTTAGTACAGCTTTTGGTGCGCATACAGGTATTGGTACTATGCCAATTACATTGTACGGAACCGAAGAGCAGAAACAAAAATATGTTCCTAAATTGGCTTCTGGCGAATGGTTTGGTGCTTATTGTTTGACGGAACCTGGCGCAGGTTCTGATGCTAATTCCGGTAAAACAAAAGCGGTACTATCCGATGACGGAAAACATTACAGTATCACGGGACAAAAAATGTGGATTTCAAATGCCGGTTTTTGTAGTTTGTTCATTGTTTTCGCAAGAATTGGAGATGATAAGAATATTACAGGTTTTATTGTTGAGAACAAACCTGATAACGGAATCTCATTAGGTGATGAAGAGAAGAAATTGGGTATTCACTCCTCCTCTACTCGCCAAGTATTTTTTAGCGATACAAAAGTACCTGTAGAAAATATGCTTTCTGAGCGTGGCAACGGGTTCAAAATTGCTATGAACGCTCTAAACATTGGTCGTATTAAATTGGCGGCAGCTTGTTTAGATGCTCAAAGGAGAGTAATCAAGGAGGCGGTTGTATACGCTAACGAGCGTATTCAGTTTAAAACACCTATTATAAACTTTGGTGCTATTAAAGCAAAGATTGCCAACATGGCAACCAATGCCTATGCTGGTGAATCTGCTAGTTACCGTGCAGCCAAAAATATTGAAGACCGTATTGCTATGCGTGAGGCGGAAGGCAATTCGCATCAGGAAGCGGAATTGAAAGGTGTTGAAGAATACGCTATAGAATGTTCTATCTTAAAAGTTGCTGTTTCCGAAGATGTTCAAAACACTACAGACGAAGGTGTTCAGATTTTTGGTGGAATGGGCTTTAGTGCCGATGCACCTATGGAAAAAGCATGGAGAGATGCTAGAATCTCTAGAATATATGAAGGCACTAACGAAATTAACCGAATGCTCGTTGTAGGTATGCTGGTTAAAAAAGCCATGAAAGGTCATGTAGACTTATTAGGACCCGCTACAGCTGTTGGAGAAGAGTTAATGGGCATTCCTTCTTTTGATACGCCCGATTTCTCTGAGCTCTTTGCCGAAGAAAAAGATTTGATTAAGAGATTGAAAAAAGTGTTTTTGATGGTTGCAGGAAGTGCAGTTCAAAAATATGGTCCTGAATTAGAGAAACATCAACAACTAATGCTTGCTGCCTCAGATATTCTTATTGAGGTCTATATGGCCGAAAGTACCATTTTGAGAACTGAAAAGAATGCTAAGCGTTCTGGCGAAGACTCTCAAAAAACCCAAATAGCAATGTCTCAATTGTACTTATATAATGCTACTGAAACTATCATCCAAAAAGGAAAAGAAGCTATTATCTCTTTTGCTGAAGGCGATGAGCAACGTATGATGTTAATGGGCTTGAAGCGCTTTACCAAATACACAAACAACCCTAATGTAGTAGCACTTCGTACAGAAATTGCGGACAAAGTTGCTGCTGATAACGCATATACCTTTGATTAGTATATAACCTAAGTGTTTGAATAACTAAAAAACACCCCAATTGGGGTGTTTTTTTATATCCTCTTATGCACAATGTTAGCTACGCATAGATTCTCTAATCCCCTCTGCGCTTTCTTTTTTAGAGAAATTCACAGCACACTCAATTAAAGCTAAATGCGAATATGCCTGCGGGAAATTCCCTAATAATCTTTTCGTCTTAAAGTCTAAGTCCTCACTAAAAAGACCCAAATGGTTACTGTAGCTTAGTAATTTTTCAAATTGCTTCAGGGCTTCGTCATGCTCCCCTATCTTGAACAAACTGTTTACATACCAAAAAGTACAGACGGTAAAGGAAGATGAAGGCAAACCAAAATCGTCTTCATTTTTATAACGATACAACAACCCATCGTTGCTCAACTCTTTACCAATTGCCTTAACTGTTTTCTTGTAACGCTCATCAGACGCATCTACACAACCATAGGATTCCATAAGTAAAACAGATGCATCTAAGTGTTTGGAACCATAGGATTGGGTGTATGCTCCCACTTCTTCATTCCATGCATTCTCATAGATATCATTCCAAATTTCTTCACGAAGTGGCTTCCATTTTTCAATTTTATGCTTCTTACCTAACATTTCAGCTACTTTAATAGCTCTATCTAAGGCCGTCCAACATAACACTTTTGAAAAGGTAAAGTGTCTATCTTCCGTTCTAAATTCCCATATCCCTTTATCGGCTTCTTTCCAATTATTTCCAACAATCCAAACAATACCTTTTGTAATGGACCATAAATCTTCGCCGTTTTCAATATCTACGCTAAACTTTACCATTTGTTCGTAGATGACATCCATCAATATTCCGTAGATATCATTTTGCTTTTGATGATACGCCGCATTACCAATACGGACGGGTTTAGACCCTTTATACCCACTTAAGTGCTCAAGTGTTTCCTCTGTTAATTTTTTTTCTTTGTTGATTCCATACATGATTTGCAGCTTCTCTGCTTTATCAGGAATCAAATCAATTATAAATTTCAAGTACCTCCTTGCTATATTTTTATGCCCAAGTTCTGATACTACTTTTATCACCATAGATGCATCGCGAATCCAACAAAAACGGTAATCCCAGTTTCTTACCTCTCCTATGGTTTCAGGTAATGAAGTGGTAGCTGCAGCTAATACAGCTCCCGTTTTATCATAACTTAAAAGCTTTAGAGTTAAAGCACTTCTTGTAATTTCTTCGTTAAATTTCTTATATGTTGGGGTCTTGGCAGACCAATTTAACCAATACACTTTTGTTTTTTCAAGCTCTAAATATGCTTTAGCCGTGGTAGGTAAAAATATTTTTTCGTTGTACCCCAACAAGAAATATCCATCTTCGTTTAAAGTAATTTCCTTTCCATTAAGTACTGCTTCTTTATCAAAACATGTGTAAAGAAAAACAGTATCAAACTTAACTTCATGGGTTAAACTGGCAATAAAATTCTCTTTGATATAACTTTTGGTCTCACCAGCAGCATACTCTAACCTTGGATTGTATAGTACCTTAAATTTGGGTTCACCTGTAATCAATTTTATATATCTTACAAATTCAGGGGGAGCCACATATGTACCATCGTCTTTGTGGTAACGTGGCATAAAATCGTGAATTTCAAAACTATTTTCACCATCAGTAAACGTAGTTATTAAAATACTGGTCCTTGGTTCATACTTCTGGCTAGTGGTATAACTTTCATCTACCAAAAATTCAAAACTACCTCCTATTTCTTCATCCAGAAGTTTTCCAAATACTGAAGGAGAATCAAATTCTGGCAAACAGCACCAATCTACGCTTCCTGTTTTAGATATTAACGCTGCGCTTCGGCAATTTCCTATTATTCCGTAGTCTAAATTATCCATTCAATAAAATTGTTAATTCAATAGAGTAACATATTGTAATTACCCTTCTTTTTCACGAAATTTAGAGAAATTAAATATAAAACACAGCAAAATATCCAATTTATGGGCAAAACTATCATAATCTCAAATAGACTACCTGTTCAGTTGCAAATTAGCAACGGAGCCATTACTGCAATACCAAGTGTTGGCGGGTTAGCTACAGGTATGAAATCAGTACATTCAGGCGGTGACAGCCTATGGATAGGCTGGAGTGGCCTCACCGAGGAAGATATTTCTCCAGAATTGGAACCTAAAATAGATGAAGCCCTTGCTGAGCATGGTTCTTCAAAGGTAAAGCTAACAGAAGAAGAAGTAGATGGTTTTTACTATGGGTTTAGTAATAGAACCATTTGGCCTCTATTTCATTATTTCTTGGAGTATTCTGAGTTTCAATTGGATTATTGGAACACTTATAAGAAAGTGAACCAAAAATTTGCCGACGCTATTTTAGCAAATGCCGAAGATGGTGATACTATTTGGGTTCATGATTACCAGCTCATGTTAGTTCCGCAAATGGTAAGAAAAGAAAGACCTAATGTTTCTATCGGTTTCTTTTTGCATATACCTTTCCCCTCTTTTGAAATTTTCAGGACACTACCTTGGCGTAAAGAATTATTAGAAGGTGTTCTTGGTTCTGACTTAATTGGCTTTCACACCTACGATTATGAAAGACACTTTCTTAGTTCCGTTAGACGTTTGTTAGGACTAGAAGTAAGCTTTAATGATATTACCATGGGTGATCATGTTATTAAGGTAGACTCTTTTCCTATGGGTATCGATTACAAGAAGTTTAGTGATGCCGCCAAAATACACTACAACAAAGCCGAAGGAGAACAGTCTGAGCTACAACAACGATTAAACACACATAAAAAAACCGACCTAGATGCAAAGTTCTTCCTATCTATTGATCGCTTGGATTATAGTAAAGGAATAGCTAAACGCCTTTATGCTTTTGAGTATTTCCTAAATAAATATCCGCAGTACAAAGAAAAAGTACGATTGATTATTCTAGCCGTTCCTTCTCGTTCTAATGTACCACAATACCAATTATTAAAAAGAGAAATAGACGAATTAGTTGGTCGTATTAATGGTGAATTCTCAACAGTTAGCTGGACGCCTATCTGGTACTTCTACCGATCTATGCCGTTTGAAAATCTTATTGATTTATATACTTCTAGTGATATTGCCTGGCTTACACCACTACGTGACGGTATGAACCTTGTTGCTAAAGAATATATAGCCACACGAACCGATAAGACCGGTGTTCTAATTTTAAGTGAAATGGCAGGTTCTGCAAACGAAATGAACGAATCGCTACTCATTAACCCTAATAATTTTGAACAAACGGCAGATGCTTTGCACGAGGCTATAAATATGCCCGTTGAAGAACAAAAATCGCGAAATGAAGTACTTCAGAAAAGGTTGGCCAGATACAATGTTGAAAAATGGGCGAACGATTTCATGACTTCCTTAAAATCTCAAAATGACCGTGAAGCCGCCAATGTTTCTCATAAGTTAACGGATAAACGTTTAGATTCCATATTACAAAAATATACAGATGCTAATAAAAGGTTGTTGTTCCTAGATTACGATGGAACCCTTGCCGGCTTCCACAACGACCCACAAAAAGCGGCTCCGGATGAACAGCTTTACGAACTTTTAGATACACTTCACAATCAACCCAACACCGTACTTTATTTAATCAGCGGAAGAGACAAAGACACCTTCACCAAATGGTTCTTACCAAAAAAGTACAACATGATCGTTGAGCACGGTGTATGGATTTCCCAAGAGGGCGAGCCATTTAGGATGCTAGAAAACGTAAAGAACGATTGGATGGAGCATGTGCGCCCCGTATTGGAGTCTTTTGTTGACCGTACACCAGGAAGTTTTATTGAAGAAAAAAACTATAGCTTAGCATGGCACTACAGAAAAACAGACCCTGATTTTGGAAACAAAAGAGCAATGGAACTTTCAGAAACCCTTACTAGCCTAATTGGAACTGACGATCTGAGTTTGCTTAACGGGAATAAGGTTGTTGAAGTAAAAAGCAGTAATGTAAACAAAGGCCGTGCCTCTACCCGTATTCTTGGTGAAGACGAGTATGATTTTGTTTTTGCTATTGGTGATGATTGGACGGATGAGTTCATGTTCCAAGAACTACCAGAAAGTACAGTTACCGTAAAAGTGGGACGCCAAAAAACCTCTGCTAAATATTACGTGGAGAATACCCTAAAAGTTAGAGATCTTTTGCAGAAATTTGCAGAATTGTAAAAGCCGACCCACCAGATGAGAATACAATACGTTCCGCTAATAGCTTTGCTGTTTTCTTTACCAAATATTCATGCCCAACAGAATACGGAAGTATATCTTTTGGATATAAAAACAGTAAACGGTAAGACCGAAATGGTCAACCCAAGAAATATTAGCAATAATGAAGGGTATGACAACCAACCTTCATTCTACAATGAGAACACTATTTTATTCTCATCTACTAGGAGGGGCCAAACGGATATAGCCAAATATGACGTTAAATCCGGCGCACTAACTTATATTTCCGATACACCACAGGGCAGTGAATATTCACCTTTAAAAATTCCTGGTAAAAATTCAACATCGGCAATTCGATTGGATACTACGGGTTTACAACGCCTCTACGAGTACAGTATTTGGGACGGTACCTATACAGAAATTCTTAAGGACCTTAATATAGGATATCATGTTTGGTATGATGAAGAAACAATTGTTTCCGCAGCATTGGGTAATGAAAGTCTAAACTTGGTTGTTTCGAACATCAAGAATGGCAGTCATGACACCATTTACAATAACGTAGGCCGTTCTCTACATAAAATTCCCGGTAAGAATCTTATCAGTTTTATTAGTAAAAATAGCGACCAATGGGAGGTAAAATCCCTAGACCCAAAAACGGGTAAAATTAAAACCATCACCAATATGTTCAAAAATACTGATGATGTATGTTGGCTGAGTAACGGACATATTATTGCCGCCGATAATAAAACATTAATGGAGATAGCTCCGGAGGAAAGTAAAGAATGGAAACGCTTTTTACGATTGGATAAAAAAGGATTGAACAACATTAGCCGTATTGCCGTAAGTCCAAACGGAAGCCACCTATCTCTTGTTGTTGAGCAAACTCCCGAAGCTATTGTGCAGAATCAATTAGATGCCTATAATGCCAGAGACCTAAAAGCTTTTGTAAATACATATTCTGAGGATATACAAGTGTTTAATTTTCCGAACGAGCTTAGCTTTGAGGGCAAAGATGCTTTAAGAAACGGCTATAAAAAACTTTTTGAATCGACTCCGGACCTACACTGCAAAATTAAAAACCGCATTATCATTGGTAATAAAATTATAGACAAGGAAAAAGTTACTATTAATGGAGAAATTCATTGGGTGGTTGCCATTTACGAAGTTGAAAACGGCAAAATTGCCAAGGTAACTTTTGTTCGTTAAAGTCTATTGAAGCCACGCATCCATATACTCCCCATCATCATCCTCTCGCAATTTGCCTGTACGTCTTTATGGTTTGCTGGCAATGCTATTGTAGACGAGCTTACCCTAAAAACGGGATTAGGTTCTGAAATTATTGGCTATGTACTTTCTTCTGTACAATTTGGTTTTATCATTGGTACTCTGGTTTTTGGCCTTTTTATGATTGCCGATAGGTTTTCACCTTCACGTGTATTTATGATTTGCTCCATCTTGGCGGCTCTTTGCAACTTTCTGCTACTGGCCGAAACCTTATCCAAATGGACGCTCCTATTCGCTCGCTTTGGTACGGGATTTTTTCTTGCCGGCATTTATCCTGTAGGGATGAAAATAGCAGCAGATTATTACCAAAAAGGACTAGGTAAAGCTTTGGGATATTTGGTAGGAGCACTCGTTTTAGGAACTGCATTTCCGTATTTTGTAAGCGGTACGAGTTTGGGAAGGGATTTTACTTTAGTGATAAAAATAACTTCGGCACTAACTGTTGCAGGCGGTCTGGTCTTGTGGTTTTTTGTGCCTAATGGACCATTTTGTAAACCTAGTGCTAAACTTTCTTTAGGGGCTGGCCCCTTGCTTTTTAAACTCCATAGTTTTAGACAGGCCGCTTTTGGCTATTTTGGGCATATGTGGGAACTTTACGCCTTTTGGGCCTTTACCCCACTTGCCGTTCAGACGTACAATGCAATTAGCGGCTCCGAGCTTTCCGTTGCCTTGTCTACGGGTATAATTATAGCCTTAGGCGGACTCTCATGTGTTTTAGGTGGATTAATATCCGTGCGAACTGGCAGCCGTAAAGTAGCGGTGATATCATTACTCCTTTCTGGTCTTTTCTGCTTGCTTTCTCCCCTACTCTTTTCACTTCCTGTGCAATTATTTTTAATAGGATGGGGACTTTGGGGTATGGCGGTGACAGCAGATTCTCCTCAATTTTCTAATTTGGTGGCAGGCTCTGTACCTTCTGAACTAAAAGGTACAGCCTTAACACTCGTAAACTGTATTGGCTTTGCCGTTAGTATTTTTAGTATTCAGTTGTTATCCGCACTTGTAGTATATATAGACGCTAGATTTCTCTTTATCATTTTGGCTGTTGGTCCAGCTTTCGGTCTGCTGGGCTTAGTTGGTCGTAAGTAATCTTAACCTTCAAATTAACTGTAAGAATTTAGCACTTTCTCAAGTAAAATAAATTTGTATTTTAGTTGCTAAAAAAATTATAGCTTACTAATTAATATTTCAGTTTAGCTACGGTCTGCACAAAAATTATACATGACCAATTGTAGAAATTGCAACTTTACGATAAACGAAGAAAACAACTATTGTAGTCAATGTGGGGCACAAGTTATTAAAGATAGAATAACGCTAAAAAGTCTGTTCTCAAATTTACTAATTGCATTAGGTTGGGATAGTAACTTTGTTGTCACGTTAAGATACTTAGTATATAAACCCCAAGTAGTTATTGAAGAATACCTAAATGGTACAAGAAAGAAGTTCGCAAACCCTTTTTCTCTATTTGCCATAATTACTGCTCTTTCTTTATTTGCTTTTAGTCAGTATTCGAATCAATACCGGCTAATGTCAAAGAACCTAGGTCCAGAACAAATCGAGAAGTCTGAAAAGCCTATACATGATATAAACAAAAATAAAGACGTACCTATATTTGGGTATAAAAATCAAGATGATTTCAATAATTCCTTCTTAGATATTACATTAAAGTACTTCAATATTTTAGCTTTTCTTTTTTTACCCATTTACACATTCATTGCACGTATTACTTTTGGTAAGCCGTATAATTTTGGTGAGCATTTAGTAATTAATATATATCTACAAAGCATACTATCTTTTTTAGGCCTTTTGCTATTTATTCTAAGCCTCACAATAGGTGTTAACCTATATTTTAGCTTTATAATGCTGCTTCCGATTTTGTATTATTGTTATACTTACAAAAAGCTGTATCGACTAACGTTTGGCCAATTGTTATTAAAGTTTTTGAAATTTGTCGTCATATTTCTTTTGCTATTTTTGATACCTGTTCTTATCGGCATTTTTCTAACTTTGGAATGATTTGTAGCTATTCCAAACTGCAACGGGATTACTATTTCTCCTAATGACAACTATTTATACTTGGCATCGAATAACGGAATTGCCGTTGTTGACATTGCATCCAAAGAAGTACTCAACAAACCTAAAGAGGAATATTCCAGTGTAGATGGCCTAAAATTTTATGAAAACAAATTATACGGAATCGTAAACGGTTGGGGAGATACTACACAAAACGGATTGTTTAAATTTGAGCTTAACTCTACTGGAACGGAAATTTTAAAGAGCAAAAAATTAATGGAGTTCACAGAGCGTTTCAGAATTCCTACCACTTTTGATATTTGTAACGGTTATATCTATTTTATTATGAATACGCAAATAGATAATCTAAACGGTAGCACCAATAAGATTCTATACTTTAACAAGCTAGAACCCTATAGAATGATGAAAATTAAAGCGGAATAATATATCCGTTCAAACAAAATATCAAGCCTTTTTCATAAATTACTACGGTATTCAAAAAAAATCATTCAAACAAAAAACCATATGAAAGCTGCCATTTATACAAAATATGGTCCACCAGAAGTTTTTAAAATCACCGAGGTAAAAAAACCCCTTCCAAAAGACAATGAAGTTCTTATCAAAATACATGCAGCAACGGTAACCTCGGGAGATGTACGGCTTCGTAGCTCCGACTTTCCAGCACTTTTTTGGTTACCGGCTAGACTGATTTTTGGGCTCTTTAAACCGAAAAAAAGCATATTAGGACATGAACTATCCGGAGTGGTCGAAGACAAAGGAAAAAATGCAACAAAGTTTGAGGTTGGTGACCACGTTTTTGGAACTACAACCATGCTTTCTGGTGGTTCCTATGCAGAATATGTTTGTTTACCCCAAGAGTGGAAACACGGTGTGGTTACTCACAAACCTAAAAATATAAATTTCCAAGAAGCTGCCGCATTACCAATTGGAGCTATGACGGCTATGTTTTTATTAGAAAAAGCAAATCTATCCAAAAATCAAAAGGTACTGATTTATGGCGCTTCTGGTAGCGTAGGTAGTTATGCCGCTCAATTAGCAAAATATCACGGGGCCACTGTAACGGGCGTATGTAGCGGTTCAAATTTTGAAATGGTAAAATCGCTTGGTGCAGACCATTTAATCGATTACAAGAAAACCGACTATTCTAATCTAGAAGATAAATTCGATATTATTTTTGATGCCGTTGGAAAAACCTCTAAATCACATGCTAAAAAAGTCCTAAAAAAAGATGGAAAATTTATCTCCGTTAAAATGCTAACCAAAGAAAAACCAGAGCATCTCAAAAAAATTAAAGAACTAGCTGAAACTGGAGAACTAAAACCTTTTATTGACAAAGTTTATTCTATTTATGACATAGTTGATGCACATACCTACGTAGACCAAGGACATAAAAGAGGGAACGTTGTTATTGACCTTTTGAGTTAGAACCAGAATATCAAAAATTTTATATAAAATGTAACAGCCCTTCGTTCTCAAATTTACCAAAATTTGCCAAAGATTAACCTACCGGAGCAGGTAGTAAAGACCGAAATTTGCAGCAAATATTAATTAAAGAAAATGAAAACGAAATTAATTACATGCGTTTGTCTTGCCCTATTAGGTACTGTATTTGCTTTTTCGCAAAACAACACATCAGTAGAGAATAAATTTGAATTTGGAGTACCGGAACACTTTATAGATGGGTATTCGCTCAATTTTCAATATCAGAATGGAACCGCCATTCATATGGAATTTAACAATGGTAAAGCAAAGTATGAATGGGTAGCCGGACCTGCAAAAGGAAATGGAAACCAGGACATTCCTTACCGATCCCGTATAATTGGTGACGACCTTTACTTAATCAATTGGCATGAAGCTGGAAAAAAAGACTATTTGACCTTGGTTTTTGATTTCAAAAAAATGATTGTACACAGCTCCATTATAGTCGGTTACGAAAACAAACCCGAAAGAACTTTAAAGACTGTATTTAGAAGTGGTATTATAGACCATCTAAAAAAAACTGAGTAGAGATCTTAACTTTATTGATCTGATGAAATTCTTATTCTTATAAGCTTCAGTAAATTAACTCTACTTCCAACCATCTCATTCTCCCAATGGCAATCATATTAGAAGTAATTACGTCTAAAACTTAAGATAAACCTGACTTTTATCACATTTTTCAAGAGAGTTACATCTTATTTTTACGATACAAATTAACAAAAGAATGTTATGAATTATCATATAAAAGCTTCTTCCTTTTCCAATGATGATGCCATGGTTCATATAAGAGAATCGCATATAAATTTCGGGACTACGTCTAAAACCCTACCAAATCCTGCCGAATTATTTTTGACGTCGTTTGCCGCTTGTATACTTAAAAACGTAGAGCGGTTTTCGGTTATGATGAAGTTTAGCTATGACAAAACTTTACTTGAAGTGAATGCTAGTCGGCTTGAGAACCCTCCTAGAATGGATAAAATAATATATAAATTAACTATTTACAGCAATGACAAAAAGTTAAATACAGAGCTTCTAAAAAAGAATATTGAAAAATTTGGAACCATTTACAATACCTTAAAACAATCTTGCTCTATTTCCGGCTCTATAAACACCGTTTAAGTATTAAACTTATAGGGTTTTAAGATTAAAATTTCTTAAAAGAAGTTCCTCAAAATTATACAAACTACTATATTGAGCTTATTTTCATTTTCATACATCAAATCACAATGAAACGGATAACTCTAGTAACGCTCCTAATGGTTGCCACCTCAACCTTTGCACAAGAATTTACAGAACAAGATACCCTACGTGGAAGCATCACCCCTCAACGCGAGTGGTGGGACCTCAACTATTATCATCTTTATGTGTCTGTAGACCCGGATAAAAAATTCATTTCAGGTAGCAATACTATTCGCTATAAAGTGTTGGAGAAAAACCAGGTAATGCAAGTTGACTTACAACCACCTCTTACTATTGAAAAGGTGACACAAGACGGAAAAAAACTTGAGGTTGTAGATAACGGAAATGCCCATTTTGTACAATTAAAGAAAAAACAGAAAAAGGGTGATTTCAATGAAATAAAAGTGTTCTACTCCGGGCATCCAAAAGAAGCGGTACGCGCACCTTGGGACGGTGGTTTTTCTTGGAAAAAAGATAGCAAAGGAAAAGACTTTGTTGCTACTTCCAACCAAGGCCTGGGTGCCAGTGTTTGGTGGCCCAACAAGGACCATATGTATGACGAAGTAGATAGTATGCTCATCAGCATAAAAACGCCAAAGGGGTTAATGGATGTCTCTAACGGGAGATTGAGAAAAGTAGATAAAGACACCAATACCTACCACTGGTTTGTTGCCAACCCCATAAACAACTACGGTGTAAACATCAACATTGGTGATTATGTACATTTTGGGGAAAAATTCGAGGGAGAAAAAGGCCCTCTGGATATGGACTACTATGTGCTTCGTGATAATCTAGAAAAGGCAAAAGAGCATTTTAAAGATGCTCCAAAAATGATGAAGGCTTTTGAGCATTGGTTCGGCCCCTACCCTTTTTACGAAGATAGTTTTAAATTGGTGGAAGTACCCTATCTGGGAATGGAGCACCAAAGTTCTGTTACTTACGGAAACCAGTATATGAAAGGGTATATGGGAAGAGACCTTTCCGGATCGGGTCATGGATTAAAATTCGACTATATTATCATTCACGAAGCGGGTCATGAGTGGTTCGCCAATAATATCACCTATAAAGATATTGCGGACATGTGGATTCATGAAAGCTTTACCACCTATACGGAAAACATTTTTATAGACTATTACTATGGCAAAGAGGCTTCAGCCGATTATGTAATCGGTTTACGTAAGAATATAAAAAATGACAAACCTATTATAGGAACGTATAACGTTAATAGTAGAGGTTCTGGAGACATGTACTTTAAGGGTGCCAATATGTTACATACCATAAGACAGTTGGTAAACGATGACGAAAAATGGCGCCAGGTTTTACGTGGACTAAATATTGATTTTCACCTTCAGACTGTGACATCAAAGCAGATTGAAGATTATGTCTCGGAGAAAACTGAAATAGACCTTTCCAAAGTATTTGACCAGTATTTACGCACTACCAAAACTCCTGTTTTTGAATATAAGATTGATGGAAATAAGGTAAAATACCGATACTCAAATATCGTTGATGGTTTTCACATGCCACTTAGCATTTGGATTGATGAAAAGGCACATACTCTTAGCCCTACAGTAGAATGGAAAACACAAGAACTAGACGGCGACCTCTCTACTTTAGAAGTAGATCGCAATTATTATGTAGACCACAAAGAGATGAAATAATTGAGTATACTCTATAAAAAAAGCGGCCCACATTTTCATGTGGGCCGCTTTTCTATTGTAAAGAAACGTTTTACTCAGGTTTATCCGTTCCTTTTTCTTTCAGAACAACAGTTTTCATTCCGGTAAGCGGGATGGCTCCTTCTTGACCTTCATCTGTATAACTTGCGGTAATAACCATTACCTTATCATCTTTAGTAGGTTTAGGCACTATACTACCAGAAGCTGGAAGCGATTTTGCCTTCTCTCCTGTATCTGCCAAAGACATGATGTACTCAACAACTTGTCTGGTTTCATCCTTTGTAATATTAGGATGCGCTGGCATTACAACTTCACCCCAAACACCACCACCACCGGCAACAATCTTCTTCTGTAGATAAGACTTTGCTTTCTTGTCGTTTTTATATTTATCGGCGACAGCCTTATAATTTGGACCAATAGATGGACTTGCTTCTTTATGACAGGTTTTACAATCCATTCCCTGCGTTAACGCTTTACCCATAACTGATGCAGAAACTTGTTGGTGACCCAATGACATATTTTGTTCATCAAAGCTTTCCAGATAATCTACAGACACAAAAATATTTTTTGAATCAATAGCATCGCCATCAGCATCGGTTGCTTTTACCTCATACTTTACGGGAACACCTTTTTCAAAAACGGTGCTACCATCTATAGTAATAGCCACTTCTGGTCTGGAGTTACCTGCAACAATAGAAATTACATTACTAGTTGCCGCATCGCCTTGCGCATCTTTAACTTCAACAGAGACTCTATATTGACCCGCTGTATCATAAGTATGACTAATCTGTGGCTCAGTAGTTTCTTTGGTTTCACCATTGCCCAAGTTCCATACATAAGAAATAGCATCTTCTTCGCGATCTCTTGCATCAACCTTAATAGTAACAGCAAGTGGTAATTTACCTGAGGTATGATCAACAATCATATCATCTATAACTGGTGGGCGATTGCCTCCATTATATTCAATATAACTTAAAGCCGAATTCTCATTTTGGGTAAACCAACCACTACCGTACTCTAATAAGTATACTCTACCATTAGGGCCCATCTCCATATCAATTAAACTATTCACTTCTATATCTGAAGCAAAAGGTTCCATTTTGTTGAACGTCCCATCTTCAAAGAAAGTTACCGCTTTCATCCATCCGCGCATCCAATCATAGATAATGGTTTTACCATCAAAATAATTAGGAAGACCACCTCCGTTAGGGTATAAATCTGAATAATAAGTTGGCCCCGCCATAGCATTTCGACCCCCTGTACCTACTTCTGGAAATTCTTTAGAATCTACATATGGATAATAGATATAAGCTTCTTTTGCAGGAGGAAGCTCACGAAGTCCTGTGTTGTTTTTAGAGTCGTTGATGGGTTTTTGCGGGTCAAAAGTAATTCCGCTTTCGCCTGTTTTATAATCGTAATCTACATACGGCTTATTATCCGCTATAAATAATGGCCAGCCAAAGTTTCCTGCCTCGGTAGCACGGTTCATTTCATCATACCCTTTTGGTCCACGGGTTTCAAACTTATCATTACGGGCATCAGGCCCTACCTCACCCCAATACAATGTACTATTCTTTTGGTCTACCGATATACGATACGGGTTTCTATGACCCATAGTATAAATCTCAGGGCGTGCTTTCTCCGTTCCCTCTGCAAATAAGTTACCTTCAGGAATATCATAGCTACCGTCTTCGTTTACTTTTATTCTGATAATTTTTCCTCTTAGGTCATTAGTATTACCAGAAGATCTACGAGCATCATACTGCTCACGACTCGGAATATCATTTAACGGTGCGTACCCATTGTTTACATATTTCACTCCTTTTTCATTAAACGGAGTAGAATTATCTCCTGTTGAAAGGTATAGCAACTTATCTGGCCCAAAAGCGATAGAACCACCAGTATGACAACAGATTTCTCGTTGTGAGTCTACATCTAAAATGACTTGCTCAGAAGCCAAATCAAAAACACCATCCTTATATTGAAAACGAGATAAACGGTTCACCCACTTATCTCCCGTTGGGGAATAATAAAGATATATCCAGTTATTCGTTGCAAAATCAGGGTCTTTCTGAAGCCCCATTAAACCTTCCTCGGCATTAACACCCGGTGTCTTCAAAGTCTTATAATACACATCTAAAGATGCAATTTCTTTAAGTTCTTGAGTAGCATCGCTATATAAGGCAATCTGACCACGACGTTGCGCAATTAGCACATCATTATTTGGCAATACCGCCATTTCCGTAGGTTCAAAAAACTCACCTACGCTTAGCTGTTTCTTTGTGAAACGATCCACATCTGGTGGAATTTGTGTAGTAGCTTTGGAATAATCTAAAACCTCATTCTTACCAATCGCATAGTTAATACCTCCTAGCAAATGTTTTAAGAAAAGGTCTTCTGAGAAAGTTTCGTCTGTATGACCTGCACCTGTATAGAATGCCCTACCACCATCAAACTCATGGTACCAAGCAAATGGGTGGTAATCTCCATTTGTTCCTCCCTCATAAGTAGATTCATCTACGGTCATCACCACATGAACATCTGGGTTTAATTTATTGTAGTTGTAAATCTCATCACTTCTATGCCAAACGGAGTCAGTAAAAAATTCGGTTGCACCAAAGTTTTTATCGGTTACTATAAAATCGGCTTCTGGCGTACCTTTTGGGTGGCTTCTGAATTGAGCTCCCACTAATTTAGTATACCAACCCCAATCATATTCTGTGTCTGCCGCCGCGTGTACGCCAACAAAACCACCGCCAGCTTGAATGTATCTTTCAAAAGCAGCCTCTTGTTTGGCATCTAAAACGTTTAGCGTAGTACTTAGAAAAATAATCGCAGAATATTGTTTTAGATTGTCTTCATTAAAAAGTTCAGAATTTTTGGTAGTATCTACCATAAAGCCTTTTTCGCTTCCTAGTTTCTGGATAGCAGCAATACCTGCTGGAATTGATTTGTGTTGCCAACCCACTGTTTTGGAAAAAACTAAAACTTTAGGTTTACCTTCTCTCTTGTGACTACCATCGCCACAACTGGCAAGGACTAGTCCCATAACAAGGACCATAATTAATACTACTTTTTTCATAAAGGAATGCTTGAAAATATTTGGTTTAGTTTGAAACAAGTTTTAAATGTAATGATTAGCTATTGAATTGCCCAAAATGAAGTGTTAGAAATACAATTTTGAGATAAAATTTATATACTTTGACCCAAATTTTATAGTCATTGAAAATTTCGGATTAATTTCACAGCAAAAAAACGATGAACAATTTGCGTGCATATTGGACCAAACGTTATGAAGAAAATAATACGGGATGGGATATTGGCCATCCTTCTACACCCATTAAAGAATACATAAATCAGCTAACGGATAAGAGTATTTCTATTTTAATACCTGGTGCAGGTAATGCCTATGAAGCGGAGTATCTTTGGAAAAAGGGATTCAAGAATATTTACGTGATGGATATTTCCGAAGTTCCCTTGGAGAAGTTTGGAGAAAGAAATCCTGATTTTCCCAAGACGCAGTTACTACTTGAAGACTTCTTTGAACATAAAGGGCAGTATGACCTTATTTTAGAACAGACATTCTTCTGCTCATTTGTACCCACGGATCAAAACCGAAATACATACGCCAAAAAAATGGTCTCCCTTCTAAAACCCAAAGGCAAACTAGTAGGTGTTTGGTTTAATATTCCCTTAACAGGCGATATGGAAAAACGGCCTTTTGGTGGCAACAGAGAAATCTATTTGAAGTATTTGAGTCCGTTTTTTAAAACTATAACTCTTGAAAGTTGCTACAATTCTATTCCTCCAAGAAAAGAGAATGAGCTTTTTGGAATTTTTCAAAAGATATAATGAGATTCAGTGTTCCTGCGAGTTTTAGATTCTTACCAACTTAAAACTAGTGGTTTATTAAGCGATGGTTGTAGATTTTTGACGAGTTTATATTTCCTTAAAAGAAAAAAGATAGTACTTTTGGCAAATGAAGCAATGCGTAATACTTTTCGTAGCTTTTATAATGATGGTCAAACCACTTTGGCCAGTGGCCGAGTATATTGCCAACTACGATTATATTAAAAACGTATTGTGTGTAAATAAAGATAAGCCAATGCTTAATTGCGATGGTAAATGTTATCTCGCCAAGCAACTTGCTAAAGAATCAGAAGAGAACAGCAAAAACCCTTTTGGAGAAAAAAGTTCTAAATTAGAAATACAGCAAACAGTTTACTTTCAATCTCTTTTCAATATCAATTTTGATTTGGTCATTGACCTTCAAGAAAAAGAAATTTTTAAGATGGATTCCCATTTGAAATCCACACTTCTTACTTCAGATATTTCTGAACCGCCCGAATTGGCATAATACCCTTCTACATCCAAGCTACGCTTATTTGAGTCTAAAAAGACCCGAAGCTATGCTGTCATTGACAAAATGGACATGTTTCAACCAATTACGGTTGTAAAACATTGTCTCACAAACAAAATTCTAAAAAACGGATTTATCTAGCCTACCTTAAATAGGTTAAAATAACAGGCCTTTAGATAATCCATATCTATAAAATATTTACTGATGAAAAATTCTTTATTAACTCTTTCTGCTGTATTCGCTCTTTTTATGACCTCTTGTTCAAATGATGACGATGCTACCAGTGAGGAAACTCTAACAGGAAGTGGCGAAGTTTCCCTAACCTATGACAATGGCTTTAATGGTAACGACTTGGTTTTAGGTACCGCAAATGCAGCGAATGCCAACGGAGAATCCATTACCGTTAACCGCTTTAATTATATTGTAAGTAATATTAGATTGGTTAACAAAGATGGAGAAGAGTTTGCCTATGCTAAAGATGATAGCTATTTCATCATCAACCAAGAAAATGAAGAAGACCGTGTAGCCCTTGCAGATGTTCCTGCTGGTGAGTACACTACTTTAAAATTCGGAATTGGTGTTGATCAAGAAAAATACCTACAAGGAGCTGAAGGTCAAGGTGACTTCCTAACTGTTGCCGAAGAAAACAACATGATGTGGTCATGGCAAGCAGGTTACAAGTTTTTAAACTTTGAAGGCACATTTACTTCAGAAACAATAACTGAAGCTACCGAATTCAAAATTCATATGGGTAGTCATGGGTCTAGTCTTGATAACTACAAAGAGGTTTCTTTAGCACTACCTGAAAACGTTGTTGTTGGAGATGGAATTGACTCTAATATCCACTTAAAAATCGATGCTTCAAAAATATTAGCAGGTGCTACTACTGATATTGAACTTACTGAAAAGTCTGTAATCATGGTAGATGCAGAAAAATCTCCTCAGATTGCAGTTAATGTTTCTGAAATGTTCGTAGTTGACCATATTCACAATGGTAACGGTCACTAATTAGACCGACTATTAAGTCTACAATAATTGACGACCGGCTTCACAAAAGCCGGTTGTCATAATTAGATTAAAATGCTTAAAGCAACCCTATATACGGCACTTCTATCGCTGGTTTTTTGGTCTTGTAATTCTTCTGATGATACATACGAGACCATAAATGAACCTTTAGAATTTTCTGTGCCCTCTAATTTCCCAGATGCTGTTTATAACCTGGAGACAAATCCGCCAACAACTATAGGTTTTGAACTAGGTAAAAAACTTTTTTATGATGGCCAACTATCGAGTAACGGGTTTATCTCTTGCGGGTTTTGTCACGAACAACGAACGGCCTTTACCCATCATGGTCACCAATTTAGCCATGGTATTGATGATTTAGAAGGAGTTAGAAATACACCTGCCATTCAGAACGCGGCATTCATGAAAGAATTTGCATGGGATGGCGCCACCAATCATTTAGATTTATTTCCGATTATCCCTATTACCAATGAAGTAGAAATGGGGGAAACGGTAAGTGGTGTTCTTACTAAAATTAAAAGTGATGAGGAGTATCAAAAACTATTTGCTTCGGCTTTTGAAGATGGTGAAGTAAACAACGAGAATTTTTTAAAAGCCCTTGCTCAATTTATGGTAATGATGGTTTCGGCAGATTCTAAATACGATAAATATGTACGCCAAGAAGAAGGCGGAACGTTTACCGATGAAGAAATAGAAGGTTTTGCTGTTTTTACCAACAAATGCGCCTCCTGCCATACCTCAGATCTTTTTAGCGATGACGCTTTTAGAAACAATGGTTTGGCACCAAACCCTTCTCTTAATGATATAGGTAGAGAAGAAGTAAGCGGAGATGCAACTGATCGTTACAAATTTAAAGTACCTAGCCTAAGAAATGTGGAACTTACCGCTCCCTATATGCATGATGGTAGGTTCGGCACTTTAGAAGCGGTACTTGATTTTTATAGTAACTCAGTAACGGACTCCCCTACTTTGGACCCCATTTTAAAACAAGACGGTGAATTAGGAATTGCCCTAACTGATAATGAAAAAACTACGTTGCTGGCCTTTTTGGGTACATTAACAGATGAAACTTATATAAATGACGAACGATTTGCTGAATATTAGAATCCTGTTTTGGTTTATAACCATAATAGGTATAAGTCTCAACACCACGCTTTCTTATGGAAATGACAATCCTAAAGCGATTGACCCAGACCCAATTGATTGTGCAAAATTACTGTATTACAATAGTGAATATTTTGATTTTTGCGATACGTGTGGTTGTGGAAGTAGCGGTGGCAGTATGGGCTACGGGACCGGATTGAATAATAATTTTATAGGTGTACGTTATATTGGACAAGAGTACCGTTCCCGTGATGGTATTTTTGCAGACTCTCCTTGGATAACCGAAAACTTCAATACCGTACAGGCTTGGGCCAATATACCGGTTACCAAAAGAGTTATTCTAAATGTTATAGTTCCTTATCAATTTCACAACAGAATATTACCGGATAATACAGAGCAAAACATTAATGGTATAGGTGATATTAGTGTACTTGGTTACTATAATTTAATCAAAGCTAGACCAGATAGCGTTGTAACCATAAAACCTCAACATTTTCTACAATTAGGAGGGGGAATTAAAATGCCAACTGGTAAATATGACAAGGATAATAACGAAGGAAGTGTAAACCCTAGTTTTCAATTAGGTAATGGTAGTTGGGATTATATTCTTGCTATGAATTATGGTTTTACATATAGAAACTGGGGTATTACCTCTATGGTCAATTATACCGTAAAAACTAAAAACCCTAAGAATTATCAATTTGGAAACCAATTAAATTTAGGCATCAACGCATTTAAAACTTATTACGTAGGTGATGTTTCCCTAACTCCTATTATTGGCGTTGCCGAAGAAATTTATGGTACCAATAAAGAATTAGGCTTTGAAGTAGCCGACACAAAAGGTGATATTTTCTTGGGAAAATTAAGTGTAGAGGCTAGCTATAACAGATACGCATTAGGTTTAACCGGAATGCTGCCAATTAGTCAAAACTTAAATAGTGATAAGGTGGAATTACATAACCGGCTTTCGGTCTATGTAAATATTAATTTATAGAAAGTACTTTTTTTTGTTTAAAGTCCTGTTTTCAATGTTTGATAGTCATTGGTAAGCAGGACTTTTCTTTTATCAATTTTTATCTCATTACTACTAAAAATTAAAGTGCTTTATGACATGATTAAAAAACCGAAAATTCTGCTTGGAGGACAAATGCTCCCTTTGTCCTTAACAAGCTTTTAAGAATTATAATTTAAAGTTTTGGTATATTTATCGCTATTCCGAATAACTCAACTTGTTTTCTCAGGAAAACCCAATCCCTAAACTTTAATGAAACGAATTTTACTCAGCTTAGCATTAGTATGCACAATTTTATCTAGTGCCCAAGAAACAGGAGAAAGTAGCCTAGGTACGTGGCATATGTATTTTGGAACCAATAAGGTTTCTGATAAATTCAGTATCCATACAGAGGGTCAATTAAGGTATTACGAACATGCTAAAAACTTTAATCAGTTATTATTACGTACCGGATTAAACTATCATATAAACCCTAATGCTATAGCTACAATGGGATATGGTTACATAACCACAGATGGTACTTTTGAAGAATTTCCAGACGAGACCAACTCCAAAGAACATCGTATTTTTGAACAGCTTATCCTTAAAAACAAAGTTGGCGACTTTCTTTTTGAACACAGATATAGGCTAGAACAACGCTTTCTAGATTTTGGAGACAGAACGGATACGCAACACCGCGCTAGGTATAGATTACAAGTAACATTACCGTTAACAAGTGTATTTTTCTTAAATTTTTATGATGAGATTTTTCTGAACTTACAAGATGATGTTTTTGGCCAAAACCGCTTGTATGCGGCACTAGGAGTAAATGTAACCCATAATCTAAGTGTACAGGCAGGCTATTTAAAAAACCATTTTCCATCTGCAAATTTTGACCGTTTACAGATAGGTGTCATATATAATCCCGACTTAAGGGATATATTCAAAAAGGACGATAACGGTAGTTAATACAAACCTCTCTATCCGTCAAAATAAAAATAGGCAAACATGAACCTTCAGAAAATTACTTTTAAAAACAAAAGCGGACAAGAATTGGTCGGCAGATTAGAATTACCAGCTAACAGACATCCTCACAATTTTGCCATTTTTGCCCATTGTTTTACTTGTAATAAGAATCTCACGGCTGTTCGTAATATCAGTAAAGCGTTAACATCAAACGGATTTGGCGTATTACGTTTTGATTTTACAGGTTTAGGAGAAAGTGAGGGCGATTTTGCTGACACCAATTTTTCCGGTAATATTGAAGATTTAGTCGCTGCTGCCCATTATTTAGAAGAAAACTATAAAGCTCCTACTCTTTTAGTTGGACATTCACTTGGTGGTGCGGCCGTAATTTTTGCTGCTGAAAAAATAGATTCTATAAAATCTCTAGCTACCATAGGTGCTCCATCTAACCCTGTTCACATAGAACATTTGTTGCAAAGCGGAATTCCTGAGATTGAGGAGACAGGAAAAGCGATAGTTAACCTTAGTGGCAGGGATTTCACCATTAAGAAACAATTTTTAGATGATTTACAACACAAGCCACTCGCTCAAATACTGGGTAAACTCCGTAAACCAATCCTAATTCTACACTCACCACAAGATAACACTGTAGAAATTAAAAATGCCGAAGAAATTTATGTAGCGGCACATCACCCAAAAAGTTTTGTCTCTCTAGATGATGCTGACCATTTATTATCCGATAAAAAAGACTCCTTTTACGCTGGCGAGATTATCTCAGGGTGGGCTAAGCGATACTTAGCACTAGATACGGAACAACAGGAAACACCTAAAACCAAACATCAAGTTGTGGCAAGCCTAGATGATTCCGAAGGATTTACTACACAAATGAAAGTGGGCAATCACTTCTTAACCGCAGACGAGCCTAAAGATGTTGGAGGCAATGATTTTGGACCTTCTCCTTACGAATTTGTTTCTGCAGGGCTATCTGCATGTACTGCTATGACCGTACAGATGTATGCCAAAAGAAAAGGTTGGAAAATAGATAATATAGAGGTTCATACTTCCTATAGCAGAAGCCATGCAGTAGATTGTGCAGACTGTGAATCAGATGCAGCCAAAATAGATACTTTTGAAAGAGATATAAGGCTTACAGCAGATTTAGATGAAAAACAGAAAAAACGCATTCTTCAAATTGCCGATAAATGTCCGGTACACAAGACCTTACACAACGAAACACAGGTCATTACCAAATTAGTGGAATAACCCATTGTTCGCCTTTATTAATAGAACTACGGGCATATAAGTTTTTATGTGTTAAAATCGTCTTAGAACGAACTTGATTTGGCTGTAAGAATGTTTAACTTTGATGCCAAACCTAAAAAATTCACAGTGAACATGAAAAAAATTAAACTTATAGCCCTTGGGCTACTGTTAGTTGGTGCTTTTAGCTGTAAAGACGCCAAAAAAGAAAGCACTGAACAAAGCACAGAAGCACAAGCTGTAACGGAAACTTATAGCTTGGTACAAGACTCTACAAAGGTTAGTTTCACCGCTTATAAAACCTCTGATAAATTACCGGTTGGTGGTCAATTCAAAAAGATAAATATTACCAAAGCTGGTGAGGGCGGTTCTGCTATTGAGGCTCTAAACGGAACTGAGTTCAGTATTCCTGTAAGTAGCTTGTTTACGAATGACGCTACGGGCACAAGGGATCCAAAAATTTTGGAATTCTTCTTTGGTGCAATGGACAACACAGAGCTTATCTCTGGAGTATTTAAAGTTGCAGCGGACAACTCATGTTCTATTGATGTAACGTTAAACGGAAATACAGAAAATATAGCACTTACACATAAAATTGTTTCGGATAACGCCCTTACTTTTGATGGTGTTATGAACCTTGAAAACTGGGACGCACTTGATGCCGTTGCTTCAATAAATAAAGCTTGTGAAGCTTTGCACACGGGTAAAGATGGTGTTAGTAAAACATGGAGCGAGGTTGCGGTTCACGCAGAAGTATTGCTTCAGAAAAACTAGACTTTCAGAACAAAGACATTTAAGTCTTCCTTTAAAAAATCCACTTATCAAATTATATTGATAAGTGGATTTTTTAATGCACTCCCTTTTTTTAACTCAATACCTTAGAATCATGCCGCATACGATGGTAAGGATTGAAAGCACCCAAATTTCTTATTACATTTCAACCAAATCATAAATACAAGAACAATGAAACATATAAAAATAGGAGCCATAGCTATACTGGCCATGACAATGGTAAATTGCAAAGAAGTTAAAAAAAATGCAGCAGATTCATCAACAGAAGGACTTGACAAAAGTGTAGACCAGATGGAAGCAAGTGCCCGAGAAATGAAGGAAGATATTATGGGAGAATCTCTTACCGTACTGATGACCGCTAAAAATAACAGCAAAATGAAAGGTGAAATAACCTTTACTCAAAACGATGATGAAGTTGTTATGAAAGCAGAATTCACCGGACTAGAAGAAGGCTCTCACGCAATTCATCTTCATGAAAATGCCGATTGCTCTTCTAATGATGGAAAATCTGCCGGTGGTCATTGGAACCCTGTAGACGAACGCCATGGTAAATGGGGAGATGAAAAAGGATACCATAAAGGAGATATAGGTAATTTTGAAGCCGATGCCAATGGTAATGCCATGGTAGATTTTTCTACCGACCAATGGTGCATAGGTTGCGATGATGACACTAAGAACATTATAGGGAGATCGGTAATTGTACACCAAGGCTCAGATGATTTTACATCTCAACCAAGTGGAGATGCTGGATCTAGAGTTGGTTGTGCCAGCATTACCAAATAACCTTAAACAACACTTTAACATTAAAAACCGCTATGAAGAGCGGTTTTTTCTATCTTTAACTCAACTAATAAAATATATGGATTTAGATACATTGGTCGTTCGCTTCCAAAAAAAGGATATTCTAGCTTTTGAGAAGCTGTATGATATGTATTGGGAAAATATATGCGGCGTTGTTCATACCATCGTAAAAGACAAAGGTTTAGCAGAAGAAATTTCTCAAGACGTTTTTGCAAAGGTCTGGAACAACTCAGATAGCTACAATGCTTCAAAAGGGCGCTTTTTTACTTGGATTTTAAACATTGCGCGTAATGCGGCAATCGATAAAGTGCGCTCAAAATCCTATAAAGACCAAAAAAAGAACCTGTCCGCAGATTACTTCGTAGGTATTTTGAACAGAGCGGATAATCCTGAAGAAGATAAAGAGGAGATAGACACTTCCGCACTTAAAAAACTAGTATTGAATCTAAAGGAAAAATGTCTTGAAATCATTGAAATGCTTTATTTTAAGGGATATACCCAAACAGAAGCTTCTCAAGAATTAGATATTCCCCTAGGTACCGTTAAAACGAGAAATAGAAGTTGTATTTCTCAATTACGGGAAAATGTTACATTAGAATGGAAGTAGACAAATACATAGCATCGGGAATTTTGGAACTTTACGTGGCGGGAACGCTAACGGAAGAACAAAATATGGAAGTATTTCAGTATGCACGTGAGTATACAGAAATACGAGAAGAGATATTGGCTATAGAAGCTTCTATATTAGAACTGACCAAATCGGTAGCTCCATCAATTGCCAAAAGAAAAGGTTTTGATGACGTTAAAGTTCGTATAGGAGAAAGAAAAGATACCCAAGTTGTTCAATTTCCTAGAGAAAAATCGAATTGGAGTACGTATACAGGTTGGGCTGCAGCTATTTTATTGGGCGTTGGTTTGGCATGGTTCTATAATGAGAACACAGAACTTAAATCTAACATAAATGTTGTTGAGCAAGAAAAACAACTTCTGGAACAACAGATTTTTGAAGCGCGAGGCTCATTGGCCAGTACTAACGAACTATTGAACAACTTAAGAGATAAAGATGTAACCTTAACTCCATTAGGAGGGCAAGAAGTTTCACCTACATCGTATGCCAAAGCCTACTGGAATAAATCAGAAGACAAAGTATATATAGATGCTCAAGGATTGCCAGAACCACCAGATGGCATGGTATACCAAGTATGGTCTTTAAAATTAGATCCATTAACACCAACAAGTATGGGGCTTCTTGAGGATTTTGCTCAAGACGAAAACAAAGTATTTACTTTGGACAATCCTAACCAAACGGAAGCGTTTGGTATTACACTTGAACCCGCAGGTGGTAGTGAATCACCTAATTTAGAACAGCTATACACTTTAGGGGCAGTAGCATCTTCTTAAAGTAGTATCACTTAAACTTAAAAAGAGCTTTACATTTACTTGTAAAGCTCTTTCTATTTGTAGATAGCAAACTACCTCGGGGCAAGCCCACGAAGCATTAGAAGGGATACACCTTTATTTCGAGGCAAACCTAGGAGCATTTAATCTAAATTATCGAGTAAATTATAAAAGTTCCGTAACTGGAATTATAAATCTTTGTTCACCTTATGTATAGCCATTAGTTTCACCATCCACTTGGGTAAAGGTTTGTGCGGGTTTCTCTTTTTTAAGTCGATAAAAACTCCCCATTTCTTATATACAGGAACTTTATGGGTCTCTACCAGTTCAATTAATGTGCCATCTGGGTCTTCCATATATGCAAACCTGCCAGCTGCATCGCCCATATCAAAACTATTGGCGCTATCTACGGTGAACGAATGACCTATTTTTTCTGCTTCAAGACGTAGAACATCCAATCCAGATACATCAAAACACAGATGAATAAAACCTAAATCTCCCCAAAGTCTATTTTTGAATATGATATCAGGAACTCTATCTAATGCTTGTATTAATTCAATTTGAGATGGACCGTATAATTCACCAAAACCGCCTGAGCGTTTATTACTTCGTGTAAGCAAAACCCGCCTGTATATATTTCCTCCTCTATTTGAAAACTCTTCAAAAACACCGGAAAAATCGCTTGAAACCGTATCATAACCAAGTAACTTATCATAAAAATAGAGCGAAGCATCCATATCGGAAACTCCTATAATAACCCCTAAAACTCCTCCGCTATCGCTATCTTTATTAGCAAAATAATAATGTTCATTAACCAGTTGTACCCAGTTATCCCAAGGGTCTTTGAAGTAAAAATGATTTCCTTCTAAAATTTCAGAAAGCTCGGTTACGGTAGAGTTTTGCAGGGCCTTATGTATCTGCTCTATTTTAGCTGATCTGATTTTTATAGCGTTAATTCCTAAATCACCAAATTGAACTAAATTTTGTGGTGGCTGCGGCTTTCTATTTCTAAACTGCCAAATCTCCAATCCGCCACCACCGGTCATATTCAATGCCAAAATAGCTTGGCGTTGTTCTGGCGTACCTGCCGTATACCGGGTCATTAGATTAGCGGTAGCCACATCATTGAATACCATAATATCAAAACCCAAATGCACCCTATACCAATTAAAAACAGCATTTGCATCTGTGACACCAATACCTATCTGTTGAATTCCGTTTATAATTTTTTGCATTCTTAAGTGATTACGCGTTATGCTGGTAAGGCATTTTAAGAAGTTTATTATGAATAGATTTAAGTTTCTCCGAAGAAAACCCCAACTTAAAAAGAACTACAAGTAATAAATTGGATAGGTTTACGCGCAAATAAGAATTACTCTCATATTTTCTAGCCGAAACAATTAAATCGTTATTTATGATTTTATAGCGTATTTTGTTTTTTTTCATTCGCTTGAAGAATTCAAAATCTTCCATTAAAACTTGATTTTCATCAAACCCACCTAAAGCATTAAAAGTATCTTTTTTTATAAAAAGGCATTGATCTCCTCCTCCTGTAAAAATACCGTCCTTAGCCGTAAAAGAAGCATTTATATCCAACCAAAAACTTCTTTTATCAAACCGGTATGAAAAAAATCCAGCTTCATAATCATCCTTTAAAGTAAATTCTATATCCTTCAAAAATGACTCAGGTGGTTTCACATCTGCGTGCAGAAAGACCAAAATACTACCAGAAGCTAAAGAAGCACCTGTATTCATTTGCACGGCTCTGCCTTTTCTTTCGCATTTAATAAAATTTATGTTAGATGATTCAGAAATTAAATTTTCTGCATCATCCTCACTATCGCAAGAAAGCACAACAATTACCTCAACATCAACCTTACTGGTATTCGCAAGAAGTGATGGCAATAG
Source organism: Zobellia roscoffensis (assembly GCF_015330165.1). NCBI lineage: Bacteria > Pseudomonadati > Bacteroidota > Flavobacteriia > Flavobacteriales > Flavobacteriaceae > Zobellia > Zobellia roscoffensis. The sequence continues at coordinate 4,766,279 of NZ_JADDXT010000002.1, forward strand.
TTTTGAAAGATTCTGCCTTTCATTATGGGCAGGTATAATAATAGATATCATAAAGTGTTTTATAGGTTGTTGAAGCGCTAATATATTATTCAATAAAGCTGCTCCTGGTAACCACATCTACGTAACTTTAAAAGAAAGGTTTCAAAAAAAGATGCGACCAAACCCTCGCTTCAACTTTTACGTATATAGCAATATTACAACTCTAAAGCAAAACCCATGAGCGCAATCACATTTAAATATCCTGTTATTCTATTCTTACTAGTAATATGGGTTTTTCCCTCATATGGACAAGTGGATAATTCTAAAATTTTGGATTTGAACACCTTCTCTGAATCATTTTTAATAAAAGTTCGCAACAATCAAGATACTAATAAGATACGGACTCAACTATACAACACTACACTTGAAGAACTTGAAGAAGGTTTAAACACAGATGATAAAAAGTTGGCTTTTTGGATAAATATTTACAATGCCTACATTCAAGTTGTTTTATCTGAAAACCCAGAAAAATATAATGACCGGAGAACATTTTTTAGCGCTGAACAGATTCCGATAGCAGGTAGACTGGTTTCTTTTGAAAAAATAGAACACGGTATTATTAGAAAATCTCAATGGAAATTAGGTCTTGGCTTAGTTAGAAAGTGGTTTCCGAATAAGTTTGAGCGTAAACTAAGAGTTGATGACAGAGATTATAGAGTGCATTTTGCGTTGAATTGTGGGGCAAAGGATTGTCCGCCTGTAGCTATCTATAGTGCAGAGCACTTAAACGAACAATTAGATAAGGGAACAGAGAAATACTTAAAGAAAACTTCTATTTACAACGATCAAACCAAAGAAGTTGCCGTAACCTCTTTGTTCAATTGGTTTAGAGGTGATTTTGGATGTAAAAGTGGTGTGAAGGATATTCTAAAAGAGTTTGATATTATTTCTACTACCAAAAAAATTGATTTAAAGTATAACAATTATGACTGGACGCTAGATTTGGATAACTGGATAGACCTTTAAAATGCTTCTTTTATGGTAAAATAAAAGTTCCCTCCTTCATTAGACATGCCATAATCTACCCGTATACGAACGCCATCTCTTTTATTTATAATATAACGGAGCCCTATGCCTCCTGCATTCTTGTAAGCCGAAGAAAGTAACTTATTTAAAGCTGGGGCAACGGTTCCTGAAGAACCGAACACAGCACCTCCAAATCTGCCTGCAATAGGAAAACGGTACTCTAATGCCATACTTAACTCAGCATTATCCTGATACCTTCTGTTATTAATACCTCTAGTTCGTTTGGAACCTAAATAAAATAAATCATAAAAAGGGGTACTCTTACTACTGCTACCTACGAACACGTTGGCAGCAAGAACTTGTTTCTCTCCTACTTTCTGATAAAAACGATTGTCCAACTCAAACTTTGAATAGTCAAAACTAGAACCCAAGATTTTACTAGAAGTAAACACGTTACCCTGAATATAAAATCCCTTGGTGGGAAAAAAGTTATTATCCCTAGTGTCATAGGATACCTGCAAACCCACATTAGAAATGGTACCGTCCTGCTTTCCCGGAACGTTTGAAGCTTCTAAAATTCCATTTTCCTCAATTCTAAGGCTACTGTAGCTATCAAACTCATAGCCTAATCCTAAATAAAAATCAGGTAAAAATTCTCGCATTAAAGCCAGCCGCACTCTAGGAAAAGTAACTTCATAGGTTTCTTCATCTTCTTCTCTACTATCAATACCAACACCAAAAAAATTATAGAAGTATTTATAAAAGCCAAACTCTCCGGACAAACGCCATTTCTCATCATCTTTATAAAATTCAAAAGGCGCATATACCAAAATCTGATTTTTGGTCGTATAACTAGCTCCTAATTGCAAAGACGATGGTCTTGTTGTCTTTTTTTCATCTTTCAACCAGAAATTAGCGATACCAATACCTCCAAATCCAAAAGCAGTTTCTGGCGTGTAAAATACCACAGGAAAAGCAGATATCTTTAAATGATCAACAATGGAGTCTTGACTAACCTTAGTCTTTTTTTGCGCCATTATAAAATTTGTACAAAAGCAAAGTAATACGAATGGCACTATTCTATTTAAGTTGATCATTCTTGGTTTTAAGTTACCTTATGTTTAGTAAAGTAATTGATTATCATTTATGAATGGGTAATTTAGCACAATAATAAATTATTCAATATTTCATATGCACAAAATACTTGCCTTAAAGAAAACCATACTTGTTATTTTTGGTATTCTGAGTGTTTTTGCCGTGCTAGCCTTAGGAAACTTAAAATTCTCTTTTGATTTTAGTCAGTTTTTTCCAGAAGGCGACCCTGACCTTATATTTTATAATGAATTTATAGAAGAGTTTGGAACCGATGATAATTTTCTTCTTATTGCCATTGAGAATGAATCAACGGTTTTTGACCAAGCTTTTTTAGAGCGGTTTGATGCGCTTTCAAAAGAAGCTAAAAAACTTCCGTTCGTAACCCAATCTCAATCTCTTACTACTCTTTTTTACCCGTTGAAAACCTCTTTTGGATACACAAAACTACCAATCATTCATATAAACGACTCCACTAAATATGCTTCGGATTTTGAGAAACTAAAAGAAGATAACTTTTATACAAATGCTTTAATAGATGAGAATGGTACTTCTCTAGTCCTTGCCTTAGAAACAGAAGATAAACTTGATTATGAGCAAAGTATTGTCCTATTAACCAAGGTTAGGTCTTTGTTGAATAAACATGGGCTTAAAAACCATCATCTTCTTGGGCGTACGTATTTCTATGAAGCCCTTGTAGCTATGCAAAAACATGAAGTTACAGTAACCAGCATCGCTTCAATTTTGCTTATATTTCTAGTGCTTTTGCTTATTTATAGAAGAATACTTATTGTTTTTATTGCGCTATTCTCTATTACCATTGCGCTATTACTGTTTTTAGGACTGTTATCTGTATTGGGCAAGGAACTGAACGCCATGGCGGCTTTCTACCCCATCTTAATGCTTATAGTAGGAACATCAGATGTTATTCATATTGTTGATGATTATCTAATCAAGTTAAAAACCGGACTGCCCAAAGAGAAAGCACTTTGGTCTACTCTTAAAGAAGTAGGCACTTCAACCCTTTTAACATCTGCAACCACTGCCATAGGTTTCGCTTCGCTTTTAACTTCCAAATCTAGTAGTATTAGTGATTTTGGTTTAAACGCCGCTATTGGAGTCCTAACGGCTTTTGTTACCGTTATTTTTCTGACGAGTGCACTTATATTACTCCCCAAGAAAGAATATTTATTACCTAAAAGAGAGGCTTCAAAAAAATGGCCAAAACTGCTTTCAGGCATAAACAACTACACCAAAAAACACCATCGCCCAATACTCTATGGTAGCCTTATATTTACCTTGGTTTGTACTTATGGAATCACTAAAATAGATACCAATTATCAAATAAAAGAGAGTTTACCCACGAATAGTACTATTGCATCGGATTTCAAATTTTTTCAAGACCATTACTCGGGTTTTAGACCGTTGGAAGTTGCCGTTATGACTCAAGGCGAGAGCAAAATATCTGACTTTGACGTAATTCAACAAATTGAAAAAGTTGAACAACAATTAAGAACGGAAGCTCCTATTAAAAACATAAATTCAATATCATCATTCTACAAAACCTTACACAAAGCACACAACCTAAATAAATCAGATTTCTTTGTTTTACCTAAAGACTCTGTGACTTTTGAAAGTTATAAAGCAGATATTAATAAAATGGCCCGTAAACAATACGCCAAATTTGTAAATAAGAATGAAACGAAATCTAGAATAAGAGCCAGGGTACTTGATGTTGGCACAGACACCTTAAACCAACTATATGAGAGGTTTGACAGATTTACGGCAGCACAAACAGATTCTAGTCAAGTAAAATTTAAACTAACCGGAAGTGGTGTACTTCTAGACAAAAACTCCTATTACATTCAAGACAGCCTAATTTCTGGATTGCTGGCCGGTTTATTAATGGTAGCATTAATTATGGCACTATTATTCAAAAACCTGAAATTGCTTTTAATTTCCTTGCTACCAAATTTGGTTCCACTTTTATTTGCGGGAGCATTGTTAGGATATTTAAATATCCCTTTAGAATCAACAATTTCAGTTGTTTTTGCCATTGTTTTTGGCATTGCGGTAGATGACACTATTCACTTTTTAGGAAGATACAAATTAAGCCGAGATGGTGGCTTAAGTAAGGAGGCTGCCCTAGAAGTTACCTTTTTAAAGACGGGTAGAGCTCTAATCATAACCACGACAACCCTGTTCTTTGGATTTTTAATACTACTTTTTTCGGCGCATGCGCCTAGTGTAACCATAGGATTACTAGTAAGTATTACCCTTTTAACAGCTCTGGTATTAGACCTGTTATTACTACCAGTACTTATTAGAAAATGGCTTAGATAGAATTTTCCCAAAAGGGCGAAGTCTACACATAAACAAACTTCAACCAATTGAAAAACAATAAGCAAGTGGCTTATCATTATTCTTTATAAACTTCTAATTGAAGTCTACTTTTCTGTTTTAAGGGATTTTCTAAGCTCTTTCCGAGCAACTATAACTCGATATAATAAAATGGACATGAATGAAAGCCAAGCGAGGAAAAGAATGTACTCCATAACGATACTAATTTTGGGGACTATGTTAGGTTAAATCTCTTTGATTCTAGCCACATTTACAGTGACATAGAATAGCATATGTACTATTTGGAAGATAAACATAATAATTACTTTTGGATTTTCCTACACTAAAGTTAAAAAAAACACAAATAATTTGTTTTTGCCATTAATAAAAAAGAGCCAAAACTAACGTTTTGACTCATTAAAGAACAACTTAATCTAAAACCCAAATCATTATCAGACCATTACACAGTAAGACTTGAACCACATCTTTACCTATAATTTTGCGATACTCCCTTCCGAGGAAGGTCCCAATTCATAAATTGCTTCGGCTAATTCTGTTTTAATGGCTTCAGCTTTCTCAATTTGCCCTGTAGCCTTATAAATCTCAGCAGCATAGAGTAGTATAGCTGGTTCAAATGTTTTCCCCTCAATATACTCTTGAACAATTTCTAATGCCTTCTCTTTATCTCCTTTTTTAAAGTGACTATACGCCAACAAACTATATGATTCTGGTGTTGGCCTATTACCCACTTCTTTTCTTGACAGTTTTAACGCCTTGTCAAACTGATCCGTTCTATCTAAATAAAGCGAAACATTATACGTATTGTACATATCTCCATATGCAGGGTTTTGAACCATTTCAAAATAAGTATCAAAATTTGATAGGCTTTTTAAATCATCGCCCATAAAGTCCGCCACTTCAGCTTTAAGCAAATAATAGTCTGGAGCTTTATAATTTTTTGTGACAGAATCTAGGATGCGCATGGCCTCTCCTGCTTTCTTTTCGTATGAGAAGACTATCCATGCTATTCCCTTCTTTGCATAGGCGTTTCCAGGATCTAGTTCTAATGCTTTTAAATAATGCTCATAAGAATCTTTAATTCTTCCGGCATGACCGTAATAGTCTGCAAGATTAGTGTAAGACCACAATCTTAAACTTTCACTTTTTGCAACTTCGGCTTTCTTCTTTGCTTTTTCCATAAAACGTATGGTAGTATCCAAATCACCTTTGTGATCATTCCATTTTGATACTCGAATCAAATATGCAAAATCATTCATATTTTTAAGGCTATCCAAATATGTTTTGGCCTTATCATAGTTCCCCAATTCCATATTTACATCAAACATAAGCCCTAGTGTTTGATCAATACCACTATTTATTGTACGGGCAGAATCTGCAAGTTGCGCCGCTTCTCTAAAACGGTGCTGAGAAATATAATTTCTGGCTAAAGCCCTATAGTAACCTGCCTTACCAATGGCAGCTATGTCTACCGCTTTTTTTAAGACTTGTTCTGCCTTTTTTAAATATTGTATATCACCAGTGCTCTTAAAGTAGCGGTCGTACTCTCCACCTACTATACCAAAGCTCATTAACTGAGAACTATCTGGTTTTATCTTGGAATTCCAAAGTTCAAAATATTTTGAAGTGGTTTGAGATGGCTCTGAGGCCAAATATTTATCATAATCCTCCTTATTGGTCAATAGGTGTTCTGATTCTGTTTTGCATGAGGAAAGAAAAAATAACACAATGCAAATAGTAATGTATCTCATCTTCAAAATTTTAAAGTTTGGAAATCGGTTTGTTTTATTTGATAAAAAAGGGAGGACGGGAAATCCATCCTCCCCCACTCCTTCTTTTTCATAGACTTGCGCCTTATTCAGGAGCTCCCAAATATGGGAATGTACTTGTAGGCTCTGCAGTAATAGCCACACCATCAGAAACCAATCTTGGGAATGTACCTACTCCTTCTACTTCTTGACCATTGAAACGTGCACCGTCCCCTCCTCCGAAAAGAAGAATTAGAGAAACATCAATAACATCATCTTGTAGCGTTCTACCCGTTAAACCAATAGCTCCTTCGTAATTTGGAGCACCAGTTCCCGGATTAAAATATGTAGTTGGCAAATCTGGAGCAACCTCCAAAACATCGTTAGCCAAAATTGTAGTCAACAGCTCAGCACTCACAGGGTTATCCGTAAAACCATCTTTTTCAGGTCCGTTTAGAATATCTCCTAAAATATTAGGCTGGTAATTTACATCCTCAGGATTCAGACCTAATAACTCAGCATAAACATCATGTAAACCTTCTAATCTATTTTCAAAATCTTTTTGATAAAATTCAGCAATTGTAGAGGGTACAGCTTGGTTATACGGGTCCTTAAAATCAGGAATACTCAATACTGTATTAATTCCTGGTCTACCCATAAAATCTACCTGAGCATAAGTACCTGAAAAATCAGGAGGAGTTACCATCATATCATCACCATCTCCATCTGCATCTCCGCCACCATCTTCACATGGCTGACAAGAAGTTCCACCGCAATCTACACCAGTTTCCGTACCGTTCATGATACCATCAGTACAGGTGGTCTCTACCATTTCCAAAGCGTCATCATCATCACAAGCAACAAACATAGTAGCTGCACAAAGTGATAAGAACATATATTTTAAAGTATGTATTTTCATTATTTTGTATTTTTTAGATTAGTTATTATTGTTTTCTATTGGTAGTTACCCAAGTCTTATAAACCGTTAAACCTAAAGCGTTCTTAGCTGTAGTTTCGCCCAAAATGCTATTCGGGATTTCTATTACCAAAGCCATAGTATTGGCCCCATCAAAAGTATCTACGGCCTCACCTTCTGGTAAAAATCCTTCTGGAGCGGTACCACCAATTACTTTATTAAACTGTCCAAAATCAAAAAAGAACGCATCTTGTCTTGGTCCCGCAAAAAGAGAAATACCATCCTCAGTGGTTGTTGTTAAAGCACTTTCTCCGGATATAGCAACTTGTCCTAACGGAGAACCTACCATTACTTCACTCATCTTACCTGTCTCTGCAGGAATAACAGGACCAAAGAAATACATAGTATCTTTTCTTGGAATTGCCTGAATTACCAAATCTTCAATTAAATCATCGTTTGTATCAATATTAATCTCAGTCAATACATTCTCGTCAAAAGGACCATATGCCAAATCGGGAAGCACATCCGTCTGTAAGTCTACTATAAATACGGTGTTCTCTGGATTGGATGGAGATTCAAATCCGTAGAAATCAGCAATATCCGCAGTATTGCCTGTAGTACCTGGCGCATCAATATGATCCGCTGCCACTAAAACCGCACCAACCACAGCAAGGATTCCCATGCCGAATAAAAGTTTTGTCTTTTTCATTTTTAAGTTTTTAATGATTATTAATTCACCCCTACTTACGGGACTTTTATCCGAGGGTTTGGTTTAAAATGTTAAAAAAATGTTAAACTAAAATATGAGGCCTCACTCGCTTATATAACCACTACATCAACCCATAGTAACATCTTTAACCTATTGACTATTAAATAAATGACAATAATGAACCTTGTAAATTTCAATCTTTTTAAAAACGGATTTCTTAATAGAATTCTAATGAAAATGACGTTTTGGTTTGCTCCTTTTAACGTAATTTTGAACTTTCAAAACCAATATTATATGAATCCTTCGGCCTCAGGTTGGATTAACAAATACGGTTCTCTTATAGAAAAAGAGCCGGGCCTTTACACCGATTTCAAGTCGCATTACCGTGATTTACGTAATACGGGGTTTGTATATGGTATTAATATGGAGATACCTGATTTCATTTCTCCCGAGTACAAACTATCTGAAGATGAGAAGGCAAAAATAAATTTGCTTCATGCATTATATGGCACATATACTCTTGAGACAAATGACCATGAATTCGTAACTTTTCTAGAGAAGATATTTGAATTCTACAAAGTGCTGGAACTAGCTCATTTTTCACTCTTAAGCAAAATCCTCACAGGCTCAAAAACATCGGCGCAACTAGAAAAACTAATTGAAACCAGAGTATCATTAGGAGATACACTCATTAATAAGACGTTCAATAGCGTCATTACCAACTCCTTATTATTTATAGATGTACTACTCTTTAAATGTTATCTGAACGACCCTAAAGACATAAAAGAACAAGCTCAACTACTAGAGTATTTAACTATAAATATCACCTACCATGCACTGAGCTCTAAAGAAAAGAATAAAAATGATGAACGCCTAGCGCTGTTGTTTGGTTCTTCATTAACCTTTATTGAAAGTGACGCTCAGGATTTTGACGGTTCTTATCGGCAACAACTACTTGAGAACCGGTCAGAAATGGAAAACAGATATTTTTTAGATGTTGCATGTCTGGCGGTGTGGGAAGATAAGTCTTTGGAATACCAAGAATCCGAATTCATTTTTGGACTGGGAAAGGACCTAGGACTGCACTCGGATTACATTAAGGATTCTCTTGAAAATGTTCAGGCATTCTTCCTTAAAAATTCCAAAACAATTCCATTTTTAAAGGACACGAATTTAGCTATTCAGTTTTATGATAACATGTCCAAAATGGTAAATAAACTAATTTTAAGAAATAGCAAACGACTACAAAAAGAACTTGCAGAAAGTAAAGAACTCGTCTATCTCATTTCAAAATCCACTTTAAAAGACCTTACTCCGGAAGAGAAGAAAAAGGTGCAAAATCAACTAATAGATATTTTTAAAAGCATCCCTTCATTAGCTATTTTCATTCTTCCTGGTGGAGCGGTTCTTCTGCCTATTTTCATAAAATTGATTCCAAAATTACTTCCTTCCTCTTTTGATGAGAACCGAATAGAAAAATAATAGGTTTTTAACTAAAATAAGCATTATAAGAAAAATCTATAGTGCCAATTAATAAGTGTAAAGTCAATTAAATAAACAACCTTACTCTAACCATAACTTAAAGTCTCTTACACGATCTCTACTTACAATTATTTCTTGCTCATTAAAATGATTTAGCTTGATTTGAAGCCTTGAATTAGTGTACGAAACGATATCTTTTATATGATTTATGTTGATATAAAATTTGCGACTTACCCGAAAGAAAGTTTGTGGCTCCAGCTCCGTTTCGAGGTTTTCTAAAGTCGTATCTAAAAGGTAATTTCTACCATCCGAAGTTGCCGCATACGTCCCCTTATTCTCACTATAGAAACTTTCTACTTCATCTGCATTTATAATTTTTAGATGCTGCCCCACTCTAGCGGTAAATCGTTTTTTATACTCACGTTCCAACGGGTTAACCAAAAGGTTTTTAATATCGTCAAAATTGAGGGTCATGTTTTGCTTCTCGGGCTTAAATGACCGATATTTATTTACCGCAGCTTCCAGTTCTTCGTCATCAATCGGCTTTAATAGATAATCAATACTATTTAACTTAAAAGCTTGCAAAGCATACTCATCAAAAGCAGTCGTGAAAATTATGGCACTTTTCACCTCTACAGCGTCGAAAATCTCAAACGAAAGTCCATCTGAAAGCTGAATGTCGAGAAAAATAAGGTCTGGATGCGGATTGTTCAAAAACCATTCTACCGCCTCTTCTACAGAATGCAACATTTCCGACACTTCTACGTCCAAATTTGATAATAAACGTGATAAGCGCCTTGCCGAAGGCTTCTCGTCCTCTATAATTATGGTTTTCATACTCTAGGTTGGTTGATGGTTGATGGTTGATGGTTGATGGTTGATGGTTGATAAGCTACATGAATTTTTTCATGTTTTCCCTGTCCGAATCCATATACTTTTGAATTTGACGTTCCTCCCAAGCCTTACTAAAGAACGGGTTATACGAAAACACTTTAGTCCCATGAAACAGCACACCTATTCCCCAAAAAATAAAAGTTGAAAAGGTCCCAAAATTAAAGAACGCCTCCACAAAACTATCCCCATTGTTCATATGCCCCACAACCGACCCGGAAATAACCATAATATTCACTATTATAAAAACTGCCAAGTGAATGTAAAACCCTTTTAACCGCTCTATTTTTTTCTTGGCCCTTACCTGCTTACTTCTTCTATCTAATCCTGATGTTTCCATTTCTTTATCTTTTTTATTAAAACCTAACGTACACAAAGGTTATTGCCATTTGGCTCTCCCCTCATCTTCTTGCATAAACTGCTTTATTTTTCGCTGTTCCCAATCACGGCCAAAAAGCGGATTAAACCCAAAAGTCTTTATAGCACTAACTATAATACCTATTCCCCAACCAAATGCAGCCCACAAAAACCAAGCGTACGCAAAGTGATTCGTATAATAGTTAATAGCCGCCAAGAAGCTTATGGTTACCACATAAGAAATTAACCCACTATAGAACTTTTTCTCATTCTCAACTCTTTCTTTCGCTCTGATATATTTGCTTTCTTGCTCCATAATTATACTACTTTATTAGTTATTGATTACAGGTCAAATTTCATTAAAAGGGTTCTATTTTCTAAATGTTACTTTCTGAACTGTAATTTTTTACAGCTGAATCGTAGACCTCAATTCAAAACTACAACCGACTACCCAAAACCGTACTTAGAAGTTCTCATCATCCATATACTCTTGCATCTTTTTCTCCTCCCATCGTTTCCCCCAAAGCGGATTAGTCCCAAAAGCTTCCATAGCATGCATTGCAATCCCGAAGCCCCAACCTAAAATAGGGAAAATAACCCATGGAAAGCTTGTAGTTTTATAGTTCAAAAAAGCTAGACAAGGAATTACAATACAGTATGCCAGCAAATTACCATAAAACCCCTTAATAGCCTCCACCCGTTCTTTTGCTTTCTTATAGCGTTTATCCTCAATATATTCATGTTGTATTTCCATAGTTGAAATTTGTTTTAAAAGTATAGGTAACCTTACAACGAACTCGGAAGCCGTTTTATCTATTTGAACTCTTCTATCTGTCAGAAGCGCATAGCGTTCCCGAATATTACGCAAACCAACACCACTACTCTTCTTTACCACTTGTTTCTCTTGAAGGTTATTAACCACCACCAACTCCCCCGCCTCTTCATAAACTTTTAAATGCAACGGCTTTCCTGAAGCCACCACATTATGCTTTACAGCGTTTTCAAGAAGCAACTGAAGCGACAAAGGAACAATCTTAGACTCCGGATTTAAAGCTGCTTCCGGGATATCAAAAACCAAACTATTTTCAAACCGCATAGTTAACAACCTTACGTAGGTTTTAGCAAATTGGAGCTCTTCATCAAGCCCTATTAAATCTTTACTCTTTTGTTCAAGTACATAACGATAAACCTTTGATAAGGAAGACGTAAACTTCTGCGCTTGATACGGGTCTTCTTCAATTAGACTAGACAACACATTTAGACTATTGAACAAGAAGTGAGGGTCTAATTGATTCTTTAAAGCATCAAATTTTGCCGATGCCGTATTGGCTATTATTTTCTGCTCTTTAACTTTATTTTCCTGCCGATACCTATAATAAAAGATAGCATAAAAAACTAAAGAAACACCTAGCGAAATAAGTATGGAACGTACATAATTAATTGTGGTATGATATGCCAAAGTCTCTTCAATTGGCACATTATAAAGTGCCACCAAAACCACAGAAATAGCCACAAAGACGCCCAAGCAGGTAACTACCACATTACCCAAAATTGCCAGAGCCATGCGCTTGAAAGTATATATGTTTCTTTGAAATTTTTTCAGAAGAAAATACAGCCAAGACATATTAACAAAGTACAAGAGTATTGAAAACACAATGTTCGTAAAATACTCCCGCCAGATATCTTCATAAATCAATTCAAAGTGCTGCTCATTTAAAAAATAGCTATAGGAGATAAACCCAAAGAAGACCAAGTTTCCTATGATAAAACCCCAAAAGAGGTCTTTTAAAATTCTGTTACCTTCCATTTTTTCTGTTTTCGAAAAAGACTTGTATTACCCTTCTTACTGACACAAAGATGCCTTACAAAGCGCCATATTTAAAATCAATACTACCCAATTGTAAATAAACCGTCCTAAACTGTATCCATCAACCACTAAAACGGAACGCCGTAACTCTGTTTTATAGTTCCGATAACAAAAGTGCTGTGCGCACTACCTATATTATTCACCGCTCCCAAAGTATTGATTACAAAGTCTTGATAATGCTTCATGTCCCGTACCAAGACCTTTAACCTAAAGTCATAATCACCGGATATATTGTAGCATTCCGTTACCTCATCCACCGCACAAATATCTTTAACAAATTGATTTCCAATATCTTTTGTATGTTGTTTTAAGGTGATGTCGCAAAAAACAATGAGCTCAAGTCCCATTTTTTCGGCGTCCAACAAAGCCGAATATCTTTTAATATACCCCTCTTTTTCCAGTTTCCGGACTCTTTCATAAACCGGAGTGGGTGATAAATTAACTGTGGCTGCCAACTCTTTTGTAGTAATATTCGAGTTTTTTTGAAGTTGCTTTAACAACTCTAAATCGGTCAAATCTAAATTTTCCATAGATAAATCATCTTTAAAACACCCACCAAAGAGCATTCACTTTGTATTAAAACTTTAAAAATACCAATTTTCAGTTAAATACTCTTAATTAATATCCTTACTATGGATAAAACAACCTTTACAATAGCTTTGCATAGATATTAATTCAAAAAACACAGCATGAAAACTACCAACCTTGGCTATCCCAGAATTGGAAGTAAAAGAGAATTGAAAAAAACCCTAGAGCAGTACTGGTCGGGCAAAATAAACGTTGAATCCCTATTAGATACGGCAAAATCTATTCGGAAAGAAAATTGGTTATTACAAAAAGAACAAGGTATTGACCTTATTCCCAGTAATGATTTTTCCCTTTACGACCAGGTATTGGACTTATCCGTAACCCTGGGATGTATCCCTGAACGTTATTCCGCCTTGACCAACAACCCTGCTTTCTCTAGCCACGATTTATATTTTGCCATGGCGAGAGGCATTCAAAAGGAAGGCGTAGATATTACAGCAATGGAAATGACCAAATGGTTTGACACCAACTACCATTACATTGTGCCGGAATTCACTAAAAACCAAACATTTAATGTTTCTTCGGATAAAATTGTAAATGAATATAAAGAAGCTTTAGAGCTAGGTATCAAAACCAAACCGGTATTAATAGGCCCTGTTTCTTTTCTTCTGCTTGGAAAAGAGAAAGAAGAGGATTTCCACAGGATAGACTTACTAGAACGGTTGCTCCCTGCATATGAAGAAATACTTCAACAACTCTCAGATATCGATGCGGAACATGTACAATTGGATGAACCATATTTAGCCCTTAATCTTACCGAAAAAGAACAACGCGCCGTACACCAAACGTATGCTTATTTCACTACAAAATTTCCGAATTTAAAAATTACAGTAGCCAATTATTTTGATTGTTTTGGGGATAATATAGAGACTGCTTTAAGCCTTCCCGTACACACCCTGCACTTAGACCTTGTACGTTGCTCATCTCAATTAGATGACATTATAGAATCTGGAAAATTAAACAGTTACACGCATTTATCTCTAGGGGTAGTTGATGGAAGAAATATCTGGAAAAACGATTATGAAAAATCGTTGAAATTGATTCAGAAAGCAATCGATTTTATAGGTGCCGAGCGCATTCTTATTGCTCCTTCATGCTCTTTGTTACACTCCCCAATCGATTTAAATTTGGAGACTAACAAAGAAAACTTAAGCTCAGAACTCAAGCAATGGCTCGCTTTCGCCAAACAAAAACTAGGAGAAGTAGCTACTCTTAAAAAGTTGGCCAATAAAGAAAACCTTTCCGAGAATTTAGAAAAACTTAAAAAGAACAGTGAAGCGCATGCCAACAGAGCAACATCTGCATTAATACATAATCAACAAGTAAAGCAACGGCTTGGTGCTCTATCTGCCAAAGATGACCAAAGAGAAAGCACATTCCCAACACGACAGAAACTTCAGAAAGAAGCACTAGACCTTCCGCTGTTCCCAACCACAACCATTGGTTCTTTTCCCCAAACAAAAGATGTGCGAAGCTGGAGGGCCAATTTTAAAAAAGGCAATCTGTCCATTGATGAATACAACGCTCTCCTTGAAAAAGAAACCAAGGAAACCATAGAATTCCAAGAACGTACGGGACTAGATGTCCTGGTTCACGGTGAATTCGAAAGAAACGACATGGTAGAATACTTTGGCGAACAGCTAAACGGATTCGCTTTTACCAGCTTTGGCTGGGTACAGAGTTACGGCAGCAGATGTGTAAAACCTCCCATCATTTTCGGTGATGTTTCAAGAGATACTCCAATGACGGTTAAATGGTCGGCTTTTGCACAATCGTTGACGGAAAAACCGGTGAAAGGAATGCTCACCGGACCTGTAACTATCCTGCAATGGTCCTTTGTACGAAACGATCAACCACGTTCAGAAACCTGCACCCAAATCGCATTGGCGATACGAGATGAAGTTGTAAATCTAGAAGCTGCCGGACTTCAGGTGATACAAATTGATGAACCTGCTATTCGCGAAGGACTTCCGCTACGCAAAGAAGAGTGGGATACCTATTTGAACTGGGCCATAAGAGCTTTTAGAATTTCCGCCAGTGGAGTAAAAGATGAAACTCAGATTCATACCCACATGTGCTATTCTGAATTCAATGATATTATTTCCAACATTGCCGATATGGATGCCGATGTTATCACCATTGAATGCTCACGGTCCCAGATGGAACTGTTAGACGTTTTCGCAACGTTTAAATACCCTAATGAAATTGGACCAGGTGTTTATGACATTCACTCGCCACGAGTTCCAGAAAGAGCAGAAATGGTCGCTTTAATGGAAAAAGCCGCCAAACAGATTCCTGTGGAGCAACTTTGGATCAATCCGGATTGTGGATTAAAAACCAGACATTGGCCAGAAACCAGGGAGGCGCTTATAGAAATGGTAGCAGCCGCCAGGGAATGCCGTGAAAAAAGTTCGGTTCTAGCTTAACGATACCCAAATCAGTTTTTAAAATGCATCCCACAATTTTCGGGATGCATTTTTTTATACCGTAAAGCGCAGTAGCTTTGCACCATGGTCAGAAGAATTCAGTTACGGGTATCGCTAAAAGAGGAAAGTCAACCCAACATCCTCTTAAAAAAAACAGCTAAATATTTAAGCGAAGACGAAAACAACATCACTATTAAGGTGTTGAGAAAGTCCATTGACGCCCGTAAACCTGCTATTTACTTCAATTACAAAATGGAGGTCTACATCAACGAAGAACCTTCTAAAAAGGCCGACTACGTTTTTAAATACCAAGATGTTTCAAAAGCGAAGGAAGTCCACATCGTCGGTTTCGGCCCTGCAGGAATGTGGGCCGCATTGCGCTGTCTGGAATTAGGGTTTAAACCAATTGTTCTAGAGCGTGGCAATAATGTTCAAAATAGAAGACGAGATTTAAAGGCCATTAACCAAGACCATACCGTAAACGAAGATTCCAACTATTGTTTTGGCGAAGGCGGTGCGGGAACCTATTCCGATGGTAAACTATACACCCGAAGCTTAAAAAGAGGCGATGTGCGCCGTATTTTTGAAAGTTTGGTGCATCATGGCGCCACGGAAGAAATTCTGGTAGACGCGCACCCTCATATTGGTACAAACAAGCTGCCTAAGATTGTTCAAAACATTCGGGAAACAATTATTGAGCATGGTGGCGAGGTTCACTTTAATACGCGCCTGACGAATTTTACTGTAAAAAACAATAAGATTGAAAGCCTTCAATTGCAGAACGGCAATGAAATGAAGGCGAACAGGGTAATTCTCGCTACAGGACATTCAGCACGTGATATTTACTATTTATTGAACGACAAAAAAATCAGCCTAAAAGCAAAATCTTTTGCCATGGGCGTTCGGGTAGAACATCCGCAACATATTATAGACTCCATTCAATACCATTGTTCGGGAGAGCGAAACGAATTGCTTCCGGCAGCTGCCTATAGCTTGGTCCAACAAGTAAAAAATAGAGGTGTGTATTCATTTTGTATGTGTCCGGGTGGCTTTATCGTTCCCGCAGCCACTGCACCTGGTGAAGTGGTCGTAAACGGCATGTCACCTTCCAAACGAAATAATAAGTTTGCCAATTCTGGAATTGTAGTAGAAATCAACGCCGATGAAGACTTATACAAATACGAACGTTTTGGAGTTTTAAAAGGATTGGAATACCAAAAGGATTTAGAGCGATTGGCTTTTACCTCAGGCGGAAGAACCCAGACCGCACCAGCGCAACGTTTAACGGATTTTGTGGAAGGCAAGCTCTCAGCCGACCTCAATCCTACCTCCTACCAACCCGGGTTGAATTCCGCTCCCTTGCATTCGCTATTACCGAAGCTAATTGGTGGAAGGCTACGTCAGGGTTTTAAAGCTTTTGGCGATAAAATGAAAGGTTACTACACCGCCGAAGCGAATATCGTAGGCGTAGAATCCCGCACTTCTTCACCGGTAAACATCCCCAGAACCGAAAAACTGGAACATCCGGAAATTGAAGGTCTTTTTCCATGTGGAGAAGGCGGTGGTTATGCCGGTGGAATTGTTTCTGCGGCTATGGATGGCGAGCGTTGTGCCGAGGCTGCGATTGCGGGGCTATAGCCCCTACTTATGTGGTTATCCAAACATTAGACGTATCTTTGCAGCATATTAAAAATACATGACATTTAAAGATTTAGGTATTGCTTTGCCTATACTCAAAGCTATTGAGGAACAAGGATATACAAATCCCACCCCCATTCAGGAACAAGCCATTCCCATTTTACTTAACAAAAAAGACTTATTAGGAGTTGCTCAAACAGGAACCGGTAAAACGGCGGCTTTCAGCATTCCTATTATTCATCATTTACATACGGATCAAGAGCAGACTAGAGGTAAGCGCCGCATACGCACGCTGATTGTAACCCCTACTCGAGAACTTGCCATTCAAATTGCCGATAACTTTACAGCTTACAGCAAACATACCCGTATTAAGAACACGGTGATTTTTGGTGGCGTTAAACAGCAACGACAAGTAAACGCATTGCGTAATGGAGTTGATGCCTTAATTGCAACACCAGGAAGGTTGTTGGATTTAATGAACCAGAACATTATCTCTTTGCGGGATATTGAATTTGTGGTTTTAGACGAAGCCGACCAAATGCTGGATATGGGTTTTATTCACGATATCAAGAAAATTATTGCGAAGCTGCCCAAACAAAGACAATCACTTTTCTTTTCGGCTACCATGCCTTCCAGTATTGTTGAACTTTCAAAAACGTTATTGGGTGATTTTGAAAGGGTAACCATTAAACCTCAACAGGCTACGGCCGAAAAAGTTGAACAAGGGGTTTATTTCGTTACGAAACCTAACAAACCAAAATTACTGGTCCACCTTATCAATGAGCGTCCTACGGATTCCGTTTTGGTGTTTTCACGTACCAAACATGGCGCAAATAAAATTGTAAAGAAATTAGCCCAGGCCGATATTAAATCCGCGGCCATACACGGTAATAAGTCGCAAACTGCCAGACAGAAAGCATTAGGCGAATTTAAGGACGGAAAACTCCGTGTTTTGATTGCGACCGATATTGCAGCAAGGGGAATTGACGTAGAGGAACTCTCTCTTGTTGTAAATTACGATTTGCCAAATGTACCAGAAACATATGTACACCGTATCGGGAGAACAGGCCGTGCCAGTGCCAGTGGTATTGCATTATCTTTTTGCGATAAGGAAGAGCGCGCTTATTTGAAGGATATTGAAAAGCTCATTAAACAACAAGTACCTCGTATGCCAGAGCATCCGTTTGTAGATGGTGATGAAGGTGAAGCATCTGCAGAAGAAAATAAACCGCGGCAAAGACCTAATTCCAACAATTCCAGAAACAATAATAGAAACAGGAATCGCAATAGAAATAGGAACAGAAACAACAACTCGGGAAATTCAAGTAACCGAAATTCGGGAAACCGAAATCGTAATAATTCCAATAAATCTCGTAGGGAGGATTAAATACTAGCGACTCAACTGATTTGCCGCCAATAGACAAGACTTCTTTTCTATTGGCGGTTTTTCTTTGTTCAAAAGTGAAAGTTTTCTGAGAAATAATGATTTCATAATTTTCCATTCGAAGAATTGAGTCGTGAAATACTTAAATTGCCTTTCGAACTAATTTTCAAATCAAAATGGCTCTCAGAACTATTCTTGCTTCAATCTTGTTTCTAACCCTGCATATCGCACAAGCACAAGACCTAAAGGTCATGAGTTACAATATTAAATATGACAATGTGAACGACACGGTCAATAATTGGAACGACCGGAAATCGGATATGGTAAGACTGACAAAACACTACAGCCCCGAGTTTATTGGCATGCAAGAAGTAGTCTTCAACCAACTGACTTACTTGGACGACGCTCTTGAAAATTACAACTACATTGGCGTTGGTAGAGACGATGGAAAGAAAAAAGGTGAGTTCTCCCCTATTCTGTTTAATAGCAAAAAGTTTAAAGTACTACAATCAAATACCTTTTGGTTATCACCTACGCCGGATAAAATCAGTGTGGGTTGGGATGCTGCCATGGAGCGTATTTGCACGTACGGGCTGTTTGAAAACATAGAGAATAAAGAAAAGCTTTGGGTGTTTAACACCCATTTTGACCATATAGGAACGGAAGCTCGTGAAAAATCAGCTGCGCTAATAATAGAGAAGATTAAAGAAATTAATAGCGATGCAATTCCGGTTGTTCTTACGGGAGACCTAAATTTAGCACCAGAAACTAAACCGATTCAATTTCTAAAAAAAGAAATGATAGATGGACGAGAAGCTTCATTATCTACATTCTATGGCCCCACTGGAACTTTTAATGGTTTTGACCACTCTCGAATACTCGACCATCGTATTGACTATATTTTTGTGCAAGGTTTCAAAGTTCAGAACTATATTCATATTGACGACCGAATGGAAAATAACAAACATATTTCCGACCATCTTCCAGTAATGGCTATACTAAAAAAATAACTAACATCAATGCATAAAAAAGCCCAAACCTTAAAAGGTTTGGGCTTTTTGATTTTTTTTAATTCTCTTTATTTCTTTAAGAAGGTAATTAAAATTTTATTCAACTCATCAGCATGGGTAAGGTTTAAACCATGCGGTGCTCCTTTAATGACTTCATATTGATTTTCAGCAATACCTTTTGCCGCCTGATCCGCAGATGTAGCCTGAGGCACCGTTGCATCCGCATCGCCATGAACAATAAGCGTTGGTACCGTAACATTTTTCAATTCAGGTCTAAAGTCGGTGTGCATCCAAGCCAAGGCAGCTTGAATAGTCGCTCTTGGCGAAGCATGTGAAGCTATACTGAAATCATAATCCAGTTGCGCCTCACTAACCTTATCCTTGTTATCCTCGTAATTATAAAATCCTGTAAGGAACTTTTCTTTTAAGAATCCCGCTCTATCAGTCTGCAATGCGTCTTTAATCCAATCTAAAATATCTTCCGGCACCCCATCAGGATTATCTTCTTTCTTTTTTACTAAAGGAATAATAGAACTTATCAATGCAGCCTTGGCTATTTTATCGTCTCCATAATCTGTTAGATAGCGTACCACTTCTCCTCCTCCCATAGAGAAGCCTACAATAATAGCATTCTCTAAACTTAAACCTTCAATAATAGCATTCAAATCACTAGCCAAAGCAGAATAATCATAAGCTTCCCAAGGTTTTGAAGATGCACCAAAACCTCTTCTATCATACGCTATACAGCGATACCCCTCTTCTACAATTTTCCAGACTTGTTGCTCCCAAGCTTTATGACTTAAGGGCCAACCGTGAATAAGAATTACCGGTTGTCCCGTACCATAATCCTCATAAAAGATATCTACAGATTCCTTTCCTTTATTGTTCTTTATAAATGGCATATGTTTATTTTTAAAGTGAATTTAAAATTACGAGATTGTTCGCAATAGATGTTGCTCCATTCCGATTAAAATTCGCTTTTTACAATATTTTAACTCGCCGTTCTAAAATAATTAAAAACGTATTTATTTCATGTTCATACCTACTAACCACCGCAACGAAAATCTTTCAGAAATTAGAGCTTTTTTGAAAGCAAACAGTTTTGGCATTCTGGTAAGCCAATATCAAAACAAACCATGGGCAACACACATTCCGTTAGAACTAGAGGTGAACAAAGTTGGAAACGAAGTACTCACCGCTCATATTGCCAAAGCCAACCCACAATGGCGAGAATTTGACCAAAATGAAGAAGTACTCTGTATCTTTAATGGTCCGCATTCCTATGTATCCTCATCTTGGTATAAAAAGGAAGAAGTTCCTACATGGAACTATATTGCAGTTCATGTATATGGAAAATTGAAGGTTTTAAGTGAAGAAGAAGTTATGGCCTCTATGCGCAGATTGGTAAACAAGTACGAAGCGAATTCAAAAAACCCCATTTCTCTTGATAATATGTCACCCCACACGCTGAAACAAATTAAGGGTGTGGTAGGGTTTGAAATAGAAATAACTGATATTCAAGCACAGTACAAATTATCTAAAAACCGAGAACAAGACCACCCCAAAATCATTGAAGAACTGGAGGATACCAAAGTTCCAATGCGTATTGAAATTGCTAAAGCCATGAAAAAAAATAATTCTTAGAGCGATTTGTACGCCTTAAGAATACGCTCTATTTTTTGGTTTTTATCTTCATTTACAACTTTACGTTCAGGAGTTTCATCAAACCATTTTAAGGTTCTTCTGATTCCTTCTGAAAAAGGAATGGTTGCCTTAAAGTCAGGCACAAATGTTTTGATTTTGGAATTGTCAAAAATTACACTTTCACCTTTATCTGCTAATAAAGTACCTGTAAAAGAGGGCTCCATCTTACAAATAAAGTCGGATGCAATGTGTACTACCCTTGCCTCAAACCCCAGCGCATCAGCAAAAATTTTGTAAATCATATTCCAACTCAATATTTCGTCGGACGTAATATGAAAGGCATGACCAATAGCAGTTGTTAATCCCAAAAGACCTACAAACCCTTTTGCAAAATCATCTGCATGGGTAACCGTCCATAAAGAGGTGCCATCTCCATGAATAATAATTTCTTCGCCATTTATAATACGTTTGGCTGTTGTCCATTCTCTGAAACCACCTATGGCAATAGGAATTACCGTGTCATAGGTTAATGATGGGCGAACAATGGTTATAGGAAAACCTGTTTCCCTATACGCTTGCATTAAACGGTCTTCACTTCTAATTTTTTCTTGAGAATAATCCCATAAATTATTACAAAGTGGGGTGGATTCCGTGATAATAGGATATTGCAAGGGAGTCTGGTAACATGATGCAGAACTGATAAAAATATATTGTTTGGTTTTCCCTTGAAATAATTGAATATCACGCTCTATATCTTCCGGTGTAAAAGCAATCCAGTTTACGACCACATCCCAAGAATGTTTTTGTAGTTCGGACAGTTCTTCCGGTTTATTGATATCACCAAAAATAGTATTGACACCTTCCATGCCTGCTTTATTCGTACCTCTGTTTAAATGATACAATTCAATACCTTTCTCTACGGCCAAACGACTAGATGCCGTACTGATATTCCCTGTTCCTCCTATAAATAAAACCTTCATTTCGCTATTGCTTTTTCGTTGCTCGAATATAAACATAACCCATCATAATCAGGCCGGGTAGATCCTGAAATAAATGAACTGTTACTCTTTAAAGCGTATTTTTGATTAAAGGGGAAAATGCTTAAAAACTAAAACTATGGCCTACGATGAATATTTAGCCGACCGATCCAGACAAATCTTAAAACAAAAGCATGTCTTCTTTGAAGAAAAGAAAATGATGGGAGGTCTTTGTTTTATGGTCGATGAAAAAATGTGTTTTGGACTTGATTCCGATAAAAAATCCGGGGAGTCTCGTATGATGGCAAGGGTAGGAACAGAAAATTACGAAAAGGCGTTGCAACAACCCCATTGCGGGCCAATGAACTTTACCGGTCGTGCCATGAAAGGGTATGTCTACGTTTTTGCCGATGGATTGGATACGGATGAAGATTTAGCAAAATGGATTCAACTCTGCCTAGATTTCAATCCTTTGGCCAAAAGCAGCAAAAAGAAAAACAAGAAATAAAAAAATCCCTGACGAACGCAATTGTCCATCAGGGATTCTTCATTTAAAACACTAAAATTATATTTCTTCTGCCAACCAAGCTTTCATCATCCAAACGGTCTTTTCTTGACCTGTGATAAAATCGCTCATCATAGAGTTGGTTCCTTCGTCTCCAGATTTGTCCGAAGCATCTAGAATACGTCTTTCGATTACCAAAAGTTCTTTTAATGAATCTACTATCAACCGAATAGCATCTTCGTCTTGGGTAATATTCTTACCTACGGGAACTTTTGCATTTTTAATATAATCTTCAAAAGTATGTAACGGTACTCCTCCTAGAGTAAGTACACGCTCAGCAATTTCATCTACATTAAGATTTGCCTCTGTATATAACTCTTCAAATTTTGGGTGAAGTTCAAAAAAACGTTTCCCTTTTATATTCCAATGAATACCTCTTAAATTTTGGTAATATCTTTGAAAATTTGCTAATAATTCATTCAAATCTTCACTTAGTGATTTTGAATCTTTTTCGCTTAATCCTATACTATTTAGTTTCATGGTTCTTGTTGTTTAAAATATAGTACAAAGGTACTGAATATTAGACCCCGCTATATGATTGATATCATTGATAGTTTTTATATTTTTATCATTCGAACTTATAGCAAATGACAATTACTCAATTACAATATGTACTGGCAGTTGCCGAGTATAAAAACTTTACCCTAGCAGCAGAAAAAAGCTTTGTTACGCAACCTACTTTAAGCATGCAAGTGCAAAAGTTAGAAGACGAACTAGACGTGTTAATTTTCGACCGGAGTAAAAAACCTATTTCAATTACGGAGGTTGGAGAGAAAATAGTAGCCCAAGCCAAAAACATTGTAAATGAAGCCAGTAGAATTAAAGATGTTGTAGACCAAGAAAAAGGATTTATAGGAGGGGATTTTACTTTAGGCATTATTCCCACTATCATGCCCACATTGCTGCCCATGTTTCTCAAATCCTTTATTAATAAGTATCCAAAAGTGAACTTAATAATAAAGGAACAAAGCACGGAAACCCTTATTAGGAACATTCAAGATGGGCATATAGACGCGGCAATTGCAGCTACACCATTGGGGATTGAGTTTATTAAAGAGCGTCCGTTATATTATGAACCGTTTGTAGGCTATGTTCCCAAAGAACATAGACTTGGTAATGCCGATAAACTAAAGCCCGAAGATTTAGATATTAGCGATGTACTCTTATTACAAGATGGGCATTGCTTTAGAGACAATGTCATTAATCTTTGTAAAGCACCCAGAAACTTAGATACTAAGCAGTTTCGTTTAGAAAGTGGCAGCTTTGAGACCTTAATTAATTTAGCCGATGAAAATTTAGGGATGACACTTCTACCCTATTTAAATACATTGGTACTGGATGAGAAAAAGAAAAGTAAACTAAAGTATTTTGAAGCTCCTTCACCTGCACGTGAAATAAGTTTAATTTATCACAAAAGTGAATTAAAAATTCAAATTACGGATGCTTTAAGGGATGTTATCTCTAGCATTGTAAGAGGAGCTATCGCTTTTCAGGATGTGCAGATTATAAGCCCTATTAATAAATAGACTTTATTCCCTTTATTAGCCACACTTTTTGTGCTATACTAGTGTGTGATAAAGCACCAATACTAAAAAAACCCTCCTAATGGAGGGCTTTTTTGTTATGACTTAATATAAATAAGTGTTTGTTTTAGTTCTGGTTTGTCTGTAATGAATTGCTGTAACCAGAGTTTTAATTCATCTACTTCTTCTGGAAGTAGCATTGATATTGCTTTTTGTAATTCTTTAATAAATAATCTTGAGTCAAAACTTACTTTTCTCAATACTGTTTTAGAGTATTCAAGCATAGCTCTAGCCATATTTCAAAATATTTAAGTTATTAGTTGTCTTAAGAGATATTCTCTCTTCATAAAGTTAAACAATTATGCATTTACTATATTGCATCCGTGTAGTTAAATCTTAGCTAAATTCTTGTTAAATAGCCGTATAACGGGCGGTCCCAGACTAAAAAAAGATGAAAAAAATTCTATTTGCCTTCGTTATTCTTATTATTGCAACTAGCTGTAATTCAACCAAAAAGACCATACAAAAATCTACGAGCAGTGTTGTTTCATCCGATTTTTATAAAAATCAATTCGTGGGTTTATTGGTTTTGGACCCAGAAACTAACGACACCCTGTACACGCACCAAAGTGAGAAATACTTTACACCTGCAAGCAACACCAAAATATTTACGCTCTTTGCTTCTCTACAATTATTGCCGGAAAATGTTCCCGCTCTAAAATACACTGTAGAAAATAACACCTTATATGTACAGGGAACAGGAGACCCTTCTTTGCTTCACCCGCACTTTGAAGACCGTACAGCTTTCAATTTTTTAAAAAAATATAACACCATAGTTTTTGACCTAAATAATTTAGAAGACGAAAAGTTAGGTCAAGGTTGGGCTTGGGACGATTACCAATATTACTACCAACCAGAAATAACCCCTTTACCACTTTACGGGAATGTTACAAGTATCTCAAATACAAACGGACTGAACGTTACCCCAGACCTATTTAAAGAAGCTGTGGTGCGTACGTGGTATAAAAAGAATCGAGAGTTAAAACATAATACATTTTACTTTTCACCATCTCGTAAGGACACTATTGAAATTCCCTACCGAACAGATTCTGTTTTGACCAGACAATTATTAGAATCTGCACTGAACAAAAAAATTACTTTGTCCAAACAACTTATCCCTGGTGAAAAGGAAATACTCTATGGACAACTGTCCGACTCACTTTATGTGCGAATGATGCATGAAAGCGATAATTTCATAGCTGAACAATTACTGGTTGTATCATCCTCAACCCTATCCGATACACTGAGCGGCAAAAAAACAAGGAAATATATTCTTGAAAATAAACTAGCAGATCTTAGACAGCCGCCAAGATGGGTTGATGGTTCGGGACTTTCACGCTACAACTTATTCTCACCGGAATCTATGGTTGCTGTGCTTAATAAAATATACCGAAATGTGCCAAAGCAGCGCCTGTTCTCAATTTTTCCGGAAAGTGGAGTTTCAGGAACGCTAGAAACATGGGATTATGATGGAGGATATCCAAAACTCTACGCCAAATCCGGGAGCTTGAGCAACAATTATTGCCTAAGCGGATACCTCATCACCAAAACAGGAAAAACATTGATATTTAGTTTTATGAACAACCATTACCAGCAATCTACCTCAGAAGTAAAAAAGAGAATACAACAAGTTCTAAGGCAAATAGCAGACAGCTATTAATATAATTTAAGACTTAGCTGAAATGGACTAAGGCAATAATAACTTGTGGACCGCTGCATATTGTAACAACAAAATGGTTTTTGCATCTTTGATTGCACCGGAAGCTATCATGCTCATAGCCACATCAAACGGATATTCCAAAACTTCAATGTTTTCGGTCTCATCTTCTGCACCTCCACCATCTCCTATTTTCATTTTTTCCTCATAGACCCCAACAAAAAAGTGAAGTATTTCAGTAACCGAACCCGGTGACATATACGATTCAAAAACCTTTTGTACGTTTTCTATCTGATACCCTGTTTCTTCTTCCACTTCTTTACGAATACAATCCTCAGGGTTATCCCCATCTAATAAGCCGGCACAGACCTCGATCATCATTCCATCACTATTTCCGTTTACATAGGTAGGCATACGAAATTGACGCGTGAGGACTACAGTTCCTTTTTTCTGATTGTACAATAAAATTGCCGCACCATTACCACGGTCATAGGCTTCTCGTTCTTGAGTTTCCCAAGAATCATCTTCCTTCTGGTACTCATATACGTATTTGTTAAGCGTATACCAATTATCAGATAAGACCTCTTTTTTAATGTTCTTTATTTTACCGTTTTTCACTATAGAAGATTCGTTCGTAAATTTATATGGGCATAAAGCTAATAGTATTTAAGAGAATACTATTATTGAGCTTCTTCCTTTTCTCCAAAAATACGACTAAGTGCCCTTTTTGAAATAGGTTTATCAAAATAACCTTTTACTTCGGGATGTTGTGATGCCCGTTGCCTCTCTTTGGTACTTAAAAATGCAGAAAGAATGTAAACATGGGTGTTTTTGACATGTCCTGGCATATCCTCTAGTTTTTCTAAAAATTGCCATCCATCCATCTTAGGCATTACTAAATCTAAAAGTATAATATCTGGTAATTTGGAGTCACCCTCAACACTATCCGCCAAAACCTTAAGAGCAACTTCTGCACTATCAAAATCTATAACATTATAGGGTTTCCCCAACTGTACTATTCCGTAACGTGCTGCAAACAAAGACACAAGGTCATCATCTATAATCCAAACCGTCAGTGGGGTAACATTTTCAAATTCCATAGTGCCGCAAAATATAGTAAGAAAAATCCTTCAAATAAAGAAAAAATAACTTAAATATATAATAAAAATATATAAAATATTCATTTTCTCTTCATTTTCATGCTACACTTACCGCTTTATTAAGATATCTTCTAAAAGGAAGCATTTTTCTGTACACATCAATAACTTTCCTGTCAAAATTATCCATAAACACTTCATTTGTAGAAAATTCGTGTGCAACAGCAAACGTTTTATTTCTTAAAAGTTCAATATGCTGGTGCGTATTAGAAAAGCCTTTGGGTGCTTTTATAAGCTTAGAATCTTCATAAAGCCCTCCAAAAACTTTTTTGAACGATTTTCTGTCAATTATTTTCTGAAGTTCGTCACCATCATAATCTATGGCATCACGTATGCTTTTTAATGTTGTAGAATCCGGACGCCAAAAACCACCTGCCATAATACATCTCTCAATACCTATTTCAACATAAAAATCACCTGTAAAGGGCCGTTTGTCCAACCCAGCCCCAAAATGGTCCTTATAAATTGGTTTATTTGGATGAAACATTAAATTATTATTGATACGGTTTATTCCCTTTTTGCCCGGTGTATCATAGTATTCCTCATCTATACCGGCTAAGGTGACATTCATATGATCCAACCATTCTACAAACTCACTACGTACCTCTTTGTACCATTTGCGATTCGCATCCATCCACTCTTTAGAGTTATTGGAATTGAGTGCTTTTAAAAATTCTATAAGGTTGTTGAAATCCATTTAAAAACTATCATCAATATGTACCCTATTGTACGTTATATAATTTGATATAGATGTTATTCTTAAAAGCGATTATCACCGCCAACAATATCACCTAAAGTACCTAGAATACTACCCTCGCCTTTATCTTTACCTCCTCTGGGTATAGAAGCCAACACCCTTCCTGCAAGTCTACTGAATGGCAAGGACTGAATATAAACTGTTCCTGGCCCCCTAAGTGTAGCAAAGAATAGACCTTCGCCACCAAAAACCGTATTTTTTATACCTCCTACAAATTCAATATCATAATCTACGGTTTGGGAAAAACCAACAATACACCCCGTATCTACTTTGAGGACTTCACCAGCGGCAAGTTCCTTCTTCGCCAAAGTACCCCCCGCATGAACAAAGGCCATACCATCACCTTCCAATTTCTGCATTATAAAGCCTTCACCTCCAAAAAGGCCTCGCCCTAGTTTCTTTGAAAATTCAATTCCAACGGATACTCCTTGAGCGGCGCATAAAAAAGCATCTTTTTGGCAAATGAACTTGCCCTGCTTTTCGGATAAATCTATAGGTAGAATTTTTCCTGGATAAGGCGAAGCAAAACTGACAAGCTTTTTCCCCTGTCCTATATTCAAAAATGCGGTCATAAACAGGCTTTCTCCTGTAAGAATTCTTTTTCCAGCGGAAAAAATCTTTCCCAAAACTCCTGTATCTTGGTTAGACCCATCACCAAATATGGTGTCCATTTTAATATCAGATTCCATCATCATAAAACTTCCGGCCTCGGCAACAACAGCCTCTTGCGGGTCTAGTTCTATTTCTACATACTGCATTTCTTCTCCAAAAATCTGATAATCTATTTCGTGTGCGTTCATCTTTTTACGTTTTTTGTTGATGCTTGTTAGTTGACTTCTAGTGTAGAAATGTTACAAGAATAATTAAAAAATTACTATTTCTTCACCCGAACCGTCCACTCAAAATTAAAAGTAGACACCACTACTCCATCTTCGTTCACACCAACAGATTTCATCCAGAAAGCTTGCCCTTCTCCAGTAGCTATGGTTTTATCTATAGCCTCTTTTATAAGATGACCATCCTCACAAGTAAAGGTTATTTTTCCTGTTGCCTTTTTAGAAAAATTGGCATTGTTATTAGCCACAAGCATAGATATTTTCTTTCCGCTTTCTTTAATCTGAGTGATAACCATAGCGCCCGTACTCAACTCCGCGGCCATTCCTTGTACGGCCCAAAACATGCTTTTAAACGGATTTTGATTAAACCATTTGTGCTTTACTGTTACCACTGCCCTCTTTTCATCTATAGAACGTAAGCGTACGCCGCTCCACCATGCAGATGGTAATTTAAAGAATGTAAATGTGTTGAATTTGCCCGCAGATACTGCCATTGTCTTATATATTTTCCTTAAATGTATTGAAATTTTTCGTTTTTACAATTGTTAATATAATGTTAATATTTAGTACTTTGTTTTGCATAGTACCTTCTTTTAGACATATATTTGCATAAGAAATTACTAAGCCATGGAAAGTACATTAACAAAACACGAGCGAAATTTAGCAGCTATGCTACATGCATCGGCCTTTTCAAAATTCATTATTCCCTTCGGGAATTTCATTATTCCGTTGGTCTTATGGTCTGCTAATAAAAAGGATTACGCTTTTGTAGATTACAACGGAAAACAGGTTTTGAACTTTCAGATTAGCCTACTGCTCTACTCTATTGTTTTGGGGGCTATTAGTATACCATTATTTGTAGGTTTTTTTCCTGAACTATTGAATAGCAGTCTTTTTGGTTTTAACCATTTGAACGATTATAACAATTTGAATATCAACTTTAGTGATGTTTTTAGCTTTAGCTCTTGGTTGTTTCCATTAAGTATTGCGGGGCTTGCGCACGGAGCATTATTTATAGTAAACATTGTTTATACTATTCAAGCAGCCATTCGCACTAACGAGGGGCAAGAGTTTTCTTATCCTATTACTATAAAATTTTTAAAATAATGAAATCCGCTACCCTCTTCATCTCAATAGTTTTCGTTTCAAGTTTTTTTGAAATGGCAGCACAAGTTACTAGTGAAGACCAATTAAAGGAAACCATTATTAAGTTAGATACTGAGTACTTTGAAGCTTATAATACTTGTGATATGGAAAAGCAGGCAGATATGTATGCCGAAGATTTAGAATTCTATCATGACAAGGGAGGATTATCCACATCAAAACAAGATTTACTGGAAAGTTTGGAGAAAAATATTTGCGGAAAGGTAACAAGAGAATTAGTAGAAGGTAGTATTGAAGTTTACCCTATAAACGGGTTTGGCGCGGTAGAAATAGGTTTGCACAAATTTCACAACAATCAAGAACCCAATGCCATTTCAAAGCCTGGAAAATTTATTATGATATGGCAAAAAACAGAATCTAATTGGAAAATCACGAGGGTCATCAGCCTTCATTAATATAGAAACGGGTACTCATCACACCCTGGTCAAAAAGGAGTTTATTCATCAATCAAATTATTCCAGATTTGCAAAAGGGTCTCACTAATCACGGGGCAATAACCAATAACAAGCTTGGGGTAGTAAAAAAACGAACAATCACTCTATGCAGCGTACCATTTACGAACAGACACGTTCCCCCAATTTAAAGGAACTGCATAAAAAGCAAAAGGAAATTATGAATGTAGAAAATACAAAAGCACAAATGCGTAAGGGCGTTTTGGAGTACTGTATTCTGTCTATCCTAAACGGAAAAGACAAATATGCCTCTGAAATTCTCGGAACGCTAAAAGATGCGAAAATGCTTGTGGTAGAGGGTACTATTTACCCTTTATTAACCCGATTAAAAAATGCGGGATTACTTAGCTATCGCTGGGAAGAATCAACCTCTGGCCCCCCAAGAAAATATTACGCATTGACTGAAACCGGAAAACTTTTTCTAAAGGAACTGGACAGTACTTGGGACGAACTAAGAACAGCAACTAATTTGGTAACCAACAATAAATAACCTAAAAAACTACCTGTAACCTTATTAAGTGATTACAGAACAAAAACAACTAAAATGAACAAAACTATAAATATTAATCTAGCGAATATGCTCTTCCATATGGATGAAGATGCATATAACAAAATGCAGCGCTACCTAGAGTCCGTAAAGCGCTCTTTTGCCAACACACCCGGTAGCGATGAGATACTGGCAGATATTGAGGCGCGTATTGCAGAACTGTTCCATGAAAAACTGGACAATGAACGCCAGGTCATTACCCAAAAACAGGTAGACGAAGTCATTGCTATTATGGGTCAGCCAGAAGATTATATGGTGGATGAGGATATTTTTGAAGATGAGCCAAATACTCAAAAGAACTATTCCGAACCTAGAAAATCCAAAAAGCTATACCGGGATACGGAACACAAATATGTTGCCGGGGTGTCTTCTGGTTTAGCGCACTACTTTAATATAGACCCTCTTTGGGTACGTTTGGTCTGGATTCTTTTGACCATTGGTTCTTCGGGTGGATTCATTTTAATCTACGGCCTACTTTGGTTATTGATACCTGAAGCCGTTACTACGTCGCAAAAATTGGATATGCGGGGGGAGGACATCAACATCAGCAATATAGAACGCAAGGTCAAGGAAGGCTTTGATGATGTTGCCCAAAAAATTAAGAGCGTCAATTATGAAGGTGTAGGTAACAAGGTTAAAAGTGGCGGTAAGTCATTTTTTGACACCTTGGGAGATATTATCATGTTTTTCTTCAAAATCTTTGGAAAATTTATTGGTATTCTCTTGATTATTATAGGTGCTGCTACCATTATTGGTCTCTTTATAGGGATGATTACCGTAGGAATTGCAGATATGGTTCATGTACCTGGTATTAATATGTACCATATTGTAGATGCCAGTGATATGTCTATTTGGTTGATTTCCCTACTTGGATTTTTTGCCATTGGGATTCCGTTTTTCTTCCTTCTTTATTTAGGACTGAAAATCTTGGTCAACAACCTTAAATCTATTGGAAGTATTGCTAAATTCTCATTATTAGGCCTTTGGCTGATTTCTATAATACTATTGATTGTCTTTGGGATAAAACAAGCTTCTGCTCGGGCATTTTCTGAATCTACTGTAACTACTGAGAATATTCATTTCCCAACCACGGTAGATACCTTAGAAATCAACTTGGAATCCTATAACCGAAAGTTCCGTAACAAGCGTAAAGTTGAAATGGGCAACGGAGTTACGATTAGCAGAAACGAATCTGGTGAAGAGGTACTGGTGTTAGACGAGGTAAGTTTCTATCTAGAAAAATCAAAAGATACAATCACTAGAATAGAGATTATAAAAGAATCCGATGGTTCATCCTTTGAGGAAGCAGAAAAATTTGCCGAAGCTATTAACTATAGTTACAAGGTTGAAAACAACACCTTGCATCTGCAAGACTTTTTGACAACTGCTAGAAAGAATAAAATGATGAACCAAGAGGTTCGGATAAACCTCTACATTCCCGAGGGTACCGTCTTAAACTATGTAAATGATAGTGATTATAGATGCTGGCGCTTCCATATTCAAAACGATAGAAATCTAGATGCTTGCGATATAAGCGATTATACCTGGAAAATGGGTTCTGACGGAGAATTAAAATGTCTAGAGTGTCCTGATTTAGTTGACGAGAACGATGATGATTTTGAAAATGACAATAACGGAAGAAACAAAATCAAAATTAACGAAGACGGAATTGATATTGATATTCAAGATGACGGTGAATCCTTTAAAATGAAAATAGGTGAAGATGGGATTCAAATAAACGCAGACGAACGCAGCGCTGATAGTAAAAACCGAATAAATATTGATGAAAATGGTATAGATATCGATGTTGACGACAACCGTTCAAAACGAGAAGATACCATATAATTCAAATCATTTTCAATACGTATTGCCCGTGTAATCAATTCAGTACCAAAATATGACGTTTGGGTCTGAAAATCTGGCGAGAAAACAACTAATAGCGCAATTTTACATCAATCAAAAAACAACAATCATGACAACATTAATTCGCATTGCAATAGCATTTTTAGTAGCATTATTTTTATCCTCCTGTGGTTTTGACATTAATATTGGTGACTTTGGTAACGGTGAGAAAGGCAACGGAACTGTAGTTACGGACAATAGAGAAGTTACAGACCAATTTACAGAAGTATCCGCTTCTGAAGGCCTATCCGTTTATGTAACCCAATCAAATGAATTTAATATAAAAGTTGAGGCAGATGAGAATATCATAGACCTTATCGCCACAGATATTAAAAACGGAAAGTTGCGTATTCATGCCACCAAAAATATAGGTGACGCCACCAAGAAAATTTATGTTTCCCTTCCTGTTATTTCAGATTTAAGAGCTTCAAGCGGTTCACATTTAAATGTTGAAAATACTATTGAAAGTGATTATCTTGAGTTAGACGGTAGTAGCGGAGGCCAAATTAACGTTGATGTTGTTGCAGATGTCATTGACATAGATGTAAGCAGTGGTGCCGGTATAAATATATCCGGACAAGCCATCCGTGGAAATATAGACGCCAGTAGCGGTGGAAATATTAATGCAAAAACGCTTTCTCTTAAAACTTGTACAGCAGATGCCAGCAGTGGCGGGAACGTAAAAGTTCTTGTTTCGGAAAATCTTGAGGCAGGTGCCAGTAGTGGTGGTAATGTTGCCTATTCCGGTAACGCTACGGTAAAAACTAAAAAATCCGTTTCGGGTAACGTTCACAAATATTAAAATCAAAAAAACGAACAATCCTAAATACAAGTTGTCGAATTTTCGGCAGCTTGTTTTTGGTTTAAATAGATATTAGTGTTAATCTTTTCTCCTTTCGAAAAAAATGAGGAGAGATGAGCTCAAACCCTTATTCTCTTTTTATATTAGTAGAAAGAATTGGAACATGCAGTTAGATTTAAAAAAATATGTTTTAGCCCTAAAACATACCTTTAGTATTAGTCGTGAATCCCACGATTTTCAAGATACGCTTATTGTTAGTCTTTCTTTGGATGGACAAACAGGATATGGAGAAACCACATCAAACCCTTATTATAAAATTACAGTTGAATCTTTAACCGCTGAAATTGAAAAAATAAGGAGTGAAATTGAAGCGTTTCACATAGACCATCCTGAAAAATTCCATGCTTTTTTAACGACCAAAAACTTATCTAATTTTGCCATTTGTGCATTGGATCTTGCCGCTTGGGACCTTTATGGAAAACTCAACAAAAAACCGCTTTACGATATTTGGCGTACCGGCAACACTTCTTATCCTATAACCAATTACACTATAGGCATTGCTCCCATTGAAAAAATGGTAGAGAAAATGAAAGAAATGCCATGGCCCATCTATAAAATAAAATTGGGCACTGAAAATGATGTTGCTATAGTAAGAGAACTCCGTGAGCATACAGATTCTATTTTTAGAATAGACGCCAATTGTGCATGGTCTGCCGAAGAAACTATTGCCAACGCTCCTTTACTAAAAGAATTGGGTGTTGAGTTTTTAGAGCAACCGCTTAAAGCCGATAATTGGGAGGGAATGGAAAAAGTGATGCATCATAGTGTACTTCCCGTAATTGCAGATGAGAGTTGTATTGTAGAAAGTGATGTTCAAAAGTGTGCATTGCACTATAGTGGTATTAATATTAAACTAACAAAATGTGGAGGCATTACTCCTGCCCTACGCATGATTGCCGAAGCCAAAGAAATGGGAATTAAAGTAATGATAGGTTGTATGACAGAATCTACCGTTGGTATTTCTGCCATAGCGCAATTGGTACCTCAATTGGATTATGTTGATATGGATGGCCCCCTATTACTAAAAAATGATATTGCAGATGGTGTGAAAATACTAGCGGACGGAAAACTCATTTTTCCAAAACTGAATGGAACCGGAGTAAGCCTAAGGTCATGAACCATTATATAGATACATTTCCTGGAAGAAAAATTATCATTAATGAAGTACCTCACCTTTATTTTGGAGGCACTTCATATCTTGCACTGCAGATGGACAATGATTTTCAAAAACTGTTCATTAACAATATTAAAAAATACGGCACCAATTACGGGGCTTCCAGAAAATCTAACATCCGGCTATCGGTATTTGAAAAAGCTGAGAATTATTTGGCTAATTTAATTGGTAGCGAAGGATGTATTACCCTATCATCTGGGTATTTGGCCGGTCAGTTTTTAGCTCAGGCACTCAATTCCAAGGAACATTATTTTTTCTATGCACCCAACACACACTCCGCGCTGTACCAAATTAAGAGAAAACCGTTCACGACCTTTGCCGCATTGAACATAGCCGTTCGCGAACATCTAACCTCCAACAAAACTACCCCAATAGTATTTTTAGACAGCATAGATTTTTCTGGATGCAACTACCCCAGTTTTGAAGCTTTACAAGTACTACCTTTAGAAGAGATTGTTTTAGTAGTAGATGACTCCCATGGTTTGGGTGTAGTTGGCGAAAACGGAGGCGGTGTGCATTCCATTTTATCAAAATTAAATATAAAAGAACTCATAGTTTGCGGATCATTGGGTAAGGGTTTCGGAATTCAAGCAGGGGCCATTTTTGGAACAAGTGAGCGCATCAAATCATTAACCGAAACTTCTTTCTATGGAGGCGCAAGTCCTGCAACGCCAGCTGCTATGGCCACTCTTTTACAAGCCAATTTTATTTACGATGTGAAAAGAAAACGACTGCAACGAAATATGCATCATTTTTCTAGTCATCTCAAAAAGCGAAAAAAATTCCACTTTATGGAAGGCCATCCCGCCTACTCCTTTTCGGACATACAACTAACCGAATACCTTGAAGCCAACCGAATTATTGTTACCAGCTTTCCTTATCCAGATGAAAGTGCGCCGCTTATGAGCAGAATTGTATTGAGTGCTGCCCATAAAAAAAAGGATATTGAGCACGTATTACATTGCATCAATATCCTTCCTTAGGAATTTTGGTCAATTTTTAATCCCTATCCCACCAAACAGGGTCTCCTATATCTTTGGTTACCGCCTCAACCTGTTCACCGTTTCTGGTTTGTTCCGATGCCGGGTACTGAGCTCTTCTTACCCATTCTTCATTTAATATTTCGTTATGTCCCACGGGCAATTCCAAGCCTATAAACACATTGGGGTCAAAGTCATATCTTCTTAGGTCAACAAATGATTCTGGATTTAAAAAAGTAGCAATAAACTTTTCACGCATAATTAAAGCCATTGTTAAGTTATCGGCACCAACAGCAACGGATGCATCGGTTAAGTAGGTTGCTTTATCGGCTGGCAAAACACTAAGCTTGTCCATATTCGCTTCAATTCCTTCCAAATAAGCATTATAAGCTTCGATGGAACCACCAACAGAAGTTGCGTCACCACCATCCTGAAGGAACAAGGCTTCCGCTTCCATAAATTTTAATTCAGAATAGCTTCCTAATAGTACCGGAGCTGTTTGAGAAGAATAAAAATTATTCGCTCCAAGGTCTGTGTTAGCACTCACCCCGTCATCTTCTTCCGATTCTGCTATTTCATGACTTCCCGCAGAACCGTTAATAGCTCCTCTATATTCCGTATCATCACCTATTGTTGTGATAAGAGGTAAACGTGGATCAAGTGCTACAGCAGCAAAAGGTATAGAGGTACCATCCATAAGGCTTACCAATTGATCAGATAATAAAACTGAAAAGTTTCCGGTATTGTTAGGCAAAACAACCCCTGAGTTCCACGGGTTGAAGTTCCTTTCATTGTACATTAGCTGAAAATCATCTTCATTGCTTGAAAAGCTAGAAGATACATTAGCCAATACACCCTCAATTGCTTCGGTTTGGTTTACCTCAGATAAATGAAGCGCATACTTAGCCTTTAAGAAATAAGCCGTTTTAGTCCATTTTGAGAGGTCTCCGTTGTAAATCAAATCGTCTTCACCTATGGTACTGGTATCCGAGGTTTCCAACAAAGTAATTGCCTCATCCAACAAACTATTTATTTGAGTGTAAATGCTTTCTTGCGAATCATATGAAGGCTTAAAATCGTCTTCACCTTGTAAGGCCGAAGAAAAAGGTACATCTCCCCACTGATCCGTGGCAAGCCCTAAATTAAATGCCTGTAACACCTTTGCCACACCCAAGTAATGAGTAGCACCACTTTCTTCGGCAATTGTAACTACTTGGCTCAAATCTGCCAATGCCTGCAAATAAATATTGCTCCACCCCCCACTGATCTGAACTTCTTCTTGCGTATCTGCCCCAGGCTCAAAATAAGAGGCCAATTGCTGCGAATATTGACATATACTTAAGGCTATACTATAATGTGCAGAGGATGAATTGTAAATAGCCGTAGTCAATAAATCTGCTTCCGTGACATTTTCAGGAAGCTCTTTGTTCGGATCTACGTTATCGCCCAAATAATCATCACAACCAATTAAAAAAGCGGTCGTTACCGTAATCGATAATATATATTTTAAAACTTTCATTTTTCTAGAAATTAAGGTTAAGACCAAATATGAACGACTTTGTATTAGGTATGTTAAGCCCGGTAAAACCATAAGCATTTGTACCGGCACTAAACTGACTACCCTCTGGATCATACCCCCTGAAAGGCGTATCTAACCATAGATTAGTACCTGTAAAACTGAAACCCATTGTTGTAAAAGGAGTATTTTTTATCAGTTTATTAGGAAGGTCATAAGACAAAGTAACATTCCGCAAACGCCACCAGGAAGCGTCTTGAACCAATATTTCCGAAGCACGATTGTACACGGAAGAACTTCTATAGTAATTTTCATCTATTAACACCGGAATGTTATTTGGGGAACCATCAGCCAGAACTCCGTCCAATACAATTTCGGCATCACGGAATTCTGTAATAGCCAAAACTCCGTTACGGATACCATTTCGTTGTCCTGAGTCATAAAGTTCACCACCTTCTTTTCTTTCCAACAAAAATGATAATGCCAACCCTTTATACTTAACAGTACTACTAACACTTCCTAACCAATCTGGAAGTGCGTTCCCCACTTTAACCCGATCGGAAGGGTTATTGGCCACGATGATAGGAAAACCGTCATCACCAATTAACCGACTACCATTTTCATGTGTTGCATAAACGTATCCAAAAAGGTCTCCGGGAGCTCCACCAACTTCCAGTTTGGAAACTACCCCGGGAAAACCACTATCGGCAAAAATAATTTCATCTATTCCGTTAGGTAATGAAATAACTTCCGCTTCAACCTTCGACCAGTTCAAAGTAACATCCCATTGAAAGTTATCGTTCCTTACAGGAACAATGTTTACCAATGCTTCCAATCCTTTATTTTCAATTTCGCCTGCATTCAAAACAAACGTATTAAAACCAGAGGATTGAGCAACCGGTACGGGCAAAATTTGGTCCTTACTATTTTGTTTGTAGTAGGTAAAATCTATTCCGAAACGATTATTGAAAAACTTGAGCTCCCCACCAACTTCAATTGAAGCTGTACGTTCTGGTCTTAATGTACTTGACCCTCCTGAGCTATCCCGGGAAAGACCATCTACAGTTCCAAACGGAAAATTAGAAGGTTGATCATAATAAACTCCTACATAGGCAGGGGCATCCTTACCCACTTCTGCATAAGAGGCCCTAAATTTGGCATAGGTTAAAAAGTCCGGTAAGCTTCCTGCGTCCTGAAGGGTTTGAGATAGAACGTAGCTTAAATTG
This sequence comes from Zobellia roscoffensis, assembly GCF_015330165.1. NCBI lineage: Bacteria > Pseudomonadati > Bacteroidota > Flavobacteriia > Flavobacteriales > Flavobacteriaceae > Zobellia > Zobellia roscoffensis. The sequence goes on from NZ_JADDXT010000002.1 coordinate 4,804,749, forward strand.
AACGACGGATAAAAGAAACTTCTATTCTCTTTTGGCAGTGTGGATGACCAGTCATTTCTTCCTGTTACGTTTAAAAATAACGTATTCTTGTACTCTAACCTTGCATCTCCGAACAAACCAACAATTTTACGTTCGGCTCCGCCAATATCCTCAAAGAAGTTATTTGCTTGACCAAAAGCCGTTAGATTGTTCGGATCAAGACCTTCGGCACGCAAAGTAAGCCTTCTAGTTTTTGTATCCGATATTTGGTTTCCTACCAGGATAGACGCAGAAAAATCTTCGTTAAAATCTTTTGATAGGGTAACGAACAAATTAGATGTCAACTCATTATAATTTAAAGCTTCATCAACAATAAAACCTTGGGTTGCAGAACCAGGGTCAATATCTGGTGGAACAAAACGGAGTCTTGAATCATGATAATTATCCACTCCCAACTGGTATTGCACGGATGCCCAATCATTAAATTTATAATTGAATTTTGTATTGGCCAAAATTCTATTGACCCTACTGTCCAAATAGCTTACTTCTGCAAAATAACGAGGGTTATCTACAACACCTGCCGTGTAATTTTTTTCATTTCCATTAGGTAAGACATAATCATTTATATCTATAGTTGGAGACCAATAAGAAAGAGAACTCATAATGGATTTATCTCCACCATTTGGTAATCTTCCATCTGATACAATGTATGAAATAGAGGGTTCTACCGTAAATTTATCGGTAACGTTAAAAGTACCTGAAAGTTTAAGTGACGTTCTGTCAAAATAGGTGTTAGGTACCAAGCCTTCATCATCAGACCGGGATATGGAACCAAAATAGGTGTAGCTCTCACCACCTCCACTTATATTTAAAGAGTTATTCGTAGTAAAAGCCCTATTGAAAAAATTCTTGAAGTTATCATAGTTTTGGTCGTTCGGGCCATATTCAGGTCCTAATGTCCAAAACCCAAAAGTGCGGTCATCAGCAAAATCATAACCATCCGGAGCATTGTTATTTGATGTAGATACGATTTCACCGCCTCTACCTTCTCTCCATTTTGTTTGAACATCAGGTGTTTTATTTACCTCTTGCCACCCAATACTTGTTCTAAGGTTGAACTTGGTTTCGCCATTCTTTCCTTTCTTAGTAGTAATGACAACAACCCCGTTTGCAGCCCTTACACCGTACAAAGCGGTAGCAGCGGGACCCTTTAATATGGAAACGCTTTCTACATCATTAGGGTTGATGTCCGCCCCTCTGTTAGTGAAGGAAAACTGCTCCGAAGACGAGGGTGCATTGGACCCTGTACTCGGTAAAAGGTTACCCGTTGTAGCTTCATTACTTATAGGTATACCATCTACAACAAATAATGGCTGGTTATTTGCCGAAGGATTTAAAGAGGTGATTCCCCTAATGATAATACTAGAACCTGCGCCGGCAGCACCACTACTAGAATTGATGTTAACCCCGGCAACTTTACCTTGTATTCCACTTAAAACATCTCCGTTGTTATCTCGGTTAAGCTCATCAGAGCCAATTTCTTGAATGGCATAACCAACAGAGCGCTTCTCCTTTTTAATACCTAGAGCTGTAACCACAACCTCATTAAGTTGTTGGGCATCTTCTTCTAAAACCACATTAATGGTTTGGTCCCCACCTATAGTGACGGTCTTACTTTTCATACCTATATAAGTAAAGTTGAGTACATCACCTTCGGAAGCTGATATGATATAATTGCCATCAAAATCCGTTGTAGCACCTTTATTGGTTCTTTCTACTACGATAGAAACACCTGGTAAGGGTACCTCTTTTGTATCAGTGACATTTCCTGAAATCGTTTGACCGAACGATGTATACGAACAAAGTAGGGCAAACATTACGAGTGTAATATTCTTCATATTTATTTGGAGTTAGTTTATCTACTAAAATTAGCAAATAATTAACTAAAACACAGCGCTCGCGAAGAGAAATCACACATCCGTAAAATACATTCTTCTTTTTGTCAATCTCTCTATTTTATCCTTTTTTGATTTTGAAATACCCAATTATGAAGATTTTACCTACACTAAGAATATCGTAATTTATTGTTACAAAAAATACTATTTTAACAAATTTTGTTGTAACTTATTGATGCAAAACCGCTTATCCACTTAAACTACACTATTATGAAAAAACTATTAGGATTGGCATTATTGATGCTTCTGCTCATCTCCGCAACAGGAACAAAATCTGTTGAATCTGAACTTCACCCTTCAATAGAAGGAACCTGGGAACTTGTTAGCCGCTACAACTATGACGGTGAAAATGTTACTGACACACTTACTCCTGTAAAAGGATATAGCCAAATCAAAATGTTCTATAACGGTAAAGTTATGTGGACACGATACACACCCAATAAGACTGTAGAGTGGTTTGGATATGGTTCTTACGAAGCTACGGATAATACCTTAGTAGAAAAGCTAGAATACATGTCTGCTTCCATGAGAAAAATTGCCAATGAAGATATGCAATGGAACATGGAACTACAATTGGACAACAATACTTTTACCCAAATTTCACTAGATGAAGATGGGGGACGTATTGCCTCTGAGAACTATCATCGTATTGATTAAAAAAGCTCCTAACGGTTTATTTTAGACCGATGTTACAGAATCTTATATGATAACCTTAAAAAACACTTGGCAATGAAAAAAATAATTACCGTAATCTGTGTTTCTTTCTTACTTGTCTCCGCTGCAAAATATGAAGCTCCGGAAGCTACCTACCATCCTACTATTGAGGGTACATGGGAATTAGTTAGCCATTATAACTATAACGATGGTATTCACCCATCAGACACATTATTGGTTGCAGATGGGTATCGTCAAATTAAAATGTATTACAATGGTAAAGTTATGTGGACTCGTTATGTACCCAACGATTCTGTGGAATGGTTTGGATATGGTTCTTATGAAACTACAGATCGTACTCTTACTGAAAAACTAGAATATATGTCCGCCTCCATGAGGAAAATTGCCAATTCTGATATGAAATGGGAAATGGAACTTCAATTGGAAAAGAATAGATATAGTCAGATTTTTAGAGACGAGGAAGGAAATAGAATCAACTCTGAAAATTACAGGCGTTTGGATTGAAAATTTAATTAAGAGGACTAAAAAAAGCTGCATTATATGCAGCTTTTTTTAGTCCTCTTATATGGCTTACTTAAACCGTTTCCTGTGGTGTTTCTACAGTAGCCAAATAGCGTTCTGCATCTAACGCAGCCATACAACCCGTACCTGCAGCTGTAACCGCTTGGCGGTATTCTCTATCTTGAGCGTCTCCACTTGCAAAAACACCAGGCTTGTTAGTTTTAGTAGACTTTCCTTTGGTAATGATATACCCTGTATCGTCCATATCTAACTGTCCTTTGAATATATCTGTACTTGGTTTATGACCAATAGCTATAAAAAGACCTGTTATGGCAATATCTTCCTTAGCCCCAGTTTGGTTATTGACCATACGCAGACCTTCAACAACTTGTTCGCCTAGAACTTCATCTACCTCCGTATTATATCTAATCTCTATATTACTTAGACTTTCAACGCGATGTTGCATTGCTTTGGATGCACGCATATGATCCTTACGGACTAACATAGTTACTTTATTACAGATATTAGCTAAATAAGACGCCTCTTCTGCAGCAGTATCTCCTGCACCAACAATAGCCACATCTTGACCTTTGTAAAAGAATCCATCACAAACCGCACATGCAGAAACACCACCACCACGCAAACGTTGTTCACTAGGGATGTTCAAATATTTTGCTGATGCACCTGTAGAAATAATTATAGTTTCCGCTTCTATAGTTTTATTATCGTCTATAGTTACTTTATGAATGCCACCAACTTTATCACTCAATTCAACGGCCGTTGCCATACCAATACGAACTTCAGTTCCAAAACGTTCTGCCTGTTGTTGTAACTGCACCATCATACTAGGGCCATCTATTCCTTCTGGATAGCCAGGGAAATTATCAACCTCTGTTGTAGTGGTCAATTGTCCTCCAGGTTCCATTCCTGTATATACAACCGGTTTTAAATCTGCACGAGCCGCATAAATTGCCGCTGTATAACCTGCAGGTCCCGATCCTATAATCATCGTTTTAAGCCTTTCTATTTTATCAGACATAATCAAATACTCTTTTTAAATAGTTAAAAAACAAAAATAGCCTTTTTGTAAAAAGACCCTTCTAAAAGTTATTAAAACTTTTAGCATTTGGTCGTATTTGTCCCCAGTACTTACAACAGTCCAAACCTACTATAAACAGGCATTTACAAGAGGTTTTCCATGTGAATCAAAATAACTATCAACAAAAAGTTATTCAAAAACCAAACCCTTGGTACAAGCTTCTCGTAAATACTTATTGAAAAATACCTAGACTATGGATGATTTAGTATTGACAAGTACAATTATAGAAGACTCTCCATTTCACTCTAATCAGCTAGCACAGTTAATAGACCAGAACCCGAATTTAAGTCTTAAAAATGTATATAGAAACGGAATAGATGCTAAAAATCACAAAGCAAATGAGGAGGTAGATCTTCTTTTTTTAACTGTAGAACTCCCTTTAATTACAGGTTTTGACTTAATTGAGACTTTTAAAGAAAGTCCCAAAATTATTCTAGTGAGCAATACACCAGACCATGCTTTTAGAGCTTTTGATTATGATATAACAGATTACTTATTAAAACCCATTTTACCCGCAAGGTTTCAAAAATCAGTAGATAAAGTACTGCGTAACGCGAAATTAAATACAAACAATAAAGATGAAGAGCATTTTTTTGTTAAAAGTAACTCTAGGAAAGTAAAAGTAAATTATAAGGATATAAAATGGATAGAGGCCTTAGGAGACTATGTAAAATTAGTTACTGAAAAGTCTAACCACATTGTACTATCTTCAATGAAAGCTTTTGAAGAAAGGTTACCCAATTCACAATTTGTACGTATTCACAAATCATATATTATCAACCTAAAAAGAATAGAGAAGTTCAATAATACTATGGTGGAAGTTGAAGGTAAGAAAATAACTTTAAGCAGAAGCAGGAGAGATTCTTTTATGAGCGCTATTGGGACCTCTTAAATTTTGCCTTACCTCAATCGTTTACGGGTATTACTAAAAAAGGGATTTCAACACAGAAGCTTACTTTTTTAATAACTGGCTCCCTCATTATACTTCCAAAAAAATCTCGCTCATGTTTAATCATTGTCAAAAAATCTACATCTAACTCCTTTATAAAAACCTGTATGCTCTTTGTTTTATTGGTAAAGTTTGGCATCCAATGATAGTTTGGCTTAAACACTTTTAAGTAAACATCTAATGTATTTTTATTAGACGCCTGGATAGAATCTAATTGCTTTTCTTCATTTATATGCATAATATGCATTGATGATTTAAAACGAGAAAGAACTTGTTTTACGGGTGCCAAAATATCTGCAGAGAAATTTCTTTTATAATTTGTTACCAAAGCCAATTTTTCAGGTTTTTTATAAAAACAACCCTCAGGAACCACCAATACGGGACACCTTGATACTTTTAAAACATTCCTTGTCCTGGTTCCTAAAAATATAGATTTTGCTCCAGTTGCTCCTTGAGTGCCCATTACAATCACGTCTATCTCTTCTTTTGATGTAACTTTTAACACCTCAACTAATAAAGATTCTAATGCTATATGCGTTACAAATTTATGCTTCTCGTTTTGGTTCAAATGCTCTATTTCACTGCAGAACTCATTTATTTGAGCTTCGGTTTCTGATTGCCAGTTATCGCCAAGCCCAACGTACGCCGGTGATCCCAATATATAATCTACCCTATAAGCCATAGGAGTATATGTATGTAAAATATAGAAAACACATTCATCATCTTTATAATAATGCAGTGCATAATCTATGGCATTTCTAGAATTTTCAGAAAAATCGGTGGGCAAAAGGACTTTTAGCATGACTTTTGATTTGTTTTATAAAATTATAATCTTCTAAAGAGAGAAAACATGACATCTATCAGTTTTACACTTAAAAATTACCAAATTTTAAAATCATTCCTTATTTTAAGAATGCCTTTGAGCCAGTAAATTTTTAAACTATATATTTGTAATCACTAACCTATTTTTTTCTGGCCCCACAACTGTAAAAAGAAGGTGATTAATTAATGAATATTTAACCTCATTAAGAAGTTATATACTTTTTAAAAAATCCTCTTATTATGAACTCTGTAAAATTAACGTGTGTAGTTATAGACGACTCTAAAACGCAACGCACGGCAGTTGCCAAACTTATAAAAAATCATATCAATCTCCGTTTTATTGCCGACTACAAGAACGCTGTGGATGCACAAAAACATATGGGAGAAAATAATGTTGACCTCGTTTTTCTAGATATAGAAATGCCCCTAATAAATGGGTTTCAATTTATAGACTCTTTAAAAAACCGTCCGCAAATTATTCTTATATCTGCTAAAGAACAGTATGCCATGCAGGCTTTTGATTATGATGTAACGGATTATCTTCTAAAACCTATTGGCCAAAATCGTTTTAACACCGCCATTAAAAAAGCACTTCAAAATAATATTGAAGTTGAAGAAAATGAGGACGACTATATTTTTGTAAACAGCAAACTCAAAAAAGTAAAATTACCTCTTGGTGACATAAAATGGGTTGAAGGCCTTGGTGATTATATTAAAGTCATCACGGAAGAAAAAAATATTTTAATCTTGTCTACCATGAAATCTTTTGCGGAAAAACTTCCGGAAGACAGGTTCCTAAGGGTTCATAAATCATATATTATTAACCTTGATAAGGTTGAGAAATTTAATGGATCTCAAGTTGAAGTATGTGGACATTCAATTCCGCTAAGTAGACATAAAAAACTAGCATTAGAAGACGCATTATTGAACTCCCAAGCTCACTAGTCTTCTCCTAAAAAACAAAAAGGCCAATCTTAAGATTGGCCTTTTAGCTTATATTTTTGTTGTGCCTCCACTTGGCCGCACCTCAAAAGCTTCCAGAGTAATATCGAACTTATCTTTGTACGCCTTTGTAGCTGCGCTTACAAAATCTCCTACCGCACTTTCGTGTACGATGTTCAATGTACATCCACCAAAGCCTCCTCCGGTCTGTCGCGCTCCTAGAACTTGATTATTATTTTTTGAGAAATCTACCAAGAAATCAGATTCAGGGCAACTTACTTCATACTCTTTACTAATCCCATCATGGGCCTTATAAAGGATTTGACCCACCTCCTTAAGGTTATTCTGCTTTAATGCCTCAACCATTTCCAACACCCTATCATTTTCCTTTACAATAAAAGAACATCTATTGTAAACTATGGGATTCATATCATCCTTAAATGCAAGAAGCATTTCTTCATCAACATCTCGCAAAGATTTTACATTGGAATTTTTCTTTTGAATAACAGCAACACCTTGCTCACATTCTTGCTTACGCGTATTATACTCACTTGAAGCTAGATTATGGGAAACTTTAGTATTAAGAAGTATTATTTTATACGGATTTAAATCTATTGGAATATGCTTGTATTCTAAAGAACGGCAGTCCAAAAGAATAACATTTCCAGCCTCACTCATAACGGAAGCAAATTGATCCATAATACCACATTGCGTACCCACGTAGGTGTGCTCTGCAGTTTGTGAGAGTTGTACCATTTCTATCTTGGACAGGCCCAAATCAAACATCTCATTAAGACCAAAAGCCAATCCACACTCTAATGCCGCGGAAGAACTTAGTCCTGACCCTGTAGGTAAGTTACTTTCTACAATACAATCAAAACCTCTTACCTTATCCGTTCGTTTTGAGATTTCATTTAATACACCAAGAATATAATTCTCCCACTCTACCTTACTTACGGCTATTGTATTCAAATCTATTTCAAAACCCGTATCGTATGTTTTACTATATACATGGCATTGATTATCTGAACCGTTCTTTTTAAAACTAAAAGTGATGTTCTTTTCTATAGCCGTTGGCAATACATACCCCATATTATAATCGGTATGCTCACCTATAAGGTTAATTCTACCTGGGGATGATATGACCAATTCTGGCTTAAAATTTTCTAAAAACTGCATAAGAGAAATTATTTATTTTGAATTACGAACCATTTCTGGCGTGGCAACGGTCCTAAAACCTAAATGTTCTAACGATGAATCTAAACTAGTAGCCATGCGAGATGAAACTCTATAACTAGCACAGTAACTGGCGTTACATAAAAACGACCCGCCTTTCATAACTTTTTCTCTCGCGTATGGATCTCTTTCATTATAGGCTTGATCTGCCCCTACCGGATTTTTTGCTACAGGATAAGTCGCATTCAATTCTTTATAATAATTGGTATTGTACCAATCATTTGTCCACTCCCAAACATTACCAGCCATGTCATACAAACCAAAATCATTGGCAGGATATGATTTTACCGGTGCGCGGAGTCCAAAACCATCAGTCTCCACATTAGTTACCGGAAATTCTCCTTCCCACGTATTGGCCTTATCAGATAATTTGGTGTCCTCATCACCCCAATAATAAGTAGTTGTTAAATGGTTACCACGAGCAGCACGTTCCCATTCCGCTTCTGTAGGTAAACGCCTGTTAGCCCATTCGCAATATGCTAAAGCATCTTCATATGCAATGTGAACCACAGGATAATTTCCTTTTCCTTTTATAGAACTACTAGGTCCATTAGGGTGTTGCCAATCGGCACCTATAGTCCAGCTCCACCATTGTGAAAAATCATAAAGATTGGGAACCGCACTTTTTGCTTGCTTAAAAGTTAATGAGCCCGGTTGCATGATACTATCATGAGGTTTTGGAGTACCTTCAGGAAGTTGTTTCTTCATCTCTTCCCAATCTATTTGACGCTCTGCTACAGTTTCATAGCCTGTTTCTTTTACAAATTTCTTAAAGTCATCATTAGTAACCTCAGTGATATCCATAAAAAACCCATCAACAGCAACCTTATGTGCCGGTTTCTCATGCTCCATTGCTCCTTTATCCTGAGGTACGGCTCCCTGAGAAAATACAGCCCCAGGTACCCAAACCATTCCCTTAGGAGCGGTAACACCTTCTGGCTTTTCTTTTATAACCGTAGTGTCTACTTCTACGGTCTTTGAGGCACCTATCTTTTCAGCAGTTTTAACTACTTCTGCCTTCTGCGCTTTCTCTTCCTTACATGCTATTGACAGACAAAGAAGTGCGGCAGAAGCAAAAATTTTAATCGTATTATGCATAATTATATTTCAAAAATGGAAAACAAAGTTAATTCTATTTTCCGGTTTACCATATATTAGAAACCCTAGGTTTCTTTTAAAACGGAAACAAAAAAATGTCCCCTAAAACACGGGGACACTTTTATTTTCTGATATCCATAAATTAAATTACGACTGTTTCACCTGGCTTTGGTATGTTATACGTACCATCAGCATTTGGTTGAACAGGAGCAGGAGAATCCCAAGTTAATTCATCTGGTGCCAAGTCTATATTAGATTGCATCGCTTCATCCCACTTAATAACTTTACCTGAATATGTAGCCATTCTACCTATAATAGCACTCATGGTACTTTTTGCTCCATTTTCGGCATCGGCAATTACACCTCCGTTCCGTATAGATTCAAAAAGCTTTACGTGCTCTACTTGGTATGGGTTAGGATCATCTTTACCTCTATGTTCAAATATTGAATTACCATTCCAATCTGTTAAAGTGGCATTATCACCTTTAGTGTACACCGTACCTTTTGTTCCTTGGAAGAATTCTGAAACCTTACTCATAGTTTCTGGCTGATGACGGCACTGACTAGCAATTACAGCTCCACTAGGATAAGTGTATTCAACAAAATGATGGTCATATATCTCACCGTGATCTTTTCCCTTACGAACTTGCCTACCTCCCATACCTTGTGCAGAAATAGGGTACTCACCAACAAACCAGTTTGCTACATCTATATTATGAATGTGTTGCTCTAAAATATGATCGCCACACAACCAGTTAAAATAATACCAGTTACGCATTTGATATTCAAGCTCGCTTTGTCCAGCTTGACGCTCACGGACCCATACTCCACCACTATTCCAGTATACTTGTCCTGAAACTATTTTCCCAATAGAATTTTTTTTAATCTGGTCCATGGCCGCCAGATAACTGTCTTGATAATGTCTTTGAAGACCTACTACTACATTCAATTTATTTTCTTTGGCTTTCTTTGCTGCTGCCAAAACCTTACGAACACCAGGTACATCTGTTGCTACCGGCTTCTCCATAAACACATGTTTCCCATTGTTTACTGCATACTCAAAATGTTGCGGACGAAAACCTGGTGGCGTTGCCAGAATAACCACATCAGCCAAATCCATTGCTTTGGTTGCAGCATCAAAACCAACAAATTGATTTTTCTCTTTTACATTGATTTTTTTGGTTTCACCCATGGCTTTAGAAATATTGGCCAAGCTACCTTTCAGACGATCTTCAAAAGCATCTGCCATTGCTACAAGCTCTATGTTCTCATCTGCAGTTAATGCCTGTACCGCTGCACCAGTACCACGACCACCACAACCTACAAGCGCCAATTTTAATTTCTTATCTCCTAACACATTTGCCATACCGCTCATATGTAGGTTTGGCAATAACATAGCTCCACCGGTAAATAATGCGGTGTTCTTTACAAAATCTCTTCTTGATTTTTTGATCATACTGGTTTTGGTCTTGTCTTCTTTCATTTTCTCAATATTTCTGAAATTAATTGTAGGTTATAACCTTTCTACAAAGCAGGTGTGAATATAAAAATAATAAGGCAACTTATTAAGTAAAAAATTGCGTTTTTCTCACTTTAACAAAGCTATTTTTATCAAAGAAATACAATATTGTTAGTTTTTATACTTCCCAACCTACCACTGTATATTTATATCCTAGATTTATTAATTAGCAGGGCCTTCCGAAGAATCCCACTCCTTTTAACACCTAACCATCTGACATTTGGCACCTTGAAGGTAGTATAGTTAATTTAAATAAGTGTACATTTAACACATGATTAGGTTAAAAAATAAATTTTCCGTTCCTTTTCTGGTTTTTTATTATGATGTACCGGGCTGTTAAATTCTGATTTTTTTTATCAATTACATATTTTTGATTTATCTTTCGTTTCGATTTTCGCAATAAATATTTATCAAAAGTTACTTTTACGAATTTCAGCTTAAACAACAAACCAATTTTTTATGGAAACAAAAACAACTGAAATGGCCTCAAACGCCAACAGACTTTTTTACGCAAGTTGCTTTGCGTTAATTACTACCGCATTCTCTTTTAGTATTAGAGCAGGTATTTTGCCTCAATTAGGAGAGGAGTTAAGCTTAAGTGGTGAACAACTAGGCTTTATAAACTCTATGTGGTTTTTAGGATTTCCTTTGTCTATGGTGGTAGGCGGGTTGGTTTATCATAAAGTAGGTGGAAAGGCAATTATGCAATTTGCATTCTTTGCCCATGCCATTGGTATTATATTAACCATCTATTCAGGAAGCTACGTAGGTCTTCTTATCTCTACTCTTCTTATTGGATTGGGTAACGGCTGTACTGAAGCGGCTTGTAACCCTATGATTGCAGATGCTTACCAAGGAAACAAAATGAGTACCATGATGAACCGTTTTCATATGTGGTTCCCAGGTGGTATTGCTATAGGAAGTCTTATTTCTGGTTTTATGACCGATATGTCATTTAGCTGGGAAAGTCAAATCTGGTTGATTCTTATACCAACGTTAGTATACGCTTATTTGTTCTTTGGACAATCTTGGCCAAAAGCCAAAGTGGAAGAAGCTGCTACTATTGGAGGAAACTTTAAAGCGATGCTTTCTCCTCTTTTTATATTTATGCTTGTTTGTATGGCATTGACCGCCATTTCAGAATTCGGACCAAACCAATGGGTGGGCCTTATCTTATCTAAAAGCGGAGCTAATCCTATGATTATCCTAGCCTTAACTGCAGGTTTAATGGCCGTAGCCAGATTCTTTGGTGGTAGTATGGTGGCAAAATTCAACCAAACCGGGGTTCTTTTAGGTTCTGCAGTTCTTGCCACATTAGGTATATATTTGTTCAGTACGCAAACAGGAACAATGGCTTACGTTGCTGCAATTTTCTTTGCTTTGGGTGTTGCCTATTTCTGGCCAAATATGATTGGTTTTGTTGCCGATAAAATTCCAAAAAGTGGTGCATTAGGTCTTTCGATTGTTGGTGCGGTGGGTATGTTCTCTAGCTCTATATTTCAACCAATTATTGGTGGATGGATTGATTCTGATAAAGCTAAAGCTGCTGCCGAAGGTTTTACAGGAGATGAACTAGATTTAGTATCTGGGCAAGCTACCTTACTTACAATGACCATCTTTCCCGGTATTTTAATCGTCCTTTTTACAGTACTTTATTTCTGGATGAAAAAGAAAAAAGAAAACCCGGAAGCTGAAGTTGCTTAAACTTAAGCATTACATTTTGATATTAAAAAGCCCGGTATATATCGGGCTTTTTTATGCCCCTAATTCATTAACTATCCCTCCTTAAAGATCTGCTATCTTTTACCTCCTGCTTGTTCTAATGTTTAGTTATGAAATACCAAGTGTTCTAAGTTTAAACTAAAACGTATTTATTACAGCATAAATCCCAACACTCTACTCTTGTAATCTTAGAATAACCAAAAGGTAATCAACAAATGTATTACTCAAAGCAAATAATTGGAGTAACATATGGTTTTCTACCTCATATTGACCCTTACAACGCATATGTTATATTGATAAATTTCATAGTTTAAAAATATCAAATTCATTGTTTTAACCTCAAAATATTGAGACTTACATGGTATTGCAACATAATTTTCACTATATGCATCAAATCTTCTATTGCTCATGCAGCCCTTCATATACATTTGCTAGAGTCGGGTCTTCACTAGGCCAGTAATCTAATAATTAACCAACTAAACTCAAAGATTATGATTAAACTTAAACATGCGGTCATTGCATGTCTTGTAATGATTGGGCAGTTTGCCTATTCACAGACTTCCACAATAAGTGGTGTAGTTTCTGATGATAGCGGCACTCCCTTGCCAGGTGCTACAATAATAGTAGCAGGTACAACTAATGGTACAACTACAGATTTTGATGGTAATTACGCTCTTTCTAACGTGAATTCTACCGATAAGTTAGTGATCTCTTATATAGGGATGACCACTCAGACTATCGTAGTAGGGAGTCAAACTTCTATAAATGTTAGTCTACAAGAAGACGCAGAAGCTTTAGATGAGGTGGTTGTAGTTGGTTATGGTACGCAGTCGCGTGCAGAAGTAACTGGTGCCATAGCAACAGTAGGTTCTGAAGAATTAGCTGCATTACCTGTGGCTAGTGCAGATCAAGCCTTACAAGGTAGAGCTGCCGGTGTAACGGTTTTGAACACTGGTTCTCCTGGTAGTGCACCAGTAGTCCGTATTCGTGGCCTAGGTACTATGAACAACAATGACCCATTATATGTTATTGATGGTATCATTGCTGGTGGTTTAGGAGATTTAAATCCTAATGATATCGAATCCATAAACATACTAAAAGATGCTTCTACAACTGCCATTTATGGTTCTTTAGGATCTAATGGTGTTGTAATGGTTACTACAAAAAAAGGAAATAGATCAGGTAAGACAATTATTAATCTTGATGCCTATACAGGTGTTAATTATTCAAACCAACGGTATGATTTATTAGATACGCAGCAATATTTACAGTATGCTCAAGATGCATTTGGTGTTACACCAACTTCTCCTCTTTCACAATCCAACAGTAATACTACAGATTTTCAAGATGCTCTCTTTAGAACAGGTATTATGCAAAAAGTGGATTTTGCTCTATCGGGTGGTGGCGAAAACAATAATTTTAGATTTTCTGCTGGATATATGGACCAAGAAGGTGCTATAATAGAAACTGGGTTTGAAAGATTTTCATTTAGAGCTAACAGCAACTTTACTGTAGGTAAATTCAATTTTGGTGAAACTATGGCAGTTTCATTCCAAACGCAAAATCCAGAAAGAAACCTGGGCACGCGTTCTTTATTAGAGCATGCTATTAAAGCCGCTCCGTATTTACCAATATATAATCCTAATAACTTACAAGGATTTCAAGGGCCAAACAGTGCCTTAGATGGTCAAGATGCCGAAAATCCAATTAGAGTTCAAACCCTTGGCGAACAAATCAATAAATCTTCATCAATTATTGGAAGTGTTTTTGGTGAATTTGAAATCATTGATGGGCTGAAGTTTAAAAGCCAGGTTGGTCTAGATTATAGAAATTCTAATACCGATATTTTTGTACCCTCGTATAACGACGATAGTGAAGGAGCTACGCACAGTTCAACCTTTGCTACAATTACAAAAAATTCTAGCATAAGGAAGTCTATAACAATTACTAACAGTCTAAATTATTCATTCACCTTAAGTGATAAGCATAATTTTGATTTATTGGTTCTTGCAGAAAAACAAGAAACTAAAAACGACCTTTTAAATAGTAATAGTGAAAACCCCATTACAGACGATTTAAATCAAGTATCAAATGAAAAATCGTTTTTACAGTCTCAGACTTTTGAATACAATCGTATTGGCTATTTGGGCAGACTAAATTATAACTTTGATCAAAAGTATATTTTTGCTGCTTCTATTCGTAGAGATGCTTCTTCACGCTTTGGAGAAAACAATCGATGGGGTACTTTTCCTTCTGTTGCATTAGGATGGAATATTGCGAAAGAAAGCTTTCTAACAGATACCGCATTTAACACGCTAAAACTAAGAGGTAGCTGGGGTATTACAGGAAATGATAGAATTGGTGATTACCAATACAGTTCTACGTTGCTTTCCGAGTTCTTCTATCCATTTGGAGACGTTCTCGCTACAGGTACTACACCTGGAGGCCTTGCCAACGCAGATTTAAAATGGGAAGAAACCACCATGAAAAATATTGGATTGGACTTTGGGCTTTTTGATGGGAAATTGACGGGTGCCGTTGAATATTTCAATAATACAAGTGATGACCTATTAATGAGTCGCCCATTGGCCGGCTCACTAGGTATTAACTCAGGTTCTGTAACAGAAAATGTAGGTTCTGTTGAAACCAGCGGTGTTGAATTTAGTCTTGGTTATAATGATTATGATGGAGATTTCACATGGTCGGCCAACCTTAACCTTGGTACCTCAAGCAATGAAGTGAAGTCTTTAGGGTCAAACGAATCACTTTCTGGGGGTACGTTTGAATCACAGAATATTTCTAGAATTGAAGTAGGCGAGCCTTTGTTCTTTTTCTTCGGATATGAAACAGATGGTATATACCAAACACGAGCCGAAGTAGATGCTAATCTAACTCAAACAGCTGTTGACGGGGTATTTCCTGTAAACCCTGGAGATATAAGATTTGTGGACCAAAATGGAGATGGCCAAATTAACGCAGATGATCGAGTAAAAATCGGAAATCCGTATCCAGACTTCACATACGGTTTAAATTTAAACGCAAACTACAAGCAGTTAGATCTTAATCTATTTATATCTGGTGTATCTGGCGTTGATGTTTACAATACTAATATTTATGACTTAGAAGGCATGCCTAGATTATTTAACGCAGGAACGAATGTGTTGAATAGATGGACAGGTCCAGGAACTTCCAACAGCGTACCTGCAGCAGGAGGAAATGATCAGAATTTTAACTCTATTTCAGATCGTTTTGTAGAAGATGGTTCATATGCTAGACTTAAGAATATAACATTGGGATATACATTGGATAATCCAGCTTTAGAGGAATATTTCTCCAAATGTAGAATATATATCAGTGGTCAGAACTTGATTACTATTAGTGACTACTCTGGTTTAGATCCAGAAATAGGGAACCCTTTGACAAACAATGGTGGAAACAGCCAATACGAATTAGGAATCGATAGAGGAAACTATCCACAGCCTAAATCAGTATTACTTGGAGTACAACTATCATTTTAAAAAAAAAGATTATGAAAAAAACTAAAATACTAGTAACGGTCTTAGCAACGATCGGCCTTGTGCTTTCGTGTAATGAAGACTCATTAGAATTAACGAATCCAAACGAGCTTTCGCCAGACACTTTCTTTGCGAACCAAACTCAGGTTCAGTCTGCCGTAAATGCCGTATACTCCAACCTACAAACCAGAGGTCTATATAGCCGTCATATGTTTTTTATGATGGATAATATGTCCCACGAAAATGGGGGGAACAACCAGTTAGAAGCAGATAAACGTCAATATTTAGATTTCTCGTTCGACTCCAGCCATGGTGCTATTGGAGCCTATTGGGAAAGTTGCTACAGAGGCATTAATAAAGCAAATTTCGTTATAGAAAATGAGACCAAAATTAATGAGATTTTACCTTCTCAGATGAGCGACGACTTAAAGAAAAAGGCAATTGGTGAGGCTAAATTCTTGCGTGCATTATTTCATTTCTTTATCGTAACCAGATATGGTGATGCCCCTCTTGTTACCACCTTACCACCTGATGATGGCACTGGTCCTGGTAAAAGTCCTAGCTCTGAAATATATGCGCAAATCATTAAAGACTTACAAGAGGCTATACCTACTTTAAAATCAAAAGGCGATGAAGAGAACGGACGTGCCACTAAAGGAGCTGCACAAGCCTTACTGGGTAAGGTTTATTTATTCTTGGAGCAATATGATGATGCTTTAACCCAATTCTCCGCTTTAAACGGTTATAGCTTAGAAGACAATTACTTTGACAATTTCATGGAAGAAACTGAACATGGTGAAGAGTCTATCTTTGAAATTGAATACAATGATGATTTTGGTACCAGTGCACAATGGAATTCTGACCGTAGCGGTCAAGGTCCTAACGAGGCTACCTTTAGAGGTCAGGAATATGGTTTTAATGATTGGTTTAATGTTTTTCCTTCAGATGACTTATTAGAAGAGTATGAAATTGGAGACATTCGTTTTGAGCAATCTTTCTATGTAAACGGTGATACTTTTGGGCCTGATGGTTCATTAACTGTAGATGCTTTTCCAAGTAATGGCGGTGGTAATGCCGGATGGGCTAAATACAACAACTACTACAAAGATGCGAACGAAGATCAAACTTCAGGTATTAACTTTAAGTATTTGAGATATGCAGATGTATTGTTAATGATGGCGGAGTGCGAGAGCATGAGACCAGGTGGTGACCAAGATGTTGCTGTAGGCTATATTAACGAAGTCCGCGAAAGGGCTACATTAGCTCCATTGGCTACGGGCTTATCACAAGCTGAAGTATTTGAAGCTTTAGTGCACGAACGTAAAGTGGAATTGGCAGGAGAGCAAACCAGATTTAATGATATTATCCGATGGGGAATTGCTAGTACAGAATTAGCCAACACCCAATTTCAAGCTGGTAAACATGAGCTTTTACCAATACCTCAACCTGAAATAGATGCAAACATAAACATCTCTGCATCTGACCAGAATGCAGGGTATTAAAACGCTTAATTTTAGTTAGTTTTGAGTTAGTAATTTTAAAACAGTGTGTTTTGGTCGACACACTGTTTTTTGTTTCTATTCTATTTTTAAAAAACTGTATCTTAAATTTTTGAACACGAACAAATGGATATAAATATTTACAGTAAAACCTTAGTATACTCGTTTTTTATTCTTCTCTTCGCAAGTTGTACCGAAGAACAAATCAAAACGGATAGTAAGATATTTACTGGCTTAAAATCTGACCAAACAGGTGTTAATTTCAACAATACCCTTACTGAAAATGATTCCTTAAATTATTTCACCTACTCCTATTTATATATGGGCGGTGGTGTGGCAAGTGGCGACATCAATAATGACGGCTTAGTAGATCTCTTTTTTACCGGTAACCAAGTTTCCAATAAGCTATACCTAAATAAAGGCGAGCTTAAATTTCAAGATATTACAGAAAATGCAGGTATTTCTGGAGATGACCGCTGGTATACTGGCGTAACCATGGCAGATGTAAATGCGGATGGTCTTTTGGATATTTATTGTTCCGTAGGTGGTAAATTTGGACCAAAAGACAATGAACTATACATCAATAATGGAGATGAAACCTTTTCTGAAAAGGCTGCAGAATATGGCCTAAATGACATTGGAAATAGTGTGCAAGCTACTTTTTTTGATTATGATAAAGATGGTGACCTAGACCTATTTGTAGCCAACTACCCTCCTACTCAATTTGATTCTCCCACTTTTGCCTATGTTTATAAAATGGCAAATGTCAAAGACCATGAGTCTGGGCATTTGTACCAAAATAACGGAAATACGTTTACAGATGTTACCGAAGCTTCTGGCTTAAAGGCTTACGGACTTTCACTAAGTGCCACGGCAGGCGATCTCAATAATGACTCTTGGCCTGACCTTTATGTTTCCAATGATTTTAATTCTCCTGATTTTATGTACATCAATAACCAAGATGGCACATTTAAAGAGGTTGTAAAACAAGCCACATCGCAAACCGCATTTTATGGTATGGGTGCAGATATAGCCGATTTTAATGATGATGGCAACCTAGATATTTTTCAGGTAGATATGGATGCCAAATCAAACCGACGAAAGAAAGCCAATATGGCCAGCATGAATCCTAAACTTTTTTGGGATGTAGTCAATGCCGGGTTCCATTACCAATACATGCATAACTGTATGCAGGTTAACTCGGGAGTTTTTGAAGATGGTATTCCACATTTTTCTAATGTTTCCAGAATAACCGGCACTTCTTCAACTGACTGGAGCTGGGGACCCCTTTTTGCAGATTTTGATAATGACGGGCACAAAGACCTTTTCGTATCTAACGGTACGCGTCGTGAGATTAACAATAATGATTATTTCAATAAGCTGAAATCTATCAAAATAAAAAGCGATACGCTATTAGAGTTAAGTCAAAAAATACCATCGGAGAAAATTGATAATTTCATTTTCAAAAATATGGGAAATCTAGAATTCAAAAGAGCCAACAAAGATTGGGGCATTGAATTCAAAGGTTTTTCCAATGGCGTAGCTTACGCCGATCTTGATAATGATGGTGATCTAGAACTTATTACCAATAATATAGATGATGAAGCTTCAATCTTTAAAAACAATGCTTCAGAAACCAATAATTATATTCAGATAAAATTCAAAGGTAATCAGAGTAACCAGTTTGGTCTTGGGTCTCGCGTTTATGTTACCGTTGACGGGAAAACCCAAATGCAAGAATTGACGCTTTCGAGAGGGTTTCAATCTTCCGTTGCTCCTATGCTTCATTTTGGATTGGGAGTTGCTTCAAAAGTAGACGAGCTAAAAGTAGTATGGCCTAATGGTAAAATCCAAAAATTAAATACCGTTGAGGCTAATCAAGCATTGACTCTAGATTTTAACAATGCTATTGTAGACACCGATGAAAACATCACTAAATCCAAAATATTCGCCACAGATAAAACTTCAAAATTTCCTGCATACAAACATACCGAAAACGAGTACGATGATTTTGAGGACCAGGTTTTACTTCCACATAAAATGTCATCTTTTGGTCCAACTTTAGCGGTGGGAGACCTTAATAACGATAGCTTAGAAGATTATTTTGTTGGAGGTTCTTCCGGTAATATAGGTAGTCTATTTATGCAAACTTCAACCGGGTTTCAAAAACACCCTTCTACCTTTTTAGAGGACGATATTAAAAGTGAAGATTCTGGCTCTTTAATTTTTGATGCCGATGGTGATGGAGATAATGACCTGTACGTAGTAAGCGGTGGGTATGAATTTTCAAATAATTCCGAAGCTCTCCAAGACCGATTATACCTAAATGATGGTCAAGGAAATTTTACTAAAGCAAACGCTACTGCTCTACCTGATTTAAAAATAAGCGGTTCCAAGGTCTATCAATCCGATTTTAATGGTGATGGTAAACCTGACCTTTTGGTATTAGGTAGACAAGTTCCTAAAAACTTTCCCAGCCCTGCTACGAGTCACATTTTAAAAAACATGAGTAGTAATGGCAAGGTTAGTTTTGAAATCTTTGAAGAAATACAACCCAAAGAATTTCAAAATCTAGGGATGGCTACCAGTGCCGTAATTACAGATTATGATAATGATGGCAGACAGGATATTATGATTGTTGGAGAATGGATGCCCATACGTATGTTCCATAATACCAAAACAGGGTTTGAAGAAGTTTCTGAATCTTTAGGGTTAACAAAAGATACCACTGGCTGGTGGTGGAGCGTACAACAGGGGGATTTTGACAATGATGGCGATATGGATTATGTAGTTGGCAATAATGGTCAAAACTACAAATACAAAGCCACCGAAGAAGAAACTTTTGATATTTTCGTAAGTGATTTTGACAAAGATAACAACCAAGACATTGTACTAAGTTATTACAATGACGGCAAGCAATATCCCGTGCGTGGCCGAGGCTGTTCATCGCAGCAGATTCCTGCCATAAAACAAAAATTTCAGAATTACGAGAGTTTTGCAGAAGCTACTTTAGAAGATGTGTATACCGAAAAATCTCTGGAGTCCGCACTTCATTATCAAGTGAAATCTTTTGCCAGTATCTATTTAGAAAATAGGGATGGAAAATTCATAGTTCGCGAGCTTCCGATTTTAGCCCAAACTTCTAGCATTAATGAGATACTAATAGATGATTATAACCTAGATGGTAATCTGGATATCCTTGTAGCAGGAAACCTTTATGCTTCTGAAGTTGAAACCCCGCGTAACGATGCCGGTCATGGATTATTTTTAGAAGGAAATGGTAAAGGAGAGTTCACAGCAATTCCCGCATCAGACAGTGGTTTTTTTGTCTCTGGTGATGTGAAGAATATGTCTAGCATACAATTAAACTCACAGCCTTATATCATCGCTGCAAAAAATAATGACCACCTTCAATTCATTGAATTGAAAAAGAAATAAGAAAAGAAAAAGGGACTATTATTTCAATAGTCCCTTTTTCTTATTTTAATATTCAATTTACTTTTGCGTATAAGGATCTAAAGTCACTATGCTCCCATCTGAATTATAGGTAATTTCTGCAACCTTCACAGAACGTAAATGAGTTACGCCTTTAGATAGGCTAGAATCATGATAGAATAAATACCACTTACCTTCTACCTCACAAATGGAATGATGAGAGGTCCAACCTACAACAGGATTCAATATACGTCCAGTATAGGTAAATGGTCCGTATGGGTTATCTCCTATCGCATAGCAGATAAAATGGGTGTCTCCCGTAGAATAGGAAAAGTAATATTTACCATCATATTTATGTATCCAAGAAGCTTCAAAGAAACGTCTATCATTATCGGCCTCTAAAAGTAATTTCCCATCTGCATCTAAAATTTGCACCTCTTTTGGCTCTTCTGCAAACTCTAGCATATCGTCCGTTAATTTGGCTACAATAGGTAATAGCGCCACTTCTTCTGGTTCTGGCATTTCATTGCTTTTATCGTATGTATTATTACGATATTTTTGAAGCTGTCCGCCCCAAATTCCACCAAAATACATATAATAACTACCATCTTCATCTTCAAAAACTGCAGGGTCTATAGAGTAACTTCCTTGTATTGCTTCAGGCTGTGGCACAAAAGGCCCTTCTGGAGCATCACCTACAGCTACGCCTATTTTGAAAATTCCGTCATAACCTCGCGCAGGAAAATATAAATAATACTTACCATTTTTATGTGCTGCATCTGGTGCCCACATTTGTTTTTCTGCCCACGGCACATCATCAACATGAAGCGCTACACCATTATCAACTGCTTCACTATGTACTCCATCCATAGAAATCACATGATAATCCTCCATGGCAAAATGGCTCCCTAAATCATCAAAGGGAATCCCTGCTTCTATGTCATGGGACGGGTAGATATATATTTTTCCATTAAAAACATGAGCGGAGGGATCTGCAGTGTATATATTCTTTACCAACGGCTGAGAAATAGCTGTTTCGTTCAACTTATCAAAATCGATATTTTCTATAGATTCTTCTGGCATGTGATATTCGTATTATGTTATGCGTTATTTATTTTAGTCTTCGTTTCTTTAAATCTACCTCTATCTGAGTTTCCATCTTTTTATTTATCTCATATAAAAATAGCAAAGCAATTCCCAATAAAAACGGAATTGCCGGGTAAATACTAACTAGCATTTTTGTTCCTAGAACTGCACTTTCTGGTTGCACAATAGCTTCTCCCGCAACCATGGCTTCTTTTGAAATATAACCATACGCTCCTAAAATACCAGTAACCAATGAGCTCCCAATACTTAGACCTCCTTTTAATCCCACCATCATAGCAGAGAAAATTATGGCTGTGGCTCTTCTATTGTTCTTCCATTCCGAGAAATCTGCTACGTCTGCAATCATAGCCCATAATAAGGGTATGGTCAACCCATAAAAGAAGCCATGAAAAATCTGAGAAGTAAAAATAAGCCCGACCGAAGTTGGTAAAAAGAAGTAAAAGAAAATAATAAAAAGCGTTGATATAAAAAGCGCTACCATAAAGACATCTCGCTTTCCATATTTATCGGCAAATCTTTTTGATAGCGTAATACCAAAAATCATAAAAATAATACCACCGGCATTAAAAAGTCCAAAACCCGCAGAAACCGGATTCTCACCAAAAAAATTGACACCAATAGATGCTAGAGCATCTAAAATAGGTTGTATAAAAATCGTCAAACTTTCTTTATCCACATAGTTCTCAAAGTAATACACATAAGACCCACCTTTCATTGCCAAGGTCACAAATACGAGCGTGGTAAGCACCAACATAATAATCCATGGTATATTACTGAATAAATCACCCAAATCTTCTTTTAAGGTAGATTTCTGCTCCGCAGTAGGAACAATACGTTCTTTAGTAGTTAAAAAAGTAATAATGAGCATGACCGTGCCAATAATAGCCAACCAAGTCATAACAACCTCTATACCCATAGCTTTATCTCCATTACCTGCAGATTCAATTATAGGCAGCATAAATACCTGCACAAAAAACTGTGCGAACATCACACCTACGAAGCGATAAGCGGACAGGCTATTCCTTTCGCCCATATCGCCTGTAATTACGCCACTTAATGCAGAGTACGGCAAATTATTAGCCGCATATAAAAGCAGTAAAAATGTATACGTAACCACCGCATAAATAACCTTGCCCTTATAATTAAAACCAGGTGTGCTGAAAGCCAAAAGAGCTACAACACCCAGAGGAACCGCCGTAAATAAAATCCAAGGTCTAAACTTGCCCCATTTAGAAGTCGTACGATCCGCAAGAGCACCTATGATAGGGTTGAAACCGAATGCCGCAATAAGACCAACCGTTAGTATAATGGCCGATGCATGGCTAGTTTCCAAACCATAAATATCTGTATAGAAATAGGCCAGATAAGTCATTAAAGTCTGAAAGACCAAGTTAGCCGCTAAATCACCTAGGCTGTAACCGATTTTCTCCTTTACAGATAATTTTTGAGATTCTAGATTCATAAGAATTACTGTTGGTTGGTTGAATCTGTTTTAAGTTCCATTACCGCCTGATATGCTTTTTTCGCTTCAAATTTTCTATCAAAAAGTAAAGGGTAATTAGTTCTATTAGTAATTGGCCAATTGTTAAGCCATGAACTTTGGTCATTCACACCCCAGAAAGTAACCCTATCAATCTTATCACTGTGTTTTAAAAAGAGTTTAAAAATATCCTTGTAACGCTGGGCTAACTGCACTTCTACAGAATCTGGCAAAGCATTTGGGTAAGGATTCATTTCTTCGCTCTCCTCATAGTTTTGACCAATTTCTGCGCCCTCCAATCCCCAAGGGTTTGGTAAAACGGTAACATCCAATTCTGTAATGGAAACCTTTAAACCCAGTTTTGCATAGGCCACAATACTATTCTCTACTTCTTCTAATGAAGGTTCTGTCAAACCCCAATGTGCCTGCATACCTACTCCGTTAATCTTAGCTCCGCTTTTTTGAAGATTTTCTATAAGCCGTATAGCCCCTTCCCGCTTTTTGGGTTTCCACATATTATAATCGTTATAATATAACTCTGCAGATGGGTCTGCTTTTTCTGCAAGCTTAAATGCAAATTCTAAATACCGTTCTCCCATCACCTTTAAAAAGACAGATTCCCTTAGCGAACCATCTTCATTTAAAGCCTCGTTTACCACATCCCAACCATCAATTTTACCACTATACCTACTTGCTACTGTCGTAATATGATCACGGATATAATTTGCCATGGTAGCACTATCATTTACGGTATTCATCCATGGCCCTATCTGGCTATGCCATAAAAGTGTATGACCAATAACGAACATGTTATTTTCTTTACCAAGAGCCACATACTTGTCGGCCATATCAAAATAAAACGTGTCTGGAGACGGATGAACCTCTTCCCATTTCATGACGTTTTCTGGACTAATAGTATTGAATTCTCTCTTTAAAACTTCAAGAGCTTTTTTATTTTTTCCAGTAATAATCTTGTCATTAATAGCTGCTCCTATATAAAACTCTTTCTTGTAAACTTTTTTAAGACTGTCAGCATCGTCTTCGGTTTGAAATGCACTTTCCTTAATTTTTCCAAAACCGAACAAAAACAACAGGATTACAAAAAATAACACAACAGTTTTAAACATATCATTAAATTAAAATGGTTAAATAGAGAAATCTATAATACAACTAGTCAATTGTATTGACTATGAATATGATAAAAGTCGTGAAATTACTAGGTTACCTATATTACAAATGAAGCGCTGTATAGAACATTTGTGGCATTTTGCCTCATAAAAGCGATGAGCTTTAAGTAATTGGGCATGACGCAGAAATTGCGAGTGATTAAAACTCAAGTTTTTAAATGTAGAAAATGAGGGGTTTTAATTAAGATTTAATAGGGTCAATTCATTGCTAAACCACCCTATTTTAGGTTTCTTCCGCATTGCCTTTAGTAGTTTCTATTCCTTTATATACATTTGGATTATGCTTTTCCATGTAAAATTCAGGATGGGGCAATTCTGTAAATCCAAATTTCTTATAAAGCCATTCTGCAGTGTCAGTTAGTAAAATCCATCGTCTTAATCCTTGTAGCTTTGGATGTTCCATGATTTCATTTATCAACCATTTACTTAATCCATTTCCTCTATATTCTTTAAGAACAAATACATCTCCTAAATAGGCAATTGTGGAATAGTCTGAAATTATTCTGGCGTAGCCTATTTGTTTGTTATTATGATACAGTCCAAAATTCAAAGAGTTTTCAATGGATGTTTTTACGGTATTCATTGGAATTCCCTTAGCCCAATCAGTTTCTTTTGAAAGGAATTTGTGAATACTAAGAATATCCAATTTATCCTTATCAGTTGAAATGGTATAATCATTTCTATGTGTTTCTACTATTTCCAATCCAGTATATTTAATCATATAAAGATATGGATT
This sequence comes from Zobellia roscoffensis, assembly GCF_015330165.1. NCBI lineage: Bacteria > Pseudomonadati > Bacteroidota > Flavobacteriia > Flavobacteriales > Flavobacteriaceae > Zobellia > Zobellia roscoffensis. Next base: position 4,830,205 of record NZ_JADDXT010000002.1, read on the forward strand.
TACCTAAAACAGTACATATACTTCTAGTGTTCCTGTAATCTAATTAAATCTACCGAAGTCTTAGGGTTTGTACTACAATAAAAAATTATCAAATGATTACTTAACCTCGGTAGGAAGAAAACCAAAATGAGCCTTGAAACACTTTGTGAAGTAAGAAGGTGAAGAAAAACCGACTTTAAAACATACTTCGCTAATAGACTCGTTCCCCGTTTCTATCATCTGCTTTGCTTTTTCAAGTCTAATATTCCTTAAGAATTCATTTGCGGAATACCCAGTAAGTGCTTTTATTTTTCTATATAATTGGCTTCTACTAAGATTTACCTCTTCTGCCAATTGTTCCACATTTAGGTTTTCATCAGAGAGGTTAACCGTAATGTACTTTAACACCTTAGCAATAAAACTTTTGTCAAGTTCTGAAGTATTCTCCGGTACTTTTACATTACCTGAATCATTCAAATACTTATTGAACAAGACCTGTCTACTGCTCAATATCTGTTTTAATTGTGCCTTTAGTACAGTCATCTCAAAAGGTTTGGTCAAATAAATATCTGCCCCACTATCTATTCCTTTAACCCAATCATCTGTCATTGTTTTGGCCGTTAACATGAGAATGGGTATATGGCTTGTCTTAAGGTCTTCTCTAATTCGCCTACAAAACTCAAAACCATCCATTTCTGGCATAACTACGTCTGTAAGAATAATATCCGGAGTTCTTTTTTCAGCGGCCTTTACCCCTTCGGTTCCATTTACAGCCTCAATTACAGTATAAAACTCTTTGAGCTCATTTCTTAAATACGTCCGTAGTTCTGCATTGTCTTCAACAATTAGCAGTGTGATAGCAGAACCTGGACTTACAAACCGGTCAACAATATCTTCTGTTGCCACGATTGGTTGCATGGTTTCACTTACGGGTTTTGGGCTCAAAAACAATTCACTAGGTTTAAAGTGAGCATTGCCCATGGGAAGAAAAATCCCAAACTTTGTACCCACGCCTTCTTCACTTTCTACTTCTATTTTACCTTTTAAAAGATCAACAAAACTTTTTACCACTTCCAAACCAATACCTGTACCACCGTAATACTGGCTGTTCATTTTTTCCACTTGATAAAAACGTTCAAAAACTTTTTTCAGGTCTTCCTGTCCAATACCACTCCCCGTATCTTCGACACTTATTTCCAAGGCTTGGTACATCTCATTCTCATCTATGTGAGGAAATACAATTTTGTTTATGGTCTTAAAAACACTTACCGTTATTTCTCCTTGTTCAGGTGTAATTTTAAACGCATTAGAAAGTATATTAAAAATAACCTTTTCCAGCATAGAAGGGTCACTCCACAGCGTTATTGGCGGTTCTTCTGACTCCACCAAAAGCTGTATGTTCTTTTGCATTGCCTCTTCTTCAAAGTGATGGGTGATTTCCTTTACAAAACCTACGGCTTCCAATTCTGACACTTTAACATTGAGTTTATTGATATCTAGTTTTCTAAAATCCATCAACTCATCAATCAACCGTTTTAACCTGTTGGTATTTTTGTAGATGATTCCTAATTTCTCCATTACCTTTTTAGAGAATGCAGGTCCGGATTCACCAAGAATATCTTCTAGAGGGTTTAAAATAAGGGTAAGTGGCGTTCTAAACTCATGCGAAATATTGGTGAAAAACTGAATTTTCCTATCGTTCAATACTTCTTCTTGTAATCGTTTTTCTCGCTCAAACTGAACCATTCTTTTCTCGCGTATTCTTTGGCTCGTAAGATTTACTAAAAAATAAGTGATAAGTAGCAGTATCAAAACATATCCTAGAATAGCCAGATTGGTACTCCACCACGGAGCCAAAATAGTAAGTCCTAACGTTTTTGGTGTTTCGTTCCACACACCATCATTATTGGCCGCCTTTACTTTAAAAACATAATCTCCCGGTGGAAGATTCGTATAGGTAGCACTTCTATTTTCCCCAACATAATTCCAGCGGTTATCAAAACCTTGTAAGAAATAAGCATACTGATTCTTTTTGGGCCTTGTGAAATTAATTCCTGCATATTCTATACTAAAAACAGACTGTTTATGGTTTAGGGTAATTCTTTCTGTTTTGCCAATAACTTTTTTTAGAGGCGACTCTTCAACATTTGGAATAACCGACTTATTAAAAAGCTTAAAGTCCGTAAAATAAACTCGTGGTAAGATATTATTGAAACTTAATTTTTTTGGATTTATAGAATTAACACCCTCATAACTGCCAAAATATAAAATACCAGAATCGTCCTTATATGCAGAATTATAATTAAAATCATTAGCTAATAAGCCGTCATGTACATTAAAATTCTTAAAATCTTCTTTTTCTACGTTCAATCTAGAAATCCCATTATTTCCGCTTAGCCAAATATCTCCATTATCATCTTCTTGAATTGAAGCTATAGTCCCTTGGCCAAGTCCATCTTTTTGTCCATACCATGTAAATGTATCTTCTTGCGAATTGTATTTGCATACTCCCCCACCATTGGTTCCTATCCATATTATCTTCCTACTGTCCTCAAATAATGATACAACCCTATCCACAAGTAGATGTTGTCCTGTATCTGCGTACATACGCTCTACCAAAGAAATAACCTTCTCCCCAGGAGAAAAATCAATAGGTATTTTAAAAAGACCTCCTGTCGTACCTATCCAAAGAAAGTCATTACTATCTACTAACAATTTGCGTACTTCTCCATGGCTAGGAAGTGTGTCATTGAAAATTTGAGTATTATGAGACGTAAATTTTTTAGTTTTTGGTTCATAAGAATGTACCCCTTCTTCATATGAACCAATCCAAATTATTCCATTTTTATCTTCATCAAATGTCATTATACGGTTATTTGTCAACCCCCCGTTTGTATTTGACGTTGTATAATTTATAAAAGTTGATGTGTTTTTTGGAAGAAAATAAATACCAGAATCCCACGTACCTACCCAAAGATTATTTTGACTATCAAAAAACATTCCCGTAACCGCTACCGCATTAAGGTTTTTTGCAATGGGGTTTTGGTTATCTTTTAAATGAACAATTTTTTCTTCTACAGAATCGTATACATCTATGCCACCACCATCTAAACCAAACCATAACCTACCCTCTTCATCACTTACAATAGCTGTAACTGAGGATAAAATAAGAGAATTGTTAATATGATATAGGCTTTCGTTATTATTGAATTTATCATACAACTTATCATATACCCCTACCCCTTTATTATAATATCCAATCCAAATACGTTCTTGATTGTCTACAAACACAGACCATATGGAGTTTGACTTAACACTATGAACATCTGTCTTGTCATAACGGTAGTTCTTAATTAAGGTTCCATCTGTACTTAAAACAAAAAGCCCATCGTTTTCTGTACCACATATGATGTTTCCATCACCTGCCTGGTCTATTGCTAAAACCCGCTGCTGAGAGATAGGATAGTTATTTATTTTGTAGTTGCCAGAAGGCTGCAGTTTTACCTTAATTAACCCATCCGAAAAAGTACCCAACCAAATTGCACCTTCTTTATCTTGAAACATTGTTATAATGTTTCTATTCGGGTTTTTAATTCGTTTATTATAATCATTCAGAATCTGGGAGGGCATAATCTTAACCCCATCATATTCAAAAAGACCATGATTGGTAGCTATAAATATTTTACCCGAAACACTTTTTAATATACCAGTAACTTGAATTACTGATTTTGCTAGTGTAGACTGAAAAGGAATAGATTCACTTCTTAAGGTTTCTGGATCTACTCTAAACACTCCATGATAATATGAACCTACTAAAAGCTCTCCGTTAATACCATCTTGTATTGCATTAATAAGAACACCTCCCTCCAATGCTGTTCCGTCCTTTAATTGTACAGCATTGAAAATATCAAGCTCTCTATCATATACATCTAAACCTGTCTCTGTACCCACCCACAATCTATCTGAACTATCTATATAGGAAGTGAATATTAACGAATTACTTAATGATTTTGAATCGTTAACATCTTGCGTGTAAGTAGTTATATCAATGCCATTATATTTCCTCAGCCCTACTCCGTTAGTGCCCATCCAGATGAGCCCCATACTGTCTTGAACTATGGTAGAGACAGCTCTTTGCGTATTCTCTTGTTCTATATTTACGAAAGAATATTCGGATTTTGAATTTTGGGCATGTAAATAACCTTGTGTAGAAAACACAAAAACAACAAAAATTAAAAATATTTTAATACTCTTCATATACCTACACCACTTTGCTAGGTGTATTGTTAAATCTTATTTTTATACTAGGATAATATAAAGGCAAACAATTGATTTCTGAACCCGTTTGAAGATAGCTCAATTGTTCATTTCACGCAAATGATATAGTAATACCTTAATCCTGATCCATATGGATTCATTTTTTTATGTACCGAGTTTTCCAAAGGATTTCACCGCTATTATTTTTTCCTCCTAAATACACCTCCCTGTCTGACCGAAACTGGAAAGAAACCGTTTGCTGATGGTTCCCACTAAAATCATAATCAACCATAATCCAGTTATTTTTGTCCGAAAAACTACCCACTCCTGAAAAACACACTTCATTTTCATTTTGACCAAGAGCAACAATTTTATTGGTTATTGCATCATAACTTATCAATTCAACCAAAATAGGAACGTATCCCTCATTTCCTAATTGAAATACTTCAACTTGAATTGAATTACCATTCATTTTAGGAACGTTAACCATTTTTATTTCTGAGCGATCTCCTACAGGATTGTATTCAGCTGAAGCGGTACTAAACCATTCACCCACATACCGTTTTAAACATGAAGCTTGGTCTAATTTAGTTTCTTGTCCGTATGAACTTATAGCACACATTACTAAAACTAATAGTATTTTTCCTTTCATATTAAATACACCTAACGTAAAAAAAATAGAAATGGGATTAAACCAAATTGCCGGTAGTTATACCACCGGCAATAGAGTTTATTTTAATAAATTATTTCTAAATTAAACTCAGAAATGAACTTACTTAGTTATTCCCTTTTGGTAATCTGCTAAGAATTTCTCTAAACCACTATCCGTTAAAGGGTGTTTTAGTAAACCTTCAATTGCAGATAATGGACCGGTCATAACATCAGAACCTAATTTTGCACAGTTGATAACATGCATGGTATGACGTACAGAAGCGGACAAAATTTGTGTATTAAAATCATAGTTATCATAAATCAAACGTATCTCCTCGATCAAACGCATACCGTCTGTAGAAATATCATCTAATCTACCTAAGAATGGAGATACATACGTAGCGCCAGCTTTAGCCGCCAATAATGCCTGACCTACTGAAAACACTAGAGTAACGTTTGTTTTTATTCCTTTATCAGAGAAATATTTACATGCTTTTACACCATCTGCTATCATTGGTAATTTTACCACAATCTGAGGGTGTAAGGCGGCCAATTCTTCACCTTCTTTGATCATACCTGCATAATCGGTTGCAATAACCTCAGCAGAAACATCACCTTCAACTTTTTCACAAATTGCCAGGTAGTGTTTTAAAATATTGTCTTTTCCGGTAATACCTTCTTTAGCCATTAAAGAAGGGTTTGTAGTTACGCCATCCAAAACACCTAACTCATAGGCGCTTTGAATGTCGTCTAAATTTGCTGTATCTATAAAGAACTTCATATAGTTTAAATGTGTTGATTAATGATGTTTTCAAACAATTCTTGCTTACCGCTTCTTAACTGCAACTCGCCGTTTGTAGTTGCTAAATCGTATAAGTTTTCAAGACTCAATTTACCAGCTTCAAAGTCTTTTCCTTTACCAGAATCAAAAGAACTGTACCGATTCTCGCGTAGTTTAGTATAATCCGAAGAAGTCATAATCTTATCTGCAGTAAGCAATGCTCTGGCAAAAGTATCCGCTCCTCCAATGTGAGCTAAGAAAATATCTTCAAGATCAGTTGAGTTTCTTCTAATTTTAGCATCAAAGTTTACACCACCCCCTTGTAGACCACCTGCTTGTAAAAATACCAACATAGCCTCTGTAGTCTCCTGAATGTTGTTCGGGAACTGATCCGTATCCCAACCATTTTGGTAATCACCACGGTTAGCATCTAAACTACCTAACATTCCTGCTTTAGCTGCAACTTCCATTTCATGTTGGAAAGTATGCTGAGCCAAAGTTGCATGATTTACCTCTATGTTTATTTTGAAATCTTTATCCAATCCGTACTCTTTCAAGAAACCAATTGCTGTAGCCGAGTCAAAATCATACTGGTGCTTGGTTGGCTCCATTGGTTTTGGTTCAATAAAGAAATTACCTTTAAATCCTTGCTTACGAGCATAATCTCTAGCCATAGTTAAGAATTGTGCCATGTGATCTAATTCACGACCCATATTGGTGTTCAAAAGAGACATATAACCTTCACGACCTCCCCAGAAAACATAGTTCTCACCGTCTAACGCAATAGTTGCATCCATCGCTAATTTTACTTGACCACCTGCTCTAGCAACCACATCAAAATCTGGGTTTGTAGCAGCACCGTTCATGTATCTCGGATTAGAGAAACAGTTAGCCGTACCCCACAATAACTTAATACCTGAAGCAGCTTTCTTTTCTTTGATATACTCAGTAATAGTAGCCAATCTTTTTTCTGATTCAGTAAAAGTTGGACCTTCTTGAATCAAATCAAAATCATGGAAACAGAAATAATCAAATCCCATTTTGCTGATAAATTCAAAGGCTGCATCTGCCTTATCTTTTGCCGCTTGAACAGCATCTGAAGATGCATCCCAAAGAAAATTCTGCGTACCAGGACCAAATGGGTCGGAACCTTGTCCACAGAACGTATGCCAGTAAGCAATAGCAAACTTAAAATGTTCACTCATAGTCTTACCTGCAACAACCTGGTCTGGGTTGTAATATTTAAACGCTAAAGGGTTGTCAGATTCTTTCCCTTCAAACTTAATGTCTCCAATTCCTTTAAAGTACTCTTTGTCTCCTAATAATGCCATGTTACTTGTTTTTTAATACTTGTTCTAATTCTTTTTTCCATGCAGAATATGCAGATTGTAATGCTTCTTTTTCTTCGGAAGGTTTATAGCTCATAACATAATCATTAGCCATAATTTGCTCTCCAAAGCTTGTAAAATCACCATCACTTAAAATACAGGCCCTTGCTGCTCCAATGGCACCTGTGGTATTATATATTTCAATTTCCCTATCAATAAGAGTTGCTATTGTATTTGAAAAAATCTCCGAACGGAAAAGGTTATCATTTCCCGCACGTATTTTAGTCGCTGTAATTCCGTCAGACCTTAGAATTTCCATTCCATAAACGAATGAAAATGCAATACCTTCCAACGAAGCCCTGCACAAATGTGCTTTGGTGTGATTGTTCAAATTAATGCCGAAAATATTCGTACCTAAATCTTTATTATTTAGCATACGCTCGGCACCATTACCGAAAGGCAATATTTTTACGCCATCGGAACCTTGTGGAACCGAATTGGCCAAATCGTTCATTTTATCATACGAAGCAACGTCCAAGTTATTCAACATCCAACGGTACTGAATACCGGCTCCATTTATACAAAGTAGCTTCCCTACAAAACGATTATCCTGGTTATAATTTACGTGTGCAAAGTTGTTGACTCTTGAGCTTTCCTTTACCGAAAGATTATCAGTTACTGCGTAAATTACTCCAGATGTTCCTCCCGTAGCCGCAACTTCTCCCGGGTTAAAAACATTTAGAGACAAGGCATTATTGGGCTGGTCTCCTGCTCTATATAAAATAGGCGTACCAACATTTAAACCTGACTCCTTTGCCCCTTGTTCCGAAACTTTACTTTGTATAGAAAAGGTATCTACTATTTCGGGAACGTGAGATTCATTCAATCCGTAATAATCCAATAACCATGTGGCTAGACTATTGGTTTTGAAATCCCAAAAAATTCCTTCTGACAATCCGGATAAAGTCGTGTTCGCAATACCGCTTAACCTAGTCGCTATATAATCGCCAGGTAACATAAACTTATGGATACGTTTAAAAAGCTCCGGCTCATTATCTTTTACCCATTTCAACTTTGACGCTGTAAAGTTGGAAGGTGAGTTCAATAGATTCTCACTGCAACGGTCATTGCCAAGTGCATCAAATGCCTTTTGACCAATTTCTACCGCTCTACTATCGCACCAAATAATAGAATCACGCAACGGTTTAAGGTCCTGGTCTACCACAACCAAACCATGCATTTGGTATGAAATACCAACTCCGGTAACCTCTTCTGGTTTAATGTTATTTTCAGACAGCAATGTTTTTGTTGCGGTACAAACATGCTTCCACCAAGTATCAGGATCCTGTTCTGCCCAACCATTATTGATGGCAAGAATATCCATTTCCTTTTTGGGTTCGCTCACCACAGCAAAAGGTTTACCTGTACTTACCTCAACCAAGGCAGCCTTTATAGACGAACTTCCAATATCATAACCTATACTATACATATTTCTTGATGTTTGTAAGTGCTTTTATTCTTTGAACGAATTTCCTAAACAGTTCCTATTCAATTCAAAACCAAGCCCTTTTGTCAAATTTAAACTATAACTTAAAACGAGTTGTAGATAATTCGTTTCCGTACTAAAAATACGAAATAGAAACATTTTTAAATTCAAAATTTCACAACCACAACCTATTTAAAATCAGATATTTACAATTATTTGTATTTTTCGAAATGGGTTTCGTAAAAAGCGTAGCACCAAAATGTTATTTTAGCAATCTGGAAGTTAAAAAAGAGGTAAAATACTATTGATGATATTTAGTATCTTGATACGGTTATGAAACGAAAACTCAGTTTAGACGATATCGCCAAGCATTTTAAGGTATCCAAATCTACCGTATCCAAGGCACTAAATGATAGCCATGAAATTAGCGCCCGTACCAAGGAGAAAATCATTGCTTACGCTAGAGAGCATAAATACCGTCCGAATCTAAACGCAATCAATCTTAGAAAAGAACCTTCTCAATCAGTAGGTGTTATTATTCCAAATATTTTAAATTATTTCTTTGCCCAAGTCATTAGCGGCGTTGAAAAAGTTTTGAATGACCGTGGTTATAACATGATTGCCTGTATCTCTAATGAATCCTATAAAAAGGAAGTCGCTATTACCGAAATGCTTCGCAAAGGCGCCATATCCGGACTACTAGTTTCGCTTGCGGAAGAAACCGGACGATTAGATAAAATTGAGCACTTTCAGCCTTTTTTAAACAAAGGTATCCCAGTAGTAATGTTTGATCGTGTATCCTCAAAATTACATTGCGACAAAGTAACCATAGACGATACAAAAGCCGCTTATAATGCAACGGAACATCTCATAAAATCGGGATGCAAGCGTATTGCCGTAGTTTCGTTATTGGGAGATCTTGAGATTTCGCGTTTAAGAATAAACGGTTATCACCAATGCCTACAAGACCATGATATTGAATTGGACCAAAGCCTGATTTTTGAAAAGCTAGAAAAGTCTTTTATGGAGGTTGAAATAAGAAAATTACTATCCGCCGGAAAGGTTGATGCCATTTTAGGTTTAGAAGAAGAAGCAGGTGTTACTTCTTTACTTACCGCTAATTCTTTGGGAATCAAAATTCCTGAAGAACTATCCGTCATTTGTTTTACCAACGGAATTCTTCCAAAATATGTGGTTCCTAGTTTAACCTCTATTAGCCAGCATGGGTATTATATGGGTGAAAGAGCAGCAAAACAACTCGTAAACAGAATAGAGCAAAATGATACGGGAAAAGCTTTTGAGACCGAGGTTATAAAAACTACAATGATTGAGCGAGAATCTACGTTAACCTTATTTTAAAGTGGATATTGTAAAATAAAAAATGCGAACGATATTTTCAACTTGGCCAACTACTGTTTTACCGGGGGCACATTCATCATCATTTCTATCATGAACAGTAGCAATACGCCTTCCTAAACTTTCTATCAGACATATACCGTCCGCATTTCAATGAACAAAATTTTCAAAGCGACCTAATTCTTTGTCCTTTTGTATACCCCAAAATTACCCTAACAAGCTATAAATCAAGGAGCAAATTCGATGGATACCAAGTACCCGTAGTTGAATGTCGAGAATGTGTAGAGGAAGTGCAAAACTCTTAATCATAGCCTTTATTGTGAACAAATTATAATTCTCCAAGAGGGATACAAAGTCCTAATCAAGAGCGTCCTTCTTGCTCATTTTTGAAGCCACCACACTTATAATCAATAGCTGTGTGGCATGAAATAACATTAGAGGCAACAGAATGATACCTATAGAAACCATATTGCTAAAAAGAATTTTAGAAAATACGGTTCCGTGTACCAGTGATTTTTTTGTTCCACAGAACTGTGCCGTAATCTGGTCTTCTAAAGAAAATCTCATTTTCCGAGCTAGAAACCCCGTCAAAAAAAACACAACCCAAAACAATATAACCACTCCCAATAAAAGAAATACCAAATCCAAAATAGATACTGAAGAAAATACGCTCCCTTCAAAAGATTCTGCAAAACTTTTGTAAATAATAAGGAGGATAATGGATTTATCGAACAACGTTAACTGCTTACCATACTTCTGAGCAAATTCGCCCAGAAATCGTTGCAAAAGAAAGCCAACTATGACCGGTAAAATGATTTGCACTATAAGTTTGGTATAAATGTCCGTAAAATCGAAGTTGGATTGTGCATTTTGTACAAATAGCCCCATCCACAAAGGAGTTATCAGAACACCAATGATTCCCGAAATACTTGCATTAAAAATGGCTGCGGGAATATTACCTTTCGCAATAGAAACCATTACCACTGATGAAGAAACGGTTGATGGTAGAGCTGCCAAAAAAAAGAAGGCCAACCAAATGGTTTCTTGCTCCTGGGTTTGCAACAATGGTCTAAAAATTAATATCAATAAAGGAAATATCACAAAAGTAGAAGCCTGCACCAATAGATGTAGCTTCCAATTCTTAATCCCTGATTTTAATTTTTGAGGGCTCAACTTAAGTCCGTAAAAAAAGAAAATAAGAGAAACTCCTATTGTACTAATTGTATTAATGGGAATATTACTTCCGGGCACTCCCCATTGTGGGAATACATAAGCAATGCCAATTATTGCGATAACTGACAGAACAAATCCATCAATATTTATTTTCATATATGTGTTTACGATAATGCGTTTACTGCAGATATTTGCAATAACAAAGATAGTCACACATTAAACAAAAAACTATTTAGAGCCCCCCATTACAAGGCTGACAACTAAAAAAAGAAGAGTTGGTTAACCCTTATGGTTTCTTTTTTTACCGGTTGCGCAATAATTTTAAAATACTTTTCTGAAGACGTCGGTAATTGAATTGATATTTCTTTTAATTGCTCCATATCAGTTTCACCTTCAAAATTTTCTCTTTTAATACGTTGCCAGTCTTCTTTGTTGGTAGACGTCCAAACCTCAACAAATTCAAGAGGGGATTTTTTCTGCTTATTGTGAATACCACAACTTAAGACCACTTCTCTTATTTTGGGATTATCTTTACTAAAATCTACAATAGCTATTAGGGGACTTGTTTTATACGTAGCCCAAAACTTAGAGTATCCTATTTTTTCGCTATTTCTAATATTATCTGTCAATATTTTTGCCGCCTCTCCCGTATACGAGCTCAAGACTCCAGGGTGTTCTACCTGTACAGCTTCAGGCACAAATCCTCTGTCATAAAACTCATACGAAATTGGCTCGCTTGGTAACCATCCTTCTTTGTATGCAAAAGCTTTGACCGTTTGTTTTCTCTTTCCCTTTAAATCCAAAGGAAACGATTGTTCAAATATTGTTGAAGTAGAGTCCGGTTCACTTCCATTCACCGTATATTTTATAGTTACCCCACTCATTTTATGACCTAAGGAAATCATATCTCCAGAACTAATAATATTTCCGTCATTCACTAAAGCGGGTGGCGTTAAAGGCAAAACTTCTTCTGGGTTGGGTATGTACCCTTCATTAATTAGAACGTGAGGCAACTCCTTTCGTAAAGTCTGGATATCTTCCGTACTAAGTTCAGTATTCCAAACAAATACTTCCTTCAAACCATTTAATCCTTTTAATGACCCAAGCACCGAAGAATTTATAGCCGTACCCGATAATGAAAGTGTTTTAAGCTGATTGCAACTTTGTAAGGAAGAAATAGCCCCGCTATCTATATTCGTGAAGTTAAGTATCAGATGTTCTAAATTAGACAGTTTTCCAATTGAATTCATATGCTTATTTTCAATAGGAAGATTTGCCAAATTCAAATACACTACCTGCTCTTTAATTTTTTCAAGTTCGCTCAAGTATTGATCTTGGAAAGCAGCTCTACCGAAAATAGCGACTTCAATAGCCGGTGAAGTTGGTGATTTTTGAACTACCGTTCTGTATGGGTTACTGAGCTTTCCTATAGTTTCAGCGGAAGCAAAACCGAAGGTATATTTGGGTTCTTCCAAAGCTTTTATCCATTTTTCAGCAACTAAAATTTTTAAGGTATCTACCTCTTGTAATTGAGCATAACTAATCTGGGCATCCGCACCGTGATTAATCCAAGTTTGCATCAACTCTATTTCTTCTTTCGTTAGTTGCGGTTTTCCTTCTGGTGGCATGTGCTCCTCATCTTCAAGCGGTAATGCAACTCTGTTCAAGAAAAGACTTTTATCGGCATTATGTGCTAACCAAACATCTCCGTTTTCACCTCCTCTTACTATTGCTTCAATAGTAGTCAAATCTAAATCGCCTTTATGTTTCTGAGGATTATGGCAACTAGTACATTTTTTCTTTAGTATTGGAGCTACGTATGCCGTGTATATTGGTGTATCCTCATCTACAACAGCCTTCTTAGCTGCAGTAATTGGCTGCATAATAAAATCCGAACCATGGGTAAGGCTCGCTCCATAATGTCCTGCTAAAACCACTCCAACTACTCCGATATATAATACTACTTGAAATACCTTTTGATAAGAGTAGCACCAAACAAGCGCGTACACAATAAAACAAAGGGCAATACCCAACCACTTATGAAATGTCATTGTTTCCGAGTCGTACCCTTCCAGTGAAAGCATGAGACCCATGAGCGTTGCCAGCACTGTCATAAAAGAAGTTCCCAATACTAAAGTGAAGTTTATCTTTTGAAACGAAACTGGGTCTAGCTGTTTTTCAAACAAATTAAGTACAGCCAGAAGCACGATAAAAGCCACTGGAAAGTGTAAAACCAATGGATGCATTCTTCCCAACGGCTGCAACCAAAATGGAATTTTAAGATACCCTTCAAAAAGCACCAAAAATGCTAATAGTACATGAAGAAAGAACAATAAGTTCAAAAAAATAGGGATTCCTTTTTTCATATAACTAAGCCAGAATATCTTTAACAACATGACCATGAACATCGGTCAACCTAAACCTTCTTCCTAGGTGTTTGTGGGTTAATTTTTCATGATCTAATCCCATTAAATGCATAATAGTTGCATGTAAGTCATGAATATGAACGGGACTCTCTACAATATTATAACCAAGCTCATCTGTTTTTCCATAGGACAATCCGGCTTTTACACCTCCTCCGGCCATAAAAATACTATAGCAGCGTGGGTGATGATCTCGTCCGTAATTATCCTTTGTCAGTTTACCTTGGCAATAGTTGGTTCTACCGAACTCCCCACTCCATATGACCAAGGTTTCGTCTAACAGTCCACGTTGTTTTAAATCGGTTATCAATGCAGCAGATGCCGTATCTACATCTTTGGCTTGCCCCTTCATTTCTCCTACCAAATTGTTATGCTGATCCCAACCTTGATGGTATAGTTGAACAAAACGCACCCCGGATTCAGACAGTTTTCTAGCCAATAGGCAGTTTGCGGCATAAGTACCGGGCACCATACAATCTGGTCCGTATAATTTCTTAATATGGTCCGGTTCTTTGGATACATCCGTAATTTCAGGTACAGCCGTTTGCATTCTATATGCCATTTCGTACTGCTTAATTTTTGCTGGAATTTCCGGATCTCCAAACTCATCATACCCTAACTGGTTCAAAGAAGCCAGGTGGTCTAACATCTTACGACGTGTTTCCCTGTCCATCCCTTTTGGATCGTTCAGATACAAAATAGGATCTTCACTTGCACTTAACTGCACACCTTGGTGAGAACTATCCAAAAATCCATTGGACCATAATTTTGAGTATACCCCTTGCCCGTTACCTTTCCCTTTTGAAAGCAAAACGCAATATGCCGGTAAGTTTTGGTTCTCACTACCTAAGCCGTAACTAAACCACGAGCCAATACTGGGTCTATTCCCCACTTGTGCGCCTGTTTGCATAAATGTTAATGCCGGATCATGATTGATAGCATCTGTATGCATACTCTTAATGATACAAATATCATCTGTAATCTTACCTATATGAGGAAAAAGGTCACTTACCCAAGCACCCGATTTACCGTATTGTTTAAAACCGAATTTTGACCCCACCAACGGAAAGGATTCCTGGCCAGCGGTCATACCGGTTAGTTTTTGGTCTCCCCTAATAGAAGGTGGAAGTTCCTGCCCAAACATATCATTCAACTTGGGTTTGTAGTCAAAGCTCTCTAATTGCGAGGGAGCACCGTTTTGTACTAAAAGTATAATACGCTTTGCCTTAGCCGCAAAATGTTTTAACCCTAAAGGCAGTTGCTCCTCAGCCGCTTTTTTACTGGATAGTAAATCAGGCATTAAAAGTGAGCCCAATGCTACACCGCCCATTCCCATAGCCATTTTACCCAAAAAGTGTCTTCGGTTCGTATTCAAATAATGTTCAAAAACTTCTTTATCCATATCTTTTGATTGACCTTTACCCTTTTACAATTGTTTCCTCTAGATTGTAGATGGTATGAATGATTTGCATTAACGAGGCTACTTTCACCTCGTCCCGACCTTCTAGAATGGGGTATTCCCCTACTTCAATAAAACTTCTGGCCTTATCCTTATCCGCACTGAACGCTGCTTCTTGATCATGGTAGTAATCCACTAACATTTCTTTTTCCTCCGGTTTAATGTTTCTGCATAATATTCTACCAAAAGCTTTTTCTATTTTTTCCTCTACCGTGCCCTTTTCCTTTACCAACTTCTCTGACAATACTCTAGATGCCTCAAGAATAGTAGGATCGTTCAAAGCAATCAATGCTTGTAATGGAGTCATTGTTGATTGCCTTTTCACTTCGCATTGATCTCTTGTAGCCGCATCAAAAGTTAATTGCACTGGAGGTAATGTCGTTCGCTTTATAAAAATATAAATGCCTCTTCTGTATAAGTCTTTCCCATGATCCTGCACATAGTTTGCCAAAATACCACGGCCTGAGCTTGCCGCTTCCCAGATGCCATCTGGTTGATACACCTTAACACTTCGTCCTCCTATTTCATCATTCAATAATCCGCTTGTGGCCAGAGCATGATCACGTATAGTTTCCGCACTAAACCGTAAACGCGGCATATGAGACAGATACCTGTTGTCTGGATCAGCCGCTAATTTTTCTTTCGTAACCACAGAAGATTGTTTGTACGTTGAAGACATCACGATTTGTTTTACCAATCGTTTCATATCCCAATTATTCTCCATAAAATCTGCGGAAAGCCAGTTCAGCAAACCTATATGTGTAGGTAAGTCGCCCTGCATACCAAAATCGCCGGAAGACCTTACTATTCCTTCCCCAAATATCTCCTGCCAAACCCTATTCACAAATACCCTACTGGTCAATGGGTTTTTAGTATCAAAGAGCCATTTTGTTAATCCAAGACGATTGCTATCAAAAACTAACGTATCAAACTTCAACACCGATTCAGGTGTTCTTGGCTGAACAATTTCTCCTTTATCATCATAAACACCCCTGTTCAATACATGCGTAGTTCTAATGTCTGGTTTCTCTTCTATAACCATGACATCTACATTCTCTGGTGCTTTTTTATTTACAAACGGAAGATCTTTCGCAATTACCTCATCCGTTAATGTAATTAAGGGCGGTTCTGCCAAGACCTCTCCTAATGCCTTCTCGCGATGTACTACTTTATCGAAAAAAGCAAAAGTGCTGAAATAATCTTTCTGGCATATAGGATCGTACTTATGATCATGACATTTAGCACACTCCAAGGTCAATCCTAAAAAAGCCTTCCCAAAAGTGTTGGTTCTATCCGTTACGTTTTCAATTCTAAATTCTTCTTCAATAATACCTGCTTCTTGATTGATCTTATGGTTTCTATTAAAACCAGTTGCTAGAATAGTCTCTATATTTTTCTGAGGCATCAAGTCTCCTGCTAATTGATAGGTAACAAACTTTTCGTAACTATAATTTTCATTAAAGGCATGAATTACCCAATCTCTCCACGGCCACATGGTTCGTAACTGATCATTCTGAAAACCATGTGAGTCTGCATAGCGGGCCACATCTAACCAATGACTCGCCATTTTTTCGCCATAATGGTCGCTCGCCAATAGTTCATCTACAATGAGTTCATAAGCGTTGTCAGTATCATTTTGAATGAATTTTTCTCGCATTTCTGGCGATGGAGGTAACCCGGTAATATCTAAAGAAACCCTTTTTAGTAAGCGTTCCTTGTCCGCTATTTCATTTGGAGCTAAACCTACCTCATTGAGCTTTCGTAAAACAAACTGATCAATTTCATTGTTTACCCAATCAGAGGATACTTGCGGAGCCTCAGGTTTTTTAACAGGAATAAATGCCCAATGTGGTTCGTAAACGCTACCCTGCTCTATCCACTTTTTTAAAACCTTTATTTCATATTCAGAGAGTTTTAAATTTGAGTCTAAAGGTGGCATCAAGTCTGCGCTATCTTTGGCAATGATACGTTGATAAACAACCGATTTTTCAATATCCTTAGGTACTATAGCATATTCATTCTCCGAATCTTTCAATGCTTTGTACGCGCCTTCCGGAGTATCTAAACGTAGTTCTGCCGACCTTTTATTCGCATCCGGACCATGACAATTAAAACACTTATCCGAAAGGATGGGACGCACATCAAAATTATAATCGACCAATTCTGGAATTTTCTTCTCTGGAATAGAGGCGTACTGCCCTTCTTCTTTACAAGAAATCAAAAGCACACATAGAAAGACAATATGGAGAATAACTTTTCTCATAAACTATACTCTTTCTAGTTTTATAGGATAGGTTTTATTGGCATTCCATTGGCAGACGTAGATATTCTTATCATTATCAATACACACATCATGACAGTGATTAAAAAGAGGTATGTCTTGAACCATAAGTTGTAACTCACCATTTTCATAAACAGGAGCGGTACCGCCAGGATTGGAAACTACCTTATCCTCTTTATTTAAAATGGTGACGAAACCTGAATCTGGCGTTTGCTCTAAATATTTTAATCTAGACCAACATACTCCTGAGTACAGGTTAGCCCCATCTATTACTGGTCTGCACACAAAAGCACCCGGAAGAAAAATAGTGGATAAATACTTCCCGTCTAAGGTGTAACGCTTAAAAGAGTTATGTTTTCGAGAGGTGCACAATAGCGTAATATTATCAGGATCTCTATCATCAATGGTTACTCCATGAGCAGTTGAGAACAGATGGTCTTCCAACCCATGACCGCCAAATTTTCTGATAAATTCTCCATCTTTATTGTATTGTAAAATAAAATCCGAACCATACCCATCGGCCACATAAATATCACCGTTAGGAGCCACTGCAGTTTCTGTAGGACGGTATTTTTGATCTTTCTTATAAACTCCCGTTTCTCTTGGATCGGAAAGTTGCATCAACACTTTTCCATCCGTAGTCGTTTTTAGAATAGCTCCATCATTATCGGTTATAAAAAGCATGTCTTCTTCGCCTTCCTTAAAAAGCGTTAAGCCATGGGCTGATTTTAAATCATGCGTCCAAGTCTTTAAAAGCTTTCCGGATTTATCATAAACAATGACGTTATTTTTAACTTCATCGGTAACCATAATGAGTCGGCCTTTGGAGTCCATCACCATTTCATGACAATTCTTTATAGGTGTGGTTGCAGGGTTAAGATTACCCCACTCTTGATGAACACGATACGTAAAATTACCGTGACCAATTATTTGCTCCGATAATTTTGGCCTATTTATAATCCCAAAACTATACGTAGGAACAGTTAAGGCGGCACCTGCAATAGTTGATTTTTTAATAAAATTTCGTCTGGAGTTTATCATTAGATATATTTTAAATGCACAATAAAATATGCTTCTCAAAAATACCTAACCACTTAAAACCTTATGTAGACTAATTGTGCAAAAGGGTGTACTTTTTGTGTAACTAATACACTTAACCTATTTTTTTGGCACATAGTATGAAGGCGGATGCCCGAACTCTTTTTTAAATATACGACTGAAGTACCTGTTGTCATTATACCCTACCCTGAACGCTATTTCTTTTATACTAAGAGTGCCTTCTTGTAGCATTGGCACAGCTTTAGACAATTTGTGCGAATTGACATATTCTATAATAGTTTTTCCGGTGAGGGCTTGAATTTTTCGGTACAATTGCGACCGACCTATAGCTAGTTGATCACACAAATAATCGATTGAAAAATCTGGGTTTTCTAGATGTTCATCTATAACTTCGTTTACTTTTATCAAGTACTGGTCTACGGATGTTGACGGCTCAACAAACAACTCCTCTTTTTGGTATTTTTTTATTAGACGGTGCCTGGTTTTTAGACGATTTTGGATTTTCATCTTAATTTCGGAAACATTAAAAGGCTTCTCTATATAATCCTCTGCTCCTGTTTCCAACCCTTTCAATTTATTTTCTAATCCAGTTTTTGCTGTTAAGAACATTAATGGAATATGTGCAGTAAGTTCATTGGACTTTAATTGGTTCGCTACTTGAATTCCATCAAAAACCGGCATCATAATATCACTGATAACAATATCAGGAATATGTTCAAGAGCCAATTGAAAGCCGTCTTTACCATTATCTGCCTGAAGAATCACATAGTCATCAGATAGCTCTGTTGTCAAATAATTTCGGATATCCTCATTATCCTCAATTATTAAAATTACCGTTTCTCCAGATACAATTTCAGCGGATGGAGCTGGCACTTCCTCTACATTCGCTTCATAATTAGTATACCCTACAGGAAGTGTAATCGTAAAATGTGAACCCTTCCCTTCTTCACTTTCTAACTGTATATCACCTTTATGCAATTTCACCAATTCCGATATTAGGGAAAGCCCAATACCACTACTATATCCTTTATTTGGGGTTTCGTCCATTTGATAAAACCGCTCAAAAACCTTCTCTTGGTATTTTTTAGGAATGCCTGCTCCGTTGTCTATTACTTCTATTTTAAGGTCTCCATTTTGAACTTTATCATCCTTATCAATTTCAAGATTAGCATAGGTGGCTTTCAAACTAATCCTTCCATTTTTCGCGGTAAACTTGAACGCATTGGAAACCAAATTAGTGACAATTTTTTCAATAATATCCTCATCAAAATATAACGTACAATCCGTCTCGGAGGTTTCACAATTAAAGTCTATGTTTTTCTCCTTTGCCCAATATTCATAGGCAGTATTCATATTTGTACAGACTAAAAGTTCATCATGTGGTTTAATTCGTAATTGTTGATTTCCCTCCAGTTTTCTAAAATCCAAAATCTGATTTACCAGTTCCAATAAACGATTACTGTTCCTATGCATCATTTGCAAAACCTTAGTATCTGGTTTTACCCCTCTCCTAATGTACTTGTCCAACGGGGAAGTAATTAGTGTTAAGGGCGTTCGCAATTCGTGTGAGATATTCGTAAAAAACCGAAGTTTCATCTGTGCTAATTCTTCAAATTGATATACTCGCTGTTTTTCAATTTCAAACATGTTTTTTGTTCTTTCCCGTAACAAGAAGAACCTAAAACCCCAAAATGCAACTAATAAAACCAACAAGCCCGCAAGGATTTGCACCCATAAGCGTTCCCAAAATGGAGGCGTTACAGCAATGCTCAAACTTTTTAATTTATCTGTCCAAATACCATCTTCGTTGGTTGCCTTTAGCAGAAAATTATAATTTCCAGAAGGTAAATTGGTATAGGTGGCCCTAGTTCCATTAGCAATGGTCCAATCCTCATCAAATCCTTCTAGTTTGTAGGCGTACTGACAACGTTGTGCATTCTCATACTGAATAGCTTGAAAACCAAGTTCTATCTTTTGATCTTTGTAAGACAGTTGTAAATGGTCTTCTACTTCAATGCTCTTTTCTATATAACTACTATTGGGCGAAACCAATTCATTGTTTACCCATAATTTTGAAATATAAACCGATGGTGTTTTGCTACTAGGCACAACTTTTTTGGGGTCAAAAGTCATTAACCCTTCTTTGGTAGCAAAAACCAAATGACCCTCATCCGTCATTAAACTTGAGACGCCTATTTTTTGCGATATGAGTCCGTCTTGCTCATTTAAAATACGCACTATATTATTCTTTGCATCTAGTTTAATAAGTCCGTTTCTGGTTCCTAACCACAAATTGCCTTCATAATCCTGTTCTATTCTATTTATGATTCTATCTTTTAAAAGGCTATTATCATACTGAATAAAGGTATCCTTTTCCACATCATAACTACAAAGCCCTGAATTTGTGCCTACCCATAGTTTGCGATCTCTATCCTCAAAAATTACATTTATAAAATTGTTGTTAACGGTAGCTGTATTTCCTATTTCATGCCTATAATGAACAAATTTATTGCCGTTCGGCACATATCTTTTTACGCCGTCTCCGTTAGTTCCTATCCAAATCTGGTTTTTATAATCCTCAAAAAGCTCATTAGCCCTGTGAAAATATCCAATACCATCAGGGTCGTTTGGATCACAGTCAAAATAAACCGTTTCGTTTGTTTTTGGATTGTATATACGTGCCCCAAGAACTTCTCCCGTCCAAACAAGACCTTCGCTGGTTTCTAATAAACCAAAAAGTTCAGCGGGTTTTCTTGGTTCCTTTGTTAAAACCTCACCGTCTTCGGTAAATGAATAAATGGTATCATTATCTACCACCCAAACGGTCTCCTCATCATAGGAACTCATATAAGTTCTATGTTCAAACCCTTTAAGTTCCTTTATGAAGGTGAAGTCTTTTTTTGAATATATTTTTACATCGCCATCTTGAAAAATCCAATAGTTAGCTTTCGTTTGTAAAATTTTACTTCCATTGTTTGAGCTCATAAAAGGCTCAAATATTTTAATTGATTTTTTAATGTGAAAAAAATGTCCCGCATAATCCAATACCCAAGAATCTTCTTTTGAGGTACTGTGAAAAATCCTATTTAAGGAAAATGGTCCTTCTGAAAATCTATCATTTAATGAAATACGTTTTTTCAAGTCAAAGTCAGGCCCTACTATTGCTATTTCATCATTTCTAACTAGCCAACAATTATTTTCCTTATCTGGAGCTATATCATTAGCACGTTTAAAAATGAAATCAACATTATGAAATTGATTGTTTTTATCAACACTATATAGTTTGGTATTAGAAACCAAAAGTTGTTCATAAAACTGCAACAATGCATACGCATGAAAAGCACCTGGTGTATCTTGAGTAAGGCGATTAAACTTTCCTGTATTTGGGTCAAAAATATTCAGTCCTATCCAAGTACCTACAAAGAGTCGCCCGTTGTCATCCTCCTGAATATCCAACACATTATTATGACTGATACTACCCCTATCACTTGCATCATGTTGATACCTTTTAAAAGTACCTGTATCTCTATTCATTAGGTTGAGTCCACCGCCATCCGTACCAATGTAGAAGGAGTGGTCTGATGTTTCATAAATAACCCGTACCTCATTAAAGCTAAGACTTTCTGGATTATTATCATCGTGAACAAATCGTTGAAATCGGTCATATTCACGGTCATATTTAAGAAGCCCGCCGCCGTAAGTACCAATCCACAATGTACCAGCACTATCTTCAAAGAGATAGGAAATATGATTATCGGTTATACTGGTTTGCTCGTGCTCATTTTTGCTGTAATTTTTAAAATTACCGCCATCAAAACGCCACAATCCATTAGTAGAGGCTATCCAAATGAAGCCATAGCGATCTTCCAGAATATGAGATGTGCTGGTCTCTATTGGTAACTGAAAATGGGTGATTTCAAAATCATTAGTATTCTCTTGTCCATAGATTAGAGCAGGAAAACCCACTCTAACAACGGCAATAAAAAGGAAAAGAAAAGAAGGAGCTCTAAGCATGTTTTTGAAAATAGAACAATTCTAAGGAAAGGTAAATTAATTTTTATTTTTAACGGGTAAAAATTTTGCTTCGCCTAATAACTGTCCTTAAAATAATTATTCTGCTGTAAGGTTAAAATAGTGCTAACCTTTGTTAAAATCGAGAATTATAAAATCCATTTTTAAAGGTTAATTTGTAGATGATATGAATTGTCAATTTTCGCAATTCTTCAACTTATATTTAATTGTCTTTTAAACTCCACCTTAAAATGAACATTCGTCTACTCGCTCTTTTTTGCATTGGCCTTTTATTTAGCTGTAAGAATAATACGGAAACCATGAAAAAGGAAAAAGCCAAGCAACCCAATATCTTGTTTCTGGCTATTGACGATTTAAGACCTGAACTTGGTGTGTACGGTTCTGATATTGCGATAACACCGAACATTGATGCTTTAGCGAATGACGGTTTACGCTTTAACAATGCTTATTGCCAACAAGCTATTTGTAGCCCTTCTAGAGCTAGTCTAATGACTGGTGCCCGGCCTGAAACTATTCAGGTAATTGAAAATTTCACCTATTTCAGAGATAAAAACCCCAATATAGCAACATTACCACAGCACTTTAAAGCCAATGGTTATGAATCTGTATATACCGGTAAAATTTACCATGGTAAGTATAACGACCCTGAACTTTCTTGGAGCAGAACCCCAGTTAAAATGGAAAAGTCAGATGTAAAGTTCGGTTTTAAACTACCGGAAAATATAAAAATGCAAAAGAAAAATAGTGCCGCTATGGTAGCTAAATACGGAGAAAATGCATTGAGAAATGGTCTTGGTAAGGGCCCTTCTTATGAGTTTGCTGATTTTCCGGACAATGCTTATGAAGACGGATTCAATACAGATTTGGCCATCGCTACCATGAAAGATATGTTACAGAAAAATCCTGATAAACCTTTTTTCCTGGGTATGGGAATGAAAAAACCACATCTAGATTGGGTTGCACCAAAAAAGTATTGGGACATGTACAACGAAGCGGATATTAAACTGGCTGAGCACGAACAACCTCCCAAAGATGGTGCCGCTATGGGACTTCATGCTTCCTTTGAATTAAGGGCCAGAGCCGATATTCCTAAAAAAGGAGATATCTCTCCAGAACAAGCTATAAAACTTAAACATGCCTATTTAGCCTGTGTGAGTTATGTTGATGCCCAAATTGGTAGAATGTTGACTGCACTTGATGATGCGGGAATTAAGGACAATACCATTGTTATTTTGTGGAGTGACCACGGCTGGCATTTAGGCGATATGGGTATTTGGGGAAAAGCTACCAATTACGAAATTGCCACTAGAGTTCCTTTAATTATTTGGACTCCAGATATGGCAAAAGAAAACAGGGGTAAATCTACCGATGCTTTGGTTGAATTAGTAGATATGTATCCAACGTTATGCGAATTGGCAGATATATCAAAACCAGCTACTTTGGAAGGTCAAAGCTTTGCTCCTCTTCTCTCTAATCCTGAACAAGAATGGAAAACAGCGGTTTTTTCTCAATTTCCAAATCCGGCTCTTAGGGAATGGGCTGCCAATCCGCTTTCTAAAGGCATGCGTGAAACTTCTTTTGGTCCGTTAATAGAAGAAGTTGAAGAACGTATTATAAAGCAACAAGGTGATAAATGGGATCGTGATTTATTCGAAAACCGATTGATGGGATATTCTATGCGTACCAAAGATTACCGATTTATTGTTTGGAAAGACTATACCGATAAAAATGCGGAGCCCATCTTCATAGAGCTCTATGACCATGTCAAAGACCCTGCAGAAACTACAAATATTGCGAAAGATAATCCTGAGCTTGTAAAAGAATTGATGTTACAATTCAAAAAAGGTTGGAAAGGAAATATGGCCCTAGTAAATCATGTGGGAGTTTAAAATAATCTGTTGATGTATTCATATTTATGTTGAGGAAAACCAATAGTTAGTATTTACTATACTTACTTTACAGGAGCTTTCTTAGCCTTTGCTAATGCGCGTTTCCGTTTGTAATGTTCCTTATCTGCTATGTAGATGGTTTTCTTTACCTCGCAGAAAATGGTATTTCTTTCTGCATTCATTAAAAATGTAGTTTTAACGATATCTATCTCAGCTTCCTGTTGTACTCTTGATTTTATAATTTCAATTTCTTCCGAGCTGTATTCAAAATCTGCATAAACATCTTCTTTAGCAGGTCTTTTGAAAGAGATTTCAGCAGATTTATCCCATACCACAAAATCGTCACCAAGAATATTAATAAGTTGAACCATAGGTATAGGGTCTACCGCAGAAAAGAGGCTTCCACCAAAGATAGAATTAACATAATTTCTGTTTTTATAACTAATAGGTAGTTTTACGGTAACCTTCTTCAAGTCCGTGGAAACACTTTTTATTTTTGCTGTACTACGCCGGTACATGGGAGAAAGGTTAAAGCCGTGTTTAAATATCTTATGCTTACCTATAAAACGAGATCCATAATCAGCTAGATTGCTATAAAATGACATATGTATTACCTAAATAATGAAGTTATAAAGGTAAAGTTACTATATAAGATGGATTTAAAAAATAACGGTCACCGTAGTAAATTGTGACTGATGGAGGTACATGAAATTACACTATAAAATAATAAAATGCGAACGATATTTTCAACTAGGCCTATTACTGGTTCTCAAAGGGGCTATAGTCATCATCATTTCTATCATGAACAGCAGTAATTGGCCTTCCTAAACTTCCTATCAGACATATATCGTCCGCATTTCAATGAACTAAAACTTAAAATATGAAACCGTTTATTCGTTTTGTATACTCCAAAATTACTACATCAATGTAGAAAAAAACGTCCACTTTCGGTGGACGTCATTTATCTATATGTGAACTTCAATCATCAGTAGACGAAGTGTTTTTTCCTTCAAAAAAACATATCAATTTCATTCAAAAACCTACAAATAGGATAAAATCTGAACAGACGCACTACTTTTTCTAACGTTTATGCATAAAAAAGAGCACTCTTAGGTGCTCCTTTCTAAATATATTGTTTTAAAAACTATTTCTCTAAGCTTCCCGACTCTAACCGCTTCATTTGTTTCTTACTCAGTCCTTGGCTATAATAAACATCAGGTTTATGATTTACCCGGTGATCTTTCATTTCAGGGTCATCAAGGTCCAAGCTTAAATCACAGTCAAAACGAACTAGTTTGGAATGGAATTGGTCTTTTCCCCCTAAACTAATAAAATGAGCAAGTCCCCAAGTAATTCCTCTTCCATCTTTAGTATTTGTAAAAGCATCTGGAACATGAGGAGCCGCAGCATATGGCATCAATTCTGTTATGCTAGCAATCTCAAAATTAACCCAATCTTCTGCATACTGAATGGTGTTATGCTCTGGTCCGTCTTTATAAACCAAGGCTGCAACACCTTTCCGAAATGGGAATAAAGAAGTTTCATGCCCAGAAGTAATTACGGGGTTCAGCGGGTGTTTTGTAAATGGTCCCAACGGGTTATCCGCAATAGCTAGCCCTTGCATACGTACCTTATCGGGCTTTTCTCCAAAATCAGATTTATAATAAATATAAACTTTACCATTATGAACTAACGGGTACGGATCATGTATGGAATATTGATCCCACTCCCCCTCTTTACCATTTGGAATAACAATCTTATTATATGGTGTCCAAGGACCTTCTGGAGAATCTGCATAAGAAACCGCTACAGGACAGTCATCTCCTCTTTTTCCACTTGCCTCCATAAATCCTTGGTAATAGAGATAATATTTCCCCTTCCACTCCAAAATATCTGTTGTAGTTACTGACCGCCAGCCTACCGTAGGTTTTTCCGGCCTTTTTATGGCAACTCCTTGCTCTTCCCATGTAAACCCATCCACAGAAGTAGCGTACCAAATTTCAGAAAGGTCCCAATCTGATGACGGCACCGTGTCACTACTTTTATCTGCTCCCCTTGGTGGTGTAGAAGTATTTCTATAAGTGTACCATACGTAATACTTTCCGTTATGGATAATGGTTTTTGAAGGATCTCTTCTAGTGATTGTCCCATCTCCTCCATTATAATCAAATCCCTTCAGTTCTGTATATTTAAACTGACTAAAAAGTTCATTGTGCTGTGGTTGCGGTGCTTCATAGTCCGTATAGATACGTTCCATAGCTGCACTCATCTTTCTATTTGGTTTTTCCTTTGGCAAAATAAAAGGGAAACCTCCTTGGTCTTCACTAGATTCTAAAACTGCATCCTTTTGAGATTGCGATTTACACACCCCTATCACAAAAAGTAACAGTACTATTGTTGCTATATTTCTCATAATTGTTATGGTTATAATTTTCCTAGTTTCCTAAATATTTAATGTAAGTGTAATACACGCCAAAGGCTTCTCCTTTCTCAATAAAATCAGTAACCAACATGGTCTTTCCTTTTTGTAGATTCACTATAAAATCTGCACTTTCAATATCACAAGTAATGGTTTGTTCTTTAATTTGATTGGCTATCTGAATACGTACTTTCTCGGGGTGCACGGTTTTATATTCATACTGATTTTTAGGGTTCTCTCCTGGAATTCCTAAAATAGGGCCAGCACATTCTTTAGGCCAACGCATACATGAAATCTTATACTTGCCCGCTGTTTCAACTTTAATAGCATGTGTATTATTTCTATTTTTCATACCCGCTGCAACTTGCTCCGGTTTCCAAATACCACCGTCTTCCCCAATTGCATGTTGAATGGTTAGTTTTATTTCTTTTTGGTTCTCATTACCGACAATGCTCACCGGAAATTCTTGATATTCAAAACCAGCTTTTGCCACATCTAGAAACATCTTGTTTTTCAATAAAAGACCTTCTACAACATCTCTATTTGCGGCAGCAACATCTGTATCTTGATGTTTATCAACTTCAATGTCATACAATTCTTTACCATTTACTAACCTCCATTTTTCGGTAAGTATAGCCATTTCATCCGTATCGTATGGTGTGCGCCAATCTTGTCTGTTATGTACAAAAACAGTTCTATCATCTTCAAGCTTTCCTTCTTTTTTCAACACGGGAGAAAAATCGATTCCATCCAACCTCATCTCTTTAGGAATATTGAGATTACAGAGTCCGGCTAACGTAGGGATTAAATCCACATGTGCCGTTAATTCGTTCAGGTCCTTTCCTCCTTTAATCCTTCCATCTTTCCAACGAATGAAAAATGGAACTCTGTGACCACCTTCTGTTCGTTGCCCTTTTTTGCCTCTGAATCCTTTATTGAAACCTAATTTACCATCTGGACTCACACCGCCGCCAGAACCGTTATCGGTCATGTAGATTAATATGGTATTGTCCGCTAATTTTTTCTCTTTAAGGTAGGCCTCCAACTTCCC
Source organism: Zobellia roscoffensis (assembly GCF_015330165.1). Classification (NCBI taxonomy): domain Bacteria; kingdom Pseudomonadati; phylum Bacteroidota; class Flavobacteriia; order Flavobacteriales; family Flavobacteriaceae; genus Zobellia; species Zobellia roscoffensis. Next base: position 4,857,829 of record NZ_JADDXT010000002.1, read on the forward strand.
AAAATTCTCATCAATATTGGTAATCATTCCATAAAATTCGGCACCCACAATTTTATTACCTACCAAATGTTGGTAGGGAGCGGCATACTTTTCATCAACAATAAACGGACTATGAGGCGCATTCGTGGGCAGGTACAAAAAGAAAGGAGCGTCTTTGTTCTTATCCATAAATTGCATAGCCTCTTGAAACCAGACATCAGTACAATAGCCTGAAAACTGTTGCGGTTCATTGTTTACATAGTATACATCATCATTGTAACTATTTCCCCAATAATCAGATAGCTCCCCAACACCTCCTGCTTTATGGTGTACGGCAACATCAAAACCACTATCGGTAGGTCGTGAAGGATAATTATCTCCCAAATGCCACTTGCCGAACATAGCTGTTTTATACCCATTTTGTTTGAAAACATCGGCCATGGTAAGAGCGCCTTCAGCCAAAGCATCACGTCCTTTGTATGTAGCCCAAGTTCCATTGTTTATGGGATATCTTCCCGTCATTAAAGCTGCACGCGTTGGTGTACACATAGGACTGACATGGAAATCTGTCATACGCACCGCTTGCTTATAAAACTTATCTATGTTAGGAGTCTTGATCCATGGATTACCATGGCATGCCAAATCGCCAATACCTTGATCATCGGTCATAATCAAAATAACATTTGGTTTTTGCTCTTGAGAAAATGCGACCAAAGCAAATAGCCCTACCCAAATAAAAAGCATACTTTTCAATACACTTTTAAACACTTTATTTGATAACATATTTATATAATTAGTTACTCAATTTTTACATGAGAGACTTTTAACCACACTCATCCTCAAAACTAAGTATTGAAACCTACAAAACACCAAATTGACACTTTACAAACATTATACAAACATGAAATTTTAGGTCATTAGCCTTATATTCATCCTATATTTTAATATCTTGAATGACAGAATCACTAAAAGAAATAAACTACTGTCTTACAATTATTTACATATATCGATTATACTTATACTATGTTCCTCATCGTCATTTGGGCAACCACGAGCAGGTAAAAAAGATATACAAGATAGCACAAGCTATTATACAAGTGAAATAAGCAATGCGGTGGCCGGTTCTAATCAGTTCCCCAATGAGTCGTATCTAATTTTTGAACGTTCCAAAGCCTTTTTTGAAAGAAAAAAGGACACCAATAAAATAGTAAATTGTCTGTTGGGCATGGCAGAAATTGAAAAGAAAAAAGGGAGGTTCAGTACTTCCTTTGACCACCTCTGGCAGGCAAAATATCTAGGCGATTACTTCTCCAACAAAACTCAAAAAGTGCAAACCCGTATTGCTTTGGCACGTTTGTATGATGAGTTTAATATGACCGAACAATCTGTACTACATTTAACGGAAGCCCTAAAAATATCGAAAAAAATATACCTTCAGGATTCTACCCGCGTGCAAAACCTCATTTCCGGTTATATGTATATGGCGGTGAGACAACGTAAATCTGGAAACTATGAAAAAGCCCTCCAATACTTAGATTCATGCTTTATAAACCCATCGGTTCACATTGAGAAAAGTGTAGAAATGCCATTTTGGGATGCAGAAAAGGGAAAAATAATGCAAGAATTACATGAATTTAAAGAAGCTAGCACCTACTTACACCTTGCCCGCATCCATACTTTACATAAAGAAATAAGTTACAGACCCAATATATCTATGTATTTGGGCGATTTAAAAAAGGACTTAAAACAAAATGATAGTGCTCTCTATTTTTACAATGAAAGTTTGGTCTTGAGCCGTGAACACGGACTTCGGAATGATTTGGAAGCAGAAGTTCTTGGCAAAATATCCGAAGTATACGCTACAAACGGGCAAACAAAACGCGCTTATAATTATCTGGTGGAATCTACAAATACCGCCAACCGTGTGCTGCAGGCCAAAAACAGAGCAAACAGTGATCTTTTTCAAATAAAAGACACTTATCTAAAGTCTATTTCAGAAAAAAATGAGCAATTAGGACAGAAAAACCTAATTATAGAAAAGAACAACATTATTCAATTCCGTCTAAAGGTTATCTTATTCTTATTGGTGCTTTTGGGGCTCGTGGTCGCGGTAATATTCCAAATGCGACTCAAATTAAAAAAGACAATGCTCCATAAAAAAGAAGCAGAATTAAATTCCAAACTCATAAAAGAACGAAGCGAAAATCAAATAGAGCTAAAAAGTAGGGAATTAACTTCTTATGCGCTTCAATTAATAGATAAAGACAGTGCTATTGATGAACTTTTAGAGCTGCTAAAAACGGAAGCTTCACCTAAATACAAATCGCTTTTCAGTAAATACAAAAAAGGGTCTAAAGACCTTTGGAACGAATTTAATCTACAATTTACCCAAGTAAACTCAGCTTTTTATGACAAACTCAAAGAACTCCACCCCAAACTCAGTAGTACTGAACAGAAGCACTGCGCCCTTATAAAGTTAAATCTTAGCACCAAGGAAATGGCGAGAATTCTGAACATAGAACCTCATAGTGTTCATGTTTCCCGTTCTAGAATTCGTAAAAAAATGGGGCTGGAGCGATCCGAGAATTTAGAGAGTTATATTTCTGATATTTAAATAATCTCGTATTGTTTTATTTAATCAGAACCATTCTGTTGTCTATATACAGTTCCCGCTCAACTTGATCTCAATTCCCTCTACATATTTCTAATTCCCTCTTGCTATTTGCTAGTTTCTTCCAGTCCTGCAAGAAGAAAACTTACAAGAATAGCACTCATAGCTATAACTTTAAACTTTTTGATTATAAAGATTATAACAAGTCCATTTATTTTGCTCAGCAATATTCTTAATTATTTATCTGCTTGTATTTAGACAACAGTATATCTCTCTTCTTTCTTTTAGATTTTGACGAAACGAATAAGGGAATACCTACGCCTATCTGAGCTGACCCTATTGCTAAAAGACTAACACTTGCAAGACCAGTTAAAAGTCCCGGTCCTCTTTCGTGGCCCCCAATATCATCTTCGTAATCTGCGCTTTCGTTGGTTTTTCTAGGTAATAGTGAAACACCAAACCCTACAGCTACCAAGCCCATTGGAATTAAGATATTGCTAGCTATGCTTTGCACTTTTTGTTTTTTATCAAGTTTTAGTATGTTTTGAAAATCGGTATTGATATTCTCGTTAGACCTATCGTAATTTAAATAAGGCACTCCTAAACTAGATAGGGTACGTAATTGTTTTTCCTTTAATTCTTGAGCGTTTAATAGAGTAACCCCAAGTAAAAAAAAGAGTACACCAATTAATTTTTGTTTTGAATGTTGCATTATATATATTTTTAAGTTCACTCTTTTGTTTCTATATGGTTAGAAAAGGTTAACATGAGAATTATTTTTTTAAGTTGAGACCAAAAAAACCGGAGCTTTTGCCCCGGTTCAACAACACTTAATTTTCTTGTTTTAATAGTCTAGACCAAAATGATCCATTACTTCTTCATAAGACATCTTTTCAAAGTTAAGCCCAGCTGCCTTACCTGCCTCTGATGCCGCCTGCGGTATAATTACATAACGAAATTCTTCCATCCAATCCCAAGTATAGGTGCTCCCGTCCATAGAAGTACCAACTTGCACCATATCATACCCGTTATCACTATTATTTACCAAATAATAATAAAATGCTCGATATCTACTTGTGTATGGTTCCGGATAAATTATACTGCCATCCGTTAAGTAAACTAAGAATGCAGCCCCATCTATCTCAGACCTTGTAAAATCAGGTATCTCAAAATCAAAACTTGTATAGGATACCGTTTCGTCATCATATTCTGTATCTATCCAATCTGATGCAAAAACATTGGCATTGCCATCTTCACCCGGTTCACCCTGATCCCCTTGTTCACCTACGGCACCAGCCTCACCTTGTGCACCATCAGCACCTGTAAGCCCCATTTCTCCTTCCGGACCTTCTGGGCCTTCACAAGATGTAAAAGCGATCCCCATTGCTAAAAATAACAGTGTAAATAATTTCATAGTTTTCATAATTCTAAAATTTAATTGGTAAAAGTTTTTATTGTTTGCCCTTTTGTATGTCTGTAGATAAAAAAGGTTAACACCTACCAAGAAAAAAATAAAAAAAATTATCCATAAATATAAAATTCCCCTTAAACTTTTGATTACCTATACTTAAAAACTACTATAAAATTAATGGTATCTACTTTACCCTGAACAGCCCTTTTTCTCAAAGCTAAAAAGGCTTCTTAAAGCAAATCGGATAACGTATCTTGGTCAAGATTATATCTTTTCCAAGATTAAGAAACTCACCCTGTACAAATTATAAAGTTCTTATAACCTAAGCCTATCAATAGTTTTTTTTTAGATTGTTTAATACAATAGACCTCCTACCCGATGAAGGTATTTGCAGAAACAATTTAGTTGATTTTCAACCTCACTCCTTTCTGATTGTTTAGTTATTAATCAAATAAGAATGCTAACCCACACAACAAACCAAATTTTTAAGGGATGAGTCTTTAGTGCGTAAGCTTAGCTTAATAGCAACTCAGAACATTACATCATTTAGCAAGCTTAAGTAACTACTCTGTTTGCTCCATAGAGTTACGGTCCTTAACTGCATTAACAATTGCATCTGCAATTTCCGGGTAGTTCCATTCCAAGGTGTTCCTATTAAATATTGCAAATTCATCAAGATTTCCGTTGTCCCACCAAACAGGGCAAATACCCCTCTCAACACAGCCGTTAGCATAGAATTCTGCGTGTGCCAAACGATCTTCAGGATTACCGCTAAATGTAGAGCCCCATTCCCCCATTACAACCGCTCTACCCTCTTTTTCAAATTTCTCGTAAATTTTATTTAACTCCTGGGTGAGTTCTGATTTATCCGCTTCGGTGCCCCATGTAGGGTCACTTCCTTCAAGAGCGAACAAATAAGGAAAATAACTGTGCACAGAAACAATTACATTTTCATCGTTATTAGGAACAGCATAGGCGTCTAGGGCATTTTGACTTGTGCTTGCGGCATAAGTGGAAACCATAATTTTCCGGGTTGCATTGTTACCACCCGTCGCACGGATAGCATCCAAACTAACTTGATGATATTGATTAACAGCATCACGCCCTTCGGCAGTTCCTCCATTCCATTCTTCAGGCGTATCTTCATGCCTTGGCTCGTTTAGAGTCTCAAAAATGAGGTGTTCATTGTAAGATTTAAATCTGTGCGCTATTTGTTTCCAAACTTTTGTCAACTGCTCCTTTACAGCCGGTGCCTTTTCATAAGTAGGGATAATCCAGGCTTCATCATGATGAATATTAAGGATGACATACATATCATTATCCAAAGCAAAATTGGCAATCGCCTCAACCTTGTCCAACCACTCTTTTTCTATTACATAATCCGGTGCGGACCCCATATGAAACCTCCATGTAACGGGTAACCGTAAGGTTTTAAAACCTTTTTTAGCAATCTCATCAATCATGGCTTTAGTAGTCAACGGATTACCCCACGCTGTTTCATCTTCATCTTCGGTATCCATAGCATTCCCCAAATTCCAACCGGCACCCATATCCATTACAAAATCTTTGGGAGTGATTTCTTGCATATCCTCATTATCATCTTCTTCAGTACGCCCCATTTCCTCGTTTTCCCTATCATCTATACTTTCTACGGTATCGGGCGCAGCTATCTTGTCTACGTTGTCTGTCTGGGCGCACCCAATAAAAAAACCAAGGTTTATGGTAAAAGCTATAAATAGTAAAACTGTATTTTTCATTTGATTCTAATTTTAGGGTGTTGCGGCACTAGCGTTATATAAAACGCCCTGTAGACGAGTTTCGGCCTTTAATTACTTCTTTACTTATCGAATATCCACTGGATTATAAAACGGCAATAGTAAGGCCGGTCAATTGCAAAACAAACCGGCCTTTTTTTCTCTTCTGACCTCCATGACTGATTCTAATGGGTCAAAAGATTACACTAACTACTACTCAACTCTAAACTATAACTTCTCTAACTTTACGTACTGTACCATAATACCGTTCGTTTGATTACCAATATCCAATAAAATACGGGCTCCGGTCGTAGTTTCTTGCCCCATTACAAATTCTCTCTCATACGTCTGGTACTCGGTATCACCGGCCAACCAGACGCCATCAGCTGCACCATACGCTTGCCAACCATCCCTACCTGTGCCATCGCCGACCGAGAGGCTGAACCAGAAATCTCCTTGTCCTGGATATGCTTTAACAATTACGGTAAGTTTATACTTGGCATCTTTATCTAAAACTATTCCTCCTCTGAATAGCTGCACATCCCAAGGATTAGCCCCTACAACAATATCCTTAGCAACTAATACATTATCCTCTGCAAAGAAATTAACTGAACCTCCTCCGTTTTGGTTGGCACCCCAACCATCTTCACCTCCTGAGAAATCCGACTCATAGATAGTTTCCGAACCTAATGATATAGAAACCGCATCCACCAAATCAGGATAGGATATAACAATCTCCGAAGTACCTTCGGCATAAACTTCTCCTTGAGCAGGAGTGGATATAATTCCGTAGATATCAAAATCTTCACTTGAAACGATAAGATCATCTTTGCCATTCAACGATAATCTCAGGGTCAGCCCTTTTAAATCAATCGTTTCGCCCGCTGCATACAAAGTCTTCTCTGGCTTGGTTTCCATTACCATTGCGGCAACATCTAAGGTATTGACGGTAATTGGAACCGAAACCGAAACACCAGATGCATGCATTATTTGCACCTCTTCGTCTGTAGCCTTCAATTTTTCCTCATTTGCTGGGGATGCCGTCAATCCAAAAGCTTCAAAATCTTCGAATGGAATAATTACTTCTTCCCCAGAGGACATGGTATAGGTCAAAACAGTACCGGCCAACTCTAACCTTTCGCCTATTTCATATTCAGATTTAACTGGTTCTGTTGTCAAAACACCACTTACTGGAGCAAACGGTACTACCTGTATGTCCTGTGTTACTTTTGCTTTTGTAGAGACATACGTCACCGTTACTTCGGAGTTTTCCGTAGACAGAATATCTCCATGCATGGGAACAGTTTGAATTTCCGTACCAAATTCATCAAAAACTACATCTTCTGTAGTTCCGTCCTCATAAACCAATGTAACCTCCATATCTGCAAGGTCCAACTTTTGACCATCCACGTAGTTCTCGGTCGCTTTTGTTTTCACCTCTAATTCAACCACATTATTTGTTACGCTAATGGCCTGTATCAACCCTTTACCGGTATCTCCTATTTTTATGGTAATCTGTTGGTGATCAAAGTCTAGTACAGTACCATTATTGGGTTCTACTGTAATGTTTTCTGCGGAAAATGAGGAAAATGGAACATCTACCGTCCCCCCATCCTTATCCATAGAAATCACAATATCGGAAAGGTCCAATGCTTCCCCTAATACATAGGCTACTTTAGGCAGCGTTTTCATGCGTACTGTGGAAGCTGTATTTACTTCGCCGCCTTCATCATCACTTTCGCAGGAAGAAAAAACAGAAATCACCAATGCCATTAGCAGCAGCGCAACTTTATCTAGTGTAAAATTTAGAATATATTTCATTTTCCAATTTTATTTTAGTTCAATTTCAAACTCTTCAAAAACAGCAGTTCTATCTCGTATTACCAAAGTATCTTTAACCGCATGTGTTTCTGAATTATCAGCATCCGTGTAGGTATAATCTAGATAAATAACATCCCTAGGCTTATCGCCCCAAGTATCACCACCTTCCACAAATTGACCGGTACCACTTATACCATAAGGATCATCTTTGAAACTAGAAATAATACAAGTGTCATCTGTAAACGTTAGTTCCATATCTACATTACCAGGGCTAGAATTCTCTCCTCTTCCTATAATATTCTGAACATGAACTTTGTTAAACCCACTAGTTTCAACAAAAGCTATTTCATCATCTACCGTAAATTCTGCATTGTATTCCCTACCTAAAATAGGGCTGCCGGTAGTAATCATGTCGGTTCCTCTTCTAAGGTAGTTGCCATGAAACCTGTTCATATATTTTATTCCGAACAATGTATAGTCTTTGGGAAGTATATCCCAATGTGCCGCATTCACCCTGTCTAAATCCGGAATACCCTCAAAGCTTCTGCCCGAGTGTACACTATCAATATTATCGGCTTGTGTAATTCTAAGCGGAATTACGTAGTTAGTGGTATTCACCTCGCCAAAAGACAATGTATCATTGAAAAATCCGTCATACAACTGCACCTGAATACGTGCTTTAGTATCTCCTGAAGAAATACTTACCGGACTAATAGTCTCAAAAGTATAATAATCCGCTGGTAAGGCTTGAACATTGGCAACGTTTGCCAACAGGCTATTGTCTACTTCAAAATGAATCTTTCTTTCCTCATCGTTGGAATACACACCGGTCATTAAAGCCGTAATTTCAAAACGGTGCGCATTATCTCCTTCATTTATACCCTGATCATAATTACCTAAAACCAAAGTTCTAGCTGGAGTTTGATACGGAAAGTAAACCGATTGCGTTTCAAAATCATCAAATTCAGGTTCTGTATTGCTACACGACGCCATAAACAGGCTTGTAAGTATGGCAATGAAATATCTTGTGTTCATAAAATGAAAAAATTAAATTAACATCTTGGCCGAAGCTTAAATTTATATCCTTTTAAAGTATCCCTACCAGCCTTCGTTCTGCTCAATAAGGTTGAATCTTACCACCTCGTTCTGAGGTATTGGCGCATAATTGGCATTTGCATTGTACAGCCTTGGCTCTACTGAAAACTCATTATACTCCCCGCCGTTAAACTGCAAGCCTATTGCATCTGGAGTTTCATCAAAAATATTCCATCTTCTTAAGTCATATAAACGATGTCCTTCAAAACAAAGTTCTAATCTACGTTCATTACGAATTAAGTTTCTCATGTCTTCTTGGGAAGCTATACTGCTTAAATAAGCATCTGAATTTTCAAGACCGATACCCGCTCGTGCTCTAATGGCTGCCAAAATATTCCTTGCAGACATTCCCCCTACCATTTGATCAGGACCACCCAATTCATTGGCCGCTTCGGCAAGCATCAAAAATAAATCTGTATACCGTACATAAACGTTAAATTTTTCGGAAGCGGAAATACTACCATCTGCACTAATATTGATTTTTTGGTCAAGCAATTTTTTTAAATAGTGTCCTGAGCGTGTGGATCGTTGAGAAACCTGATCAATACCGTCAACACCTGCGCTATTAATATTTATTACTCTTCCGTTCAAATCATTACCGTTATACAATATATACCTCTGTAGTCTAGTATCTCTATTTTCAAAAGGATTGGTCGCATTGTAATCAGGATGTGATTCGGAAAATGGGAATCCGTCTAACATAGGAAAAGCTTCCACTAAATTCTGAGACGGATTTAGTTGGCCACTCCCGTTTAAAGAAGGGGGGAAATGTTGACTTTCTACCCACGTCATACCAGCGGAAGCGTTACCTCGCCACAATACTTCAGGGAAATTTCTTGTACCAATTGGAAATTCATAAAAATTGTAATGCCCCGTAGGGTCAAGACCTCCTATTCCCCCAATATCGTTCAAAAGTTCAGCAAGAATATCTGCGGCATCTTGGTAATATCCACCCTGTCCGTTCATGTAGGCCGGACTTGCTGCCAACAAATACAACTTTGCCTTAAAAGCTTTAATAATTCTACCGTTTATTCGCGCATCTTGGTCTTTTCCGAATACAAATTGATATTTGTCGTCATCGGAATCATTATATCTTGATGGTCTCTTTGCCAAGTCACCATCATAATCCATTGGTAAATATTCTAGAGCCTCATCAAAATCTGCAATAATCTGGGTTACCGTTTCTTCAAAACCTAATCTAGGGGTGTTGAAATCAGCATCAAACTCATAAAATTCCGTGATATACGGGATTCCCAAAAGCTGGCCCGATTGGCCACGCCCACCGTGTTCCTGTAAAATCCAAAAATGTCTAAGCGCTCTCAATGCTACTGCTTCGCCATATAATCGCTCTTTAAAAAGTGCATTGGTCTCTTCATCCCGTTTCCAAACTACCTCATCTATTAATGTTATAAACTTATTGGCATACAGCACGTGTTCATACTGCCACCATCTGCTTGTAAAAGCATTTTGGGCGTTCCATTCACCGGTGGCCATTCTTCTATAACCACTTAAATAATTATGAACGGCGTCATCTGTAGCTACATCTGTAAAAGCGAACTGGTCTACCATATTCTCGTACGCATTGAGCAATACCCCCTCTGCAAAAGCAGGGTCAAAATTAAGACGCTCCTCTCCTAACAAATTTTCATCTACAGGTTCCACCAAACTACACGCCGCAATAGATGAAAACAACGTGAAAAGGGTTATATTTTTAAGTATATTCTTCATTAGAAAATTATTTTTCACATTAAAATTTCATTCTTGCCCCAAAGGAATAATAACGGAACATTGGATTAAAACCGAGCTGCAATTGTCTTACATCCTTATTCTTAGAAAACTCCGCAAGATTTGAGACCGAAGTAAACAAATTAATATCCTTCATCTTCAATTTATCTACCAATTGAGAAGGTAGATCGAAAGTTAACTGAACTCTCTGTATTCTAAAATTATCGTTGCTATACATCCAATAGGTAGAATTTTTTTCAAAATTGTTGGTGTTTCCGGTAGAAGAAAGTCTAGGAAAGGTTGCCGTATCGGCAGTTGCTTCCGTCCATCTACCTTCAACTACATCTGAATATTTTGCATCGCCCTGTGGCCTATAATAATTTCCTGACAACATACCGTCACCACCAATTTCCGCAGTTAAAAGTGCAAAGAAGGTAAAGGCTTTATAGGACCACGTAATATCCGACCCAAAGCTCCATGGTGCTGCATAACGCCCAATTTGGACTATATCTTGATCATTGACCACATTATCCCCATTTTGGTCTTTATATTTAATATCACCGGGTTTGACCGTTCCGTATTGTGTGGGCAGATTTCCCGTTAAACTCCCGTCTTCATTAAATTCATCAACACCGAACAAGCCTAAGGATTCAAGCCCCCAAATGGCATCTACAGGGGTGCCTTTTCTATTCTGATACTCATCTTCATAAACCTCATCAACTATAGTTCTTTTTGAAGTAGTATATAAGGCCCTTGCTCCAATATCAAAAGTAGAATTCTCTGTTTTTGTACGATAATTCATCCCTACTTCAAAACCTGAGTACTGGTCTTTATTAAAGTTACTGTAGGGTCTAAACGAGTTATAATAATCAGGATACAAAGTAGAAGCCCTTATCACCTGCTCCCCTATAATAGATTGAAAAACATTGCCCTCTAACCACATCTTATTGAACAGCAACGCCTCAAAACCTAAAGTATAGTCGGTTCTTTTTTCAAAGTCTAAATTTGGATTTTGACCCCGTAAAATTTTTGTAGAAGCATTGTTGTACCCTGCACCATTAGTATCTCCCCAGCTGTAGCCTCCACCATCTTGCTGATAAATAGCATCATAAAGAAAATAGTCTTGAATACCTAAATCAGAGTACACTACACCCATGGATGTTCTCAATTTAAAATAATTCAACCAAGACGAGTCTTTTAAAGAAGGTTCTTCCGTTAGTACATAGGCTAGACCCACTGTAGGCGCAAGCTTTGCTCTATTACCGTCAGCCAATTTCACCGAGTTTACATATGCTCCACTAAAATTTGCGTAAATCTTTTTCTTATAATCATAATTCAAGCTTAAAGCCACATGACTATTTTTAGCCGATTGTTTCTCATCACGCACATACGTATTATTTGCAAAACCGATTAGCGATGCATCTATGGCATGATCCTCATTTAACTGTTTTTCGTAATTGAGCAAACCATAAAAACCGTACCTGATTGCAAAGACATCTGTATTCACGTTTTCCACTTGGTCTTTAAGATCGTTATCTCTTACATTGACCAAATCGATGATTTTGTTATCATCGTTCCAGGTAGGCTCATAAACTGCATATTCATTCTGAACACTTAGATTGTACACATTATAGAAATCAAAACTCACATAGCTTTTTGCCGACAACCCTTCAGTGATTGCACTTAAATCAAAATCTATAGCATTGTTTACTTGGCTCATACGTGTCATGTTCGTTTGGTAACCGCCCGCGTAAATTTCTGCGATGGCACCTCCGTTATAAACCTGAGTTCCTCCCAAAAGAAATCCGTCATATTGATTGGCCGCATCAACCACACCTCGTAACTCAGGATTTTCTGAATAATCTATCTCACTAATAGGTAATAATGGCGAATATAAATTAGGTCTGATAATACTACCCAAAGTATAAATACTACTACGTGAGCTTTTCTTCTTATCGATTATAGCAACTACATCTAAGCTACTTTTAATCCAATCATTTACTTTAAAATCTATATTACCACGAACATTGAACCGTTTGGCCCCTTTATCATTTTCTTCGCTTACCGATTGAAAACTACCATCAGATTTAAAACCTAGGTTAATATAAAATTTGGTATTGTCAGAACCCCCCGAAAAATCCGCTGTTACATTTGAATATGGTGTAAGAGGATTAAAGTTTCCGTCATTATAAAAATCCACATTTGGATACCTGTATGGGTTGATACCACTTCTGTGGTTTTGTATTTGTTCAGTACTATATATTTCACCTAAACCATCATTGGCACGTGCTTCATTGAAATACTCCATGTAGTCTGCCGAGTTCAAATAATTGGGCATACTAATAGGTAATCTTACCCCGGTACTGGCACTAATATTAAATTGTGTTTCAGTAGAACCACGTTTGGTCGTTACCACTATAACACCATTACGCGCCATTGCACCATAGAGAGCGGAAACGTTAGCATCTTTTAAAATAGTAATTTCCTCAATCTCTTCCATATTTAAAAGGTCTATACTACGGCCAGGAATACCATCTACTACTATTAAAGCTTCCCCCAGCCCGCGAATACTGCTGCCTCCTCTTAATCCGGTTAATCTACCACCTAAGGCATCACGCACCCATTGGGTAGTATCAAATTTTAGAAAATCACCAGGTTTAACAGTTGAGGAAGAACCGATAATATCATGTTTTGTAGTTGTTTGGAACCCTAAGTGTACTTCTTCTTGCAAATTAGACTCTAACTCATCCGGTTGGTTCTCTAAAACCACCGTACTGGTCGAATCTATAGTTTGTGCCGTTACCGATAGACAGCACAGCATACAGAGGCATCCACCGAGCAGAAGTTTTGTAAGTATATTCAATTGTATCATAAAGTATGGTTATTGACTAGTGGTATAAACAGTTTTAATTACCAACCTGGGTTTTGTGGGAAACCTTCATATATTTCAGTATCATTTTTAGGGAAAGGCAGCCAATAGTGCTTGTCTTCAAAGACTTTGGTCCTTAGAACCCTTTCGACAAAATTTATAGGTTTGCCTTCTGCATTACGGTCAAAAATTATCTCTGTTTTAAGCTTATATTTTTCTTGAGTACCCAGCTTCCATCTTCTAATATCCATCCAACGGTGCGATTCATACGACAATTCTACAGCACGCTCGCGACGTATTTCGTCCATAAATGCAGTATCACTTGTTAGATATTCAGGTTTTACATTTAAACTACCGTCCGGTACGGCTCTTTCCCTAATTTTATTAATAGCGTCTAACGCCGATAAATCAAAATCTGCCGGTTTTCCATTAATTCCGTAAGCAACTAGAGCAGCCTCGGCATACATGAGATATACATCGGTTAACCGTACATGCAATCGCCATGCGAAAACCCCTTGATTGTCAAAATTGTTGAAGCCAACCGGGAACCATTTTTTGGCTACATAACCCGTTCTTGAGCCATTTCCTTTATTCGGGTAACGGTGAGCACCATCCTTATAGAATTGAGCGTACCGATGTACCTCATTTTCACCTGTAGCTGCACCTAGATTTTCTACCATTTGGTCACCATCTATAACAAGCCATTTATAAAGTCTAGGGTCTCTATTCTCCCAAGGGTTCGCAGGGTCATAAAGCGGACTATCCTCAATAGACAAACCGTCACTCATACCAAAATTGTCCTGAATGTAATTGTGTGTTGGGAATGAAGCTAGGTTGTTCTGACCAATAGCCCCAAGTTGCCAGTTAGTGGACAGGAAATTTTGGAACCAGCCCACAGACCCTGCTTGACTAAAAATATATTCTGAGGAATATGGGTATCTACCTTGAGTAGAATAGAAAACACTCTCATATTCATCCCAAGGCGTTAGACTATATCTAGACATTTTTAATACCTCGGCAAACGTATCCGCCGCGCGTTTTGCCAACTCTGTATCATAATCATACGTACTAGCGCTATTTTGCATTAAAGGACTTGCCGCATATAACAGATTCTTTGCTTTTAAAGACAACGCTGCACCCTTAGTGAGCCTGAACATATTCTCTCCCCTTGATTTTAAGCCTGGCTCAAAGTCTGGGTCATCCCAATCAACAGGAAGTAAATCAACGGCCTTTTGAAAATCTTCATCTATTTTTAGTGCCGTTTCCGACCAATCTGCCGGTCTTTCTATCTTCCAATCATCATCCAACACACGATCAATGTATGGAATGCTTCCCCAGAACTTCATGATTTCATGATGAAAGAACGCTCTAAAAAAGTGAGCCTGTCCTAAAACCACATCCTTCTCTATTTGCGTGGCATCAGTCATTAAACTATCTGCATCGGCAATAACAATATTTGATTTTCTAAGACCGGCCCAACTACTTGGCCATAACTTGGCCCTATCAAAAGGTAATTCCGCACTTGTATTGGTATTTCCGTCAAACATGCTTCCCGGACCGCTTCTTTGCCATTCCCAGTACCGTCCTTCGTCTATGGCATAGTCAAATTGCCATGTATCAATACCAACTGCATCTTCTGCATAACAGTGAAAATGTTGCCAGTGTGCCGCCGTGCTGTAATCTACGATCATGGCATACATTTCTTCCACGAAACCTTGAGCGCTATCAAAATTTTTAAACACTTCCTCTTCCGTTAGCTCTGTCTCTATGGATTTATCTAGGTAATCTTCACAAGAGGCGAATATTCCCAGAAAACATATTCCAAATATCAGTTTGAATATCTTACGCATTGTTTACTATATTAAAAGTTAATGTTTAGACCTATGTTGTATCTTTTGAACGTAGGGTAGTCACCACGATATTCCGATGCCGTTGGCCCCGTGTTATCTTGCCTGTCATCTGGTAGATCTGACCAGAAGGCCAAATCATTACCACTCACGTAAACCCTATAATTACTTCCATTTTTCGCTTTAAAGGTATAGGCCAATTCTATATTTTTGAGTCTCACAAAAGAGGCATCGTACCAGTTTCGATACGGGTCCGTGCCACCACCAGTTCCAAGCCAGGCCGGAAGCACTTCTTCTCCATCTGGATTATCTACACTCCAATAATCAGATTTCTCTTCAAAGAATAACGGGGTTTCGAGCATAAAGGTTCTATCCGTATAGTTTTTGGTTGCATTGCTTACCCCGTAAAACTGCACCATAAACGATAAGTTCTTATATCCCGTGCCCAGCGTTAAATTATAGGTGTTTTGCGGTCTTACCGTATAACCAAAAGGCACTGCATCATCTGCATTTATCACCCCATCGCCATTAAAGTCAATTTCATCATAATACCCTGGTCTTCTTGTTTCCTGGCTATTCTCTTGTGGGGTTGCTCCATACACATCATCCCAAGATGTTAAGATATCTCCCCTAATATTCACTCTTGGCTGGCCAATTGCAAAACCTTCTTCTTTTTGATAACTGGGCTTTAATAAAGGATCTTCTTTAAAGATAATTTCATCCTTTGCTTTGGTAAAAGCGAAATTTGACCAGACATCCCAATTTTGGGTCAATTGCTTTTTATAATCCAATGAAATTTCAATTCCCTCTACCGTAGTTTCCCCAATATTAAAATCTGCTGGTTGGAAGCCAAAGAAACTGGGAACACTACGGGAATCGGCAGGTACGATGATGTCATGTCGATCTTCCTTAAAAACATCCACTTCTAGAGAAAGGCTATTTTTAAGTACGGATAATTCAAAACCTATATTGGCTTTCTCCGAGGTTTCCCACTGTAGATTAGGATTACCGATAATATCCTCTGAGCGGAAAGTATACGGGGATTGATTACCGTATGGATTAACGTTATTTAGGAATGCCGTACCACCACTGGACCATTGTGAGAGGTAAGCCCATCTTTCACCAGCACTATCATCTCCTACAACACCATAGGAACCTCTTATCTTAAACTTATCCAACCAGGAAACCGACTCCATAAAAGGTTCGTTACTCAACATCCAACCTAATGCAACTGACGGAAACAATTCGAATTTATAACCAGGGCCATATTTCTCAGATCCGTTATAAGCTCCGTTTACATCAATAAAATATCGACTATCATAGTTATATGTTGCCCGAGCAACCCAATCTTCACGATATCTAGGAAACATACTACCAATGGCATACTCTTCCCTGTTCATTAACATTAACACCGTAGTATTATGCTTTTCGGCAAAAGTTCTATTATAGTTAAAGGAAAGTTGATAGAAAAGACGTCTACTAGTTTCCCAGTCTTGAATGGCAAGACCGTTCTGTTCCCAAGGATTCAAAACAAAGTCAAACTGATTTGTACCCACTGGAGAAACAATTTGCTCGGTGCCATCTTGATCATAGATTTTATAAACCACGTTATCCAATCCGCCTGGGTTATCTTCTACAATTCCGCCTTCTCCCCTAAAATTGTTATCATAGGACAAGCGCCCCGTGAAGCTTAGACCTTTTAAAAGAAAATCTAATTTTTGGTCCAATATAAAGTCACTATTGACTTGAACTCTATGATTTTTAGTAAACCCCTTTGCGGTTAGTATTACGGCAGGGTTACTCAATTCAAAATTCTCTGTAATAGCCCTGCCGTAGGTACCATCTTCATAAATAGGCGTATATAAGTTAGGCGCTAACGAGTAGATACTACTATATAGTAATTGGGGATCCGCTTGGTTTGTATTTTGTAAACCGTAGTAACCAGAAAGATTGACCGATAAACGTGTGGTTGGCGTAATATCAAAGTCAATATTACTTCTGTAATTAAAACGGTTATAGTTAAAGTTTGTTTTATAATCCCTTCCGTTATCAAAACCTCCCGCATCAAAAATATCACCTACGTGTTGATAGGAAAGAGCTCCAAAATATTTTACTGATTTTGTTCCACCGGCAACAGATAAGTTTACTCTATAATCAGTGGCAAAATCTTTTTGCATGGCATCTACCCAATCAACATCTGGATAAATACTCCGCTCTAAATCATTTGCAGGATTACGGTATTTCTCCAAGATATCCACGGGCGTATAACTTCGCCATGCTTCTTCACGCACCGGCACCGTTCGCTCAATGGCTTCATTAGCAACGACCAAACTGTTGTAAGAGTCATATTTATCCGGGATTCTAGAAAGTGTTTTTATAGCTGAACTTGCAGTAAGCGATAGTTGCGCCTTTCCTTGTCTACCCCTTTTTGTTGTGATAAGGATAACTCCATTTGCACCCTTTACCCCATACACCGCCGTTGCAGAAGCATCTTTTAAAACGGATAGACTTTCTATATCTCCAGAGTCTATATCGTTCATACTACGCTCTATACCATCTACCAAGATTAGCGGTTGACCTCCACCGTTCCAAGAACTTTGCCCACGAATGAATATCTGAGGTGATTCTTCTCCCGGACGGCCTGTTGATGACACCGTGGTTACACCAGGCAAACGACCGGTCAATGCCTGACCAACAGTAGACACACCACCTGATTGCATAAGATCAGCACCAGAAACTTGCGCAATGGAGCCAACTACACTTTCTTTGGTTTGCGTACCATAACCAACCACAATAACCTCATCTAACTCAGAAGCCTCTGATGCCATAACCACATCTATTCCGGTTCGAGACGCCACCTTAATGATTTGCTTGGCGTAACCAATATAACTGATTATTAACGTACCATCCTCAGGAACATCTATAGAATAGTTACCATCAAAATCGGTCATAACCCCTTTGGTGGTGCCTTGTAAAAGTACACTGGCACCTATAATCGGTTGTCCTGTATCTTCTTCGGTAATTGTTCCAGTTACTGTTATAAGGTCTTGTGGAAGATCATTTGCTATAAGTGCAATAGGGAAAAACAAAACAACCATTACCAGAAGTTTGATTTTCATATAAAAATCAAAACACAATATAGACTGTTTTGTACAAGGAATCCGTTTTTTCATACCGCGGTAGTGTGGGTTGATATTTTTTAAAAATGCTCTTTATTAAAAAGGAATGTAGCAATCACTCCTCTTCTCCAAACCATAAATATTACAATAACATGATGTTAGCGTTAAGCCTAAAACGGGTTTTAAATGCATGACTATTCCGTGAAATTTAGAACATGCCATTTTCGACTTTGGTTAATTATGAATTTGGAGTTGTAAATGTTAAAAAAAAATCAAATAAACAAAAACAGGAATGATGCCGCTTAACTCTCATTTGTTGCGAATTTTATTCATTTGATGCAGATCGCAACATTTGTGAAAAATTATGCAACATTCGTGATTTTATAGAATTGTTAGGTAGGCTGTTTATGATCACTATTTCCTAAAAATAAGATGATCAATATGTGTTTTTGTTAAAAAATAACCACTTATTGAGACTGAATCCTGATTTAGTAGCACAGCAATATCTCAATTCAACCTCATTCTTCTTTGCTATTTTAAGAAATATAACCGGAGAAAGGGAGAAGACAGTTGGACCTAACAAAAAGTTAAAATAGAAGAACACAAAAGCCAAAATTTTAATAATCAATAACTTAAAAGCACCTGAAAACACCCTAACTCTTAACTAAGTAAATTAAGGCGACTTCCTAATGATTATTAAACGTTTTCCTGCTTTATTTCTGCTGGGGAAACCCCAAAATAATCCTTAAACCTTTGTGTGAAGTAGGAAGTAGATGAAAAACCAACAAGGTTACAAATATCGTTCAAATCTGAATTCCCATTTTCTAGAAGCGTCTTCGCTTTCTGTAACCTTTGGTTCCTAATAAATTCATTTGCTGTCTGATTGGTAAGTGCCTTTGTTTTCCTATACAACTGACTCCTACTAAGGTTTAAATGAGAAGCTAAAGATTCTACCCCTAGGGAAGGACTTGTAATATTTTCATGAATATAATTAATGGCTTTTTCTATAAATGCTTTGTCCAAGGAAGTTATACTGGCATCATCTTGAATCTCTCCCATAGATTTGAAGTACTTTTTATAAATCACTTCTCTGCTATGAATAAGCTGACTAAGATGATGTCTTACCAATTTCATATCAAAAGGCTTTACTAAATACACGTCTGCGCCTTTTTCTATCCCAGAAATTCTATCGTCTATCTTCGCATTTGCCGTAAGCATCATTACTGGAATATGACTGGTTTTAATGTCTGATCTTATGGCCTCACAAAAATCGTATCCGTTCATTTCTGGCATTATTACATCTGTAATAATTACATCCGGAAGTATTTCCTGTGCCAATTTTAAGCCATCGGCACCATTTTTGGACACCACAACCTTATACTCTCCTTTAAACTCATTCTTTAAATAATTTCTTAGCTCTGTATCATCTTCTACAATTAATAGAGTTTTTGCCTTTCTTTCCGTTCTAGTTGGAAATATAGATTCTTGCGCATTAGTAGCTTTTACAAGGTCTGGTTTTATTGATGACAACTTTCCGTTTGTAATACTAATTTCGGACGCTTTAAAATGATTCTTACCAGCGGGTAGAATTACGCTAAAAGTTGACCCTTCACCTAATTTACTTTTTACATCTACACTACCCTTATGAAGTTTTACAAAACTATGAACGAGCTCCAACCCAATTCCTGCTCCGCTATAATATCCTTTGTTTAGAGGTTCTCCTTGATAAAACCTTTCAAAAAGTTTCTCTAGCTCTCCTTCTTTTAATCCAGGACCGGTATCTGCTACCTTAAATTCTATACCATTGTCAGTTTCTTTTATCTCTACTACTATTTTTCCGCCGTCAGGGGTTACTTTAAATGCATTAGATAGTAAATTAAAAACAATTTTTTCCAGCATTCCTTCATCCGCCCATACCCATATCACCTCATTTTCTGTATTCACTGTCAAATCAATATGATTAGAAAGTGCTTCTTCTTTAAAATGGTTTGATACCTCTTTTATGAACGGAACTATATTCAGCCTGCTTGCTTGAACTTTAATCTTATCCGACTCTAGTTTACTAAAATCCAGTAACTCGTTTATTAAACGTATTAAGCGTTCCGTGTTTTTATATATTGTTAAATGTTTTAGCCTTAGGCGGTTTGAATAATTATCATCTTTCTCACTCAAAATATCCTTTATCGGATTTAATATCAATGTAAGTGGAGAACTAAATTCATGAGCTACATTGGTAAAGAATTGTATTCTTTCTTTATGCAGCTCTTCTTCCCTAACCCTTTTTTGCCGTTCATTTTCAACTTGCTGCTTATCTATAATTCGTTTTTTCTCAAACCTTCGCAACAAACTCAGAAATCCTAGAATAATTAGAAAATAAACGAACAAGGCCCAATTATTCCTCCACCAAGGAGGTAAGATTTCTATGTGAAGGGTTACCGGGGTCTTGCTCCACACACCATCATTATTGGCCGCTTTCACTTTAAAAATATAATGGCCCGCGTCTAGGTTTGTATAGGTTGCACTACGGGCTTCATCTACATAATTCCAATCTTCTTCATAACCATCTAGATAATATGCGTATTGATTCTCTTCCGGCCTTGTAAAACTTATTCCTGAATATTCTATTGTAAATACAGACTGTTCACTGTTTAACGTAAGGCTGTCGGTTTGAGAAAATGCTTTGTGTAAAGGAGAGTCATCATTGTCCGGCAGTACGGTTTCATTAAACAGTTTAAAGTTTTTTAAATATACCGAAGGCGGTGTTTCTAAAATATTGATGTTATCCGGATTAAAATAATCAACTCCCTCATTTCCTCCAAAATACAATCTGCCTTTATTGTCTTTGTATACGGCATTCTTGTTATAATCATAGGAAACAAGACCATCTCTCTTGGTATAATTGGTAAACTCTTTAGTAGCTGTATTAAACATAACTATGCCTGAATTACCATCTAACCATAAATTACCTTTTGAGTCATTTGTTATGCCTATTATATTGGGCATGGTTAACCCGTTGGATTGACCATACCAAAGAGCTGTATTTTCTCCTGTGTCGAACCTTAATAAGCCTAAGCCTCTAGTGCCTGCCCATAATATATCATCATCAATAAACAACGATACAATATCATAATGGTTTGAACTGATAGATGGGTCGTCCTGCAAAAAATGGTTCATAAGAATGGCTTCGTATGCACCACTGCTATCCTTTCTCATTTTTATCAGACCGTTGGTAGTTGCAACCCAAACTGTTTTTTCCCTGTCTACCACAACCTTGTTGATGTAGTTGTTTACCAATTGATGTGATACAAAAGACGAATCCGTAAAGTTCGCGGCACTTACATCATTCAACTGAAAAGAATATAACCCCTGGTTGAATGTTCCGATCCAAACTGTGCCCTTTGCATCTTCCGTGAAACTCATGATAGCTCTAGACCCTTTTCTATCGCTTAGAATCGGAAATTTATAATTGATGAATTGTTTTGAACCTTTCTTTAAAAAAAACAAGCCTTGGTCCCAACTTCCTACCCAAATATTAAACTGACTATCAATGAACAAGGTCTGAATATAATCACTGGTCAATCCATTATATTCAGAACTATCACCCGTATTTATATGAGTAAAAGTGTTGGTTGACCTTTCCCAGACATCAATTCCTCCGCCTTCCATGGCTATCCACATCCTATTTTGGTCATCTTCAACAATAGCCGTAACCGAACTAATCTGCAAAGAATTTGGCTTATTATATACACTCTGAATTTCACTAAACTTATTGTAAAATTTATCATACACCACAATACCTCTGTTGTAGAAACCCACCCACATTCTTGAGTCCTTATCGAGATATAATGACCATACGGAATTGGATAAAATACTTTTCTCATCATTCTTGTCAAAGAGAGAGTGCCGAACAACTTCTCCATTTTTATTTAAATTGTAGAGCCCGTCATTCTCTGTTCCAAGTAAAATTTCGCCATCAGCAGATTCTGCAATAGCAAAGATGTTTTTTCTTGTGACCTTAAAATTCTCAACTGTAGGCGTTTGGTTTTCACTGGATAATTTTACTTTGTAAATTCCATTTGAAATAGATCCCGCCCATATAGTTCCATCCGTATCAATAAATAACGATTGAAGACCTGCAGTAATGGTACGTGCTCTGTTCCCATCTCTAAACAAGGCAAAATCAACACGTTTATTTTTTGAATCTACCTCTAAAAGACCACTACTAGTTGCTGCATAAATGGTACCAAGGTCAGTTATTTTTATTTCAGAAACCGCAAGATAATTATCGGGTCTAGGGTTATTGAACGGCAACCTTTCAAGGATAAGCGTATCTAAGTCCATTAAAAACACACCCTGTTCTCCGGTACCCATATATAGGTTTCCATTACCATCTCCCTGCAGGCTTATTATACCAATATTTCCTTGATTTATATTATCCTTATTTACCAAAGGAATATGACGAAACTCATCATTTTCACGATCATAGAGCGCAAGACCTATATTTGTACCTACCCAAAACCTATTTTTAGCATCTAAATAACTACAGTACACAAAGTTACTAGTAAGTGTCTTGCTTTTATAATCTTTGGGTTTATACGACACATAATCCATTCCATCATACCTATAAACACCCGAACCATGGGTGCCTATCCAAACAAAACCATCTTTATCTTGAGTAATGGTATGTACACCTACCTGAGATATACCATCTTTAATCTTATAAAAATCTAATTTTTGCTTTATTTCTTGAGCGGTAGCATGCCAATTTAATATGCTTAAAAGGCATACATACAATACTAATAGTTTTCTCATAAAGAGTATCGCGGATTTCATGTTTCAAGTTTGGTCAATAACCCTAAACAGTAACAGCATATGAACAGATGTCTTAACTGTAAAAAAGTTAAGTTAATAAAAAACACCTCTATGTAGCTATATGCAAATGTTAATTTGAAGGTAAAGGGCAATCTAAAATATACTCTGTGGGCAATAACAATGTTTAAAATTGAAGAACTAAAGAGTCAGAACAATAAATTACAGAAATACACAGGTTATCTGTAAGCTAATTAAATTAGGTTTTTAGATTAAACTAAGTGGTTAAAACATTTCTAAAATTTGCGGTATATAGACTTCTGAAACCCTGTTCTATCCTGCAAATTGATGCGACTAATTCTAGTTGATGATTCTACGATTTTTTAACCAATACTTTAAGAGTCTCTAAAATCTCAGACACACCCATTCTTTCCGTATAATTAGCTTCAACATGTGCGGCTTCAATTATTTGACTCGTATTGATTATAAAAGTAGCTGGAACGGGCAGGGTTTTTAATCCATTTCCATTTAGAAGGGTTAAGTCTCTGCGGCTATGATAGTCTTCTCCTGGATCAAACTGAAGATTATAGGCTTTTATCACTTTTTGAGAAGCATCACTTAAAACTTCAAAATCTAAGTTATTCTTTTCCTTTGCTGTTAATGCATCATCTGGTTTTTGTGGGCTTATTGCCAAAAAAGATGCCCCAAATGATTTTATTTCAGATAGGTTATTTTGAACTTCCCTTAAATCTAGATTGCAAATAGGACACCATTCACCACGGTAGAATTTGATAATTACAATACCTGTTTTAAGCATTTCAGAAAGTGAAACATCATTACCCATTGCATTGGGCAAAGTAAAGTCAGGAGCCTTATCTCCTATGGTTAACCCTTTAACTTGCGAAGCATTAGCTATTACTAATTTTTGAAAATCTTGTAATTCACTCATTGTTCTTGTTTCTTTTATCTTCCTAAAGATAATTTAGATTCTCTATTTCCGTGAATTTACAAATTCACGGAAAACTGAGACTTAATTGATCAATAATTTTAAACAAAATACAAACCGTCTACAAATTCTTTAATCGTATATTTCTAACCTCCATTTTCATTGGCTGTCCCATATGTACTTGAACTTCCAAAAAAGTGTTGAACATTTTAGAAACGGATGTTTTAGATTCTGCATATTTGTAATTATTAAACTATGTTCAATGTAAGTAGGTACTTTTAAGAAACCATCTTGTTGTATTCCGTTTAGTCTAATGGTTTAGGAAAAGACATAAAAATAAAACACAACTATATGAAATTAGCATCAATAGATATAGGGTCCAACGCTATACGGCTCCAAGTCATAAAAGTATATGAAGAAGCCGATTTAATCAGCTTTAAGAATCTACAATTATTACGTTTCCCTTTACGCTTAGGTCACGATGTATTTTCTCAAGGAAAAATATCCGAACCAACAAAAGAAAAGTTCATTAAGCTCATGAGCACCTTTAAACATCTCATTGATTTATATGAGGTTGAAGATTACTACGCGGTAGCTACATCTGCCATGAGGGAAGCTAGCAACGGAAAGGAAGTTAGTAGCCATATTATGAAAGAAGTGGGAATGAAAATCAATATCATTACCGGAAAGAAGGAAGCTACTATTCTTAATAAAGCCATAAAACCAACTTTACAAAATAGAAAATACGTGCATATTGATGTGGGTGGTGGTAGTACCGAACTAAATTTACTTGAAGGAGGAAAACTTTTACAAAGTAGGTCTTTTAAAATAGGATCGGTCCGCCAGTTAACCACTAAAGAACGTGCGGCCGTTTTTCTTTCTATGAAAGAATGGATACATTCTACTAGCTTTTACAAGTCCAAAAACATAGTAGGTATTGGTACCGGAGGAAATATTAACAAACTCTACGGATTGGCCAACAAAGCCTCTAATATGGCTATATCTTTTGCCGAATTGAAAGCGTTAAGAGCATATGTAAACGAGTTTACATATGAGCAACGAATGTCCATTCTAAAAATGAATCCGGATCGCGCAGATGTTATTATTCCTGCTTCCGAAATTTATTTGAGGGTACTAAAAGAAATGGCAAGTGATCAAATTCTTGTACCCAAAGTGGGACTAAAAGACGGTTTAATCTATGAGCTCTATGAACAAAAAACTCACAAAAATTTAGACAAAATCGAGTATTTAGGTTACTTATAATTATTCTTTCACCAAACACATTTATTTAAAGTATTTAAAACCTATTTCATTAAATAGAATTCCTATCTATAAAGTGAAATGGGTTTTTTACCTTCTATTTTTTCTTACCCATAATCAAGCGGGCCGCTGTTTCACCTAGCACTTGAAAATCTATAGAAATTCATGTAACTCCCAACAGTTGTTTTAAAAGGACTTCATTATAGGATATACACCAATATCATCCCCTAATTCAAATATTACGAATCTGATTGACAAGATTTATCAAACCAGATTCACTTACGGTTACAAAAAAATAGCGGCCAGATAGAAATTATGATGGATAGCTCAATACATTCAAGACTAGATATTATCCGTACCATGTTCTCCCTACTCCACCACTTTACTAGGCTCAAAACCAATTCTATAGGCCTGCGCAATTACTTTGTTTCCTTCTGGAATTTTAAATGGTTTTAGGTAAACGGACCATACTTTTGGGATAGTTCCATCTGCGTCTATAATTTTGTACCCTAATGAAGCTCCATTTGTAGAACACTTAAGGGTAATTTCATTACTCGAATTTGCAATCTGCGGGTCTGCTGTTACAGGTTGGTTTTCTTTACCTTTCCATAATTTGGCAATCAAATCTCTTTCTGGAAGATTAGGTTCATCTTCTATTATTGCGAGCCATTGGTCCATTTCTATTCGTAATTCTTCCAGCTTATTTTTATAAATAGGGTCTTTTGCCAAATTGTTCACTTCGTACGGATCGGTCTTACAGTCATATAATTCTTCAGCATCTTTTTGCTCTCTAAACCAAAGGGCTTGAATACTATCTAAATTTCCTTCATCCCGTAATCGCAATAATTCTTGCATGGTGGGAATCCTTTCCCGGTATTCAACAGGCAAGTAATAACCTTGATCAGGTCTATAGTTTCTTATATATTTAAATTGACCATCGCGTACCGCACGGATGGCGTCCGTAAATCCATCAAAACGGTCTGCTGCTCCATGGATATATTCACGTTCCTTTTTCGCCTTATATTCTCCTAAAAAAGCCTGACCTTGTAAATAACTAGGCGGTTCAATTCCTATTAAAGACAGTAAAGTTGGCGCAAAATCCACAAAACTTAGCAGTTCTTTATCTATAGTTTCTGAATGCTGTTTGTCGGGAAACCTTATAATCATAGGTGTATTTAATCCAGAATCATAAACCAAACGTTT
This sequence comes from Zobellia roscoffensis, assembly GCF_015330165.1. Lineage (NCBI taxonomy): Bacteria > Pseudomonadati > Bacteroidota > Flavobacteriia > Flavobacteriales > Flavobacteriaceae > Zobellia > Zobellia roscoffensis. The sequence continues at coordinate 4,884,278 of NZ_JADDXT010000002.1, forward strand.
TTCCCTTGGTAATGGTCCTCCATGATCACCATAGAAAAAGATAATGGTACTTTCTAAAAGTCCATCTTCCTCCAACTGTTTTAACACCGCACCAACTTGCCTATCCATTTCTGCAATGTTGTTGTACATCTTCCACATATCGCGACGCACCTTGGGCGTATCCGGCAAATACGGAGGAATATTAAACTTCGTGTCTTTAGACAAGTGTTCTGGAGTTTCTTCTTCAGACATCCTACCCGAATCCCAAATATAATCTCTATTCCCTGATTGATAATGCCTTGTTTCTATATGTTTAAATCCATAAGGCTCAAATAACCCGGATTCATGCGTATCAGTAAAATTGAACACTGAAAAGAAAGGCTGATCCTCACCCTTATTTCGCCAATGTGCGTAAGGACTACTTTCATCCCAAGCCGTTTTGGGAGCTTTAAATTGATAATCTTCTTTATCATTATTCGTACAGTAGTATCCATTTATACGAAGTAACTCACTAACCATCCGAACCTCTGCTGGAGGAACCGCCCCGTAAGATGGCAAACCTGTCTCCTCTGTATAGGATGTAGTCCGCATATGACTAGCTCCAATACTAGACGGATACATTCCTGTAGTAATAGCTGCTCTACTTGGGGCACAAACCCCAGAAATTGAATACATATTAGGATATACAACACCTTCTTTAGCTAGGCGACTTAGATTAGGTGTTACAATTGTTGAGTCTCCAAAAGAAGGTATGTACGGACCCATATCTTCCGTAACCAACCACAAAATATTAGGACGTTTGGGCAATTCTATTTCTGAAGAAAATGCAACTTCTTTTTCGTTTTTTTTAGTTTTTGTTTGACAACTCGTGAGAAGAATACTTATTAAAATAAGTGTAATAAAAAGGTATTGATTTAATGGTGGTTTGGTGGTTTTCATACTAATATATCTTCTTTGAACTATAAATATAAATATTGAAAATCAACTTTATACGTTCCCGTCTATAGGAATTATAAATTAAGAAGTAAACTACCTCGGGGCTAGCCCGCGAGACATTAAAAGGAATACACCTTAATTTCGAGGCAAGCCTCGGAGCATTTAATCTCGATTATCGAGTAAACCGATACATTTTCTTCATTAAGTCATAAAGTTCCGGGTGCTTTTTTTGAAAGGTCTTAGGGTTGTTAAAAAAATACTCACTAGCTACACTCAAAAACTCTACTTCATTGGTAGCCCCATAAGGATTAATGTCCGATTCTCTTTCTCTAATATTATCAATCTCTTTGTGCATTAATTTTAACCAAGGAGCAACGTACTGTTTTTGCATTAAACTTTCAGGAATACCGTCTACCGCACCATCTGCCTTATCTATTAAATGAACAAATTCATGAATGCCCACATTAGATTTAGAGTTTTCGTTTTCAAACCCCGCGCGAAGTGCAGGTAGTGATAAAATCATCAGGCGATTCATATTTCCCGATCCCACCTTACCCAAAATATTACGTCCTTCTCCTTCCGTCTGGTTATCTTCATTAAAACTACCTTTATAAAGCAATACTTCATTAATGTTTCGGTAGCGTAATTCAGGGAAACCGAAAAGAGGTATGACAGCACTAGCAGCTACTAATAAACGATCTAGGTCATTAATTTCAATCTTCACACCTGTGATAGTAACATCATCAAAAAAATATAATATTTCCTCCTCAAAACGAAACTTATCCGTAAGAGGCAAATCAGCATAAAAAGATACTTTCTTATTCAGTATATCTCGCCAATCTTGGGTAAAACCTTTTAAATCAATCTCTTTTTTATAGAACCAAATTCGCCAAACAATTAATGTAACCAACAGAAGAAAAGGAAGAACAACAAAAAAATTTGCAGACATATTTTACTTTAAAAATAATGATAAAGAATAGAATTCCTAATTGTGATTTTTGCTAAACAATTTATGAAATCTAACCAGGGTTATTTTGTTATACGAACAATTACTTTCTCTAAAGTCAAACCCTGTACAATAATAGAAAAAATCACCACCAAATATGTTACTGGTACAATATAATCCCATGAAACATCTACCGGTAAGGATAGAGCCATAGCTATTGATATTCCTCCCCTTAGTCCACCCCATGTCATCAATAAAGATGTTTTAGAATCAAAGGACAACCATTTTCTTAATAATATTACTAAAGCACTAACAGATAAATAACGTGATACTATAACTACAATAGCTGCCAAAATGCCAACTAGTATTAGTTGTTGTGTAAATGGAATTAACACTATTTCCAAACCTATCAAAACAAATAGCACTGCATTAGTTAAAATATCTATTAGCTGCCAAAATTTATCTACATAATCTACAGTGGTCTCTTTTTTCTCTTGACGATACGTTTTGTTCCCAATAAAAAGTCCGGCTACAACCATACTAATAGGGCCTGAAACACCAATTTTCCCCGCCAAAGCATAACCGCCCATTACCATGCCTAAGGTAATAAGGACCTCTGTTTCGTAGGAATTAATTTTTGAAATGGCCCTATGCGCAATACGTCCTAAAACATACCCAAAAAGCAGGCCTCCTCCAATTTCCACCAGAAAATTCTCTGCTATGCTTAGCGGTTCAATCCCGTCTAAATTCCCGGCATTGGCAAATTGCAACAAAGTCAAAAATATAACCACTCCCACTCCATCATTAAAAAGACTTTCCCCTACTATAGTAGTCTCCATAGATTTTTTAATACCAACTTTCTTTAAAATCCCTAAAACAGATATTGGGTCTGTTGGTGAAATAAGAGCTCCAAATAATAAGCAATGTACAAGAGGTAAAGGCATGCCTAGTTGCTGTAAAACCCAGAAAAAAATACTTCCTACAAAAGCTGTGGAAACCAACACGCCTAAACTTGCAAAAGCAACTATTTTCCATTTCTGGGATTTCAATTCATTAATATTTACGTGGACTGCTCCTGCGAATAACATAAAGCTCAATAGTCCATCCATCAATAATTTTTTAAAATTGATGGAACCCACTATGTTCTTTTCTAGTTCGATTAGCTCTGGAAATAACTTGGACAACCCTAATATTGCCAAAGAAAAAGCAATGGAGATAATCATAGTTCCTATAGTGGTCTGTAATTTTAAGAACCGAGAATTGAGGTATGCAAAAATCGCCACCAAGACCATAAGTACACTAATAATAGTAAATAAATCCATGTCTTAAATTAACTATTTAAAAACAAAAAACCTCATACATCAAATGATCTATGAGGTTAGAATATAATTTAAAATAATTTCGTCGGGATGACAGGATTTGAACCTGCGACCACACGACCCCCAGCCGTGTACGCTACCGGACTGCGCTACATCCCGAAATTGGATTGCAAAAATATAAAAGTTAGGTAGATATTCTGCTATCTTTTATAAAAAATACTAGAGCCAACTAATCTAAACTCTCCATCCAACCGAAAAGCAGTTCAGGCCAGGTTCGTAAATACTTATCTTTTAACCCCAAACCAAAACCATGACCCCCTTTTGGAAAAATATGCATAGCCGCCGGAACTTCATTTTTAATCAACGCCCTGTAAAACACCAAACTGTTTTCTACAGGAACGCCCTTATCATCAGAAGCATGCACTAAAAAGGTAGGAGGTGTGGTAGTATTTACCTGCTTCTCATTACTGAAATAATCAGTCAAACCTGACCTTGGCTTTTTAGTCAATAAATTATTCTGAGAACCATTATGGGCCCAAGATTCATTCATACTAATGACTGGGTAACACAATACCATAAAATCTGGTCTTGCGCTTAACTTATCAACCTCATCAATTGGGTCGTATATTTTTTCATCAAAGTGGGTACCCAAAGTAGAGGCTAAATGTCCTCCCGCAGAAAACCCCATTATACCAATTTTAGTCGCATCAATATGAAACTCTTCGGCTTTACTACGGACCATTCGTAATGCCCGCTGTACATCAATCAAAGGTACATACTCTTGGTTCGTCTGAGAAATAGATGATGGTAAACGGTATTTAACCACAATACCAGCTATACCCTTACTGTTCAAAAATTTGGCAATATCGGTTCCTTCCCAATCATAAGCCAAAATACTATATCCTCCTCCAGGAAAAATCAATACCGCCTGCCCCGTGGCATTCTTTTTTGATGGTAGGTATACTTCAATTGTTGGTTCTTGTACTTTACTTATTCGTAAAATGTCTTTCTGCTCATGAACCTCCTTTTCATTAGATACTATCTGGTTAGGTATCTTACCTTTTGGCCATAACGGCATTATAACGTCTTGTGAAAAAGCGTTTATACTCATTGCAAATACGGTAAGAAATATTAATTTATTCATCTTAAATTTTGTCATTAGTTACAATTCCACTTAAAATTAGCAATTGGATACCTATGCGCTCCATCCAAATTATAATGCCACCATTCTGTTCTGGTAGACCAAAAGCCGTACTTTTCCATCGTTTCCTTTAAAAGTTTTCTATTAGCCAGTATCTCTTTTGGCAGATCAAAATTATCATGGTAAGCCCGTTTTCCAAAGAAATCAAAATCCGTTCCCATATCCAGTTCCTCCCCATCCAATGACTCTAAAGTAATATCTACCGCACCACCTTTATTATGAATAGAACCTTTCTTTGGATTGGCTACATACTGAGGATTTGGGACAATTTTCCACATTTTATATTGAACAGAATTTGGTCTATAACAATCAAAAAATTTAATCCGTACACCACTCTTTTTAAACTCTTCATTAACTTTTAATAATGCCTTTGCCGTTTTTACACGGGTATAACATTCTGCACATTCGTAAACTTTTTCTTTTAGAAAATTATTCTTAGTGGCATACCGTAATTCATACCCAAAGCCATCACTAAAATCAGCTAAACGCACAAATGTAGTATCAGTCAGTTTATCAAAAGTTCGGAATATTTTTTTTGGCCTTTTCTCATTTACGACCGTATCAACTTGCTGAACAACTACCTCTTTTTTTTGCTCTAAATCCTTCTTATTCTTGGGACTTTCACCACACGAAATAAAAAAAACTAAAAGAACAATCGCACTATAAAAATTCCTCATAAAAATAGTTTATCGATAGAGTATGAATTTAATACCTATCTCTGATAAAGATGTAAGCAACCTGATTTTCAAGTTTTATGCAAGTTATTACTTTCTTGCTATTACAATAACCCAATCTTTCTCTTTTTGACCGTTATAAGCAGACAGTTCAACACTGTTGGGCTTGGTAATTTTCCATCCCTCATTCTGTTTATCAAACAACATACCTCCTACTTTAGGGTCATAAAAAGCTATCGTAAAAGCTCCATCGCCTATAGTCAGATCAGTGGTTTGATTTTTTGGTAGATACACTACGTAGATTTCATCCTTTTTAGCAAAACAATATGCTTTATCATTACTGACCAACTCGTCATGATTCTGCATTGTTTCATACGGCAAATGGTCTTCAAAGAATTTTTTGGCATTGTTACTAATATCCCACCATGCATCACGAGCCCTAAAATCCTCTGCCGAAATATCATTATTTGGAACATCTTTACCGCCAAAATACCACGAAGTTCCTGCTGCACCAGACATTAAACTACCCCAAAGACTGCTGTGCATAACCATGTCATGATTATTATTTGCTGCCGTATCTGTCGTAACGCCAATATCCCAATGACCAATTTCATCAAGATAAACTATCCACGGCTTCTTCTTCTGTACGGATAAATTCAACCATTTTTTCACTTCTTTATGCACTTCTGTAGTATCGTACATTTGTAAAGAAGGAACTTCAAAATTACGATACCCCAACATAGGCGTAAATGTTTCTTTTATAGGGTCTAAAGGTCTACCTTCCCTACGCTCACCAGTAACCCTAACATGATTATGAACGGCAATGGGATGATTATAGGGATCAATTTTACGAATGTAATCGGCATAACTTTTTAACTGCTCAGGACTACGGTTTGTTTCTTCTCCTAAATTCCAGACCACACCTAAATGATGACCAAAACGAGCTACTAATTCTTTATAAAAAAGTTTTCTTTCGAGTCCTAGCTCTCCTTTGTTTAAAATGGTATCATTCTCCGTTTCTTGTGTAAATACATTCATGGCCATTCCCAACTCATCCATATGGGTTAAAACCATTTCCCATTGATCTAATTTACTCACGTCATACCGTGTTTGTTCATTGGGTGCTACCCATGGCCATACATCATTACCATCTCCATTTTCGTTCATCGCAAGAAAATAAAGGCTATTCATTCCCTTTCCGGACAAGTAATTAAGTGCCCCTATTATGCCTTTACCATTGTAAAAACCCCAAACCGGATCCGAATCTTTCCAATCATCAACGTGGGCCGAATAGTCATGAAGACCTTCATGCAATGTTGGTGTGGCAGGACCTCCATTATCGTAAGTACCATCAAATTCAGAATAGGCTAAAAAATTCTCCGGACTTCCTACTCCATTTTTTAAAAAAGGTTTTCCCGTTTCACTTTGCTTTAGATAATGCGCGTTGTCGTAAACCAACATTCCTGTACGGTAAAATCCATTTGCAGTTGAGTCTACTGGTTGAATCTGAAATTCTCCATTTACATTCCAAATACTTTTATTTTTCTTAGGTAAAGTGAATTGTTTAACGGCTATATTTTCACCTTCCATCAAATAAGCTTTAAACTTCCATTTCCCTGTTTCACCAGGAGTAAATTTAGCTCGCCACTTATTTCCATTTTCGGCGCTAGAATTGGCAGCATCACCATCTGTTGCAAAATAGCCGTGAACCGTATAAGTTGTATCTTTATTTGAAAAATTAACAAGTAAGGAATAGTCTAAAAAAGGATTTATAGAATCCATTTCCGATACCTCTGGCCCATTAAAAGTTAAAGTTAGTGGCTGCCATTTTTTTAGGCTGCCTTCTAGCAGATAGTTCTTGTTATTATCTTTTTTTGTACACGAACTTAGCACAAATACAAGTGAGCTAATAAGTACAAAGAACTTCATTGGTCTGTGGGAACACATAAGTAGCTGTTTGATTTAAGCGACCATAAGGTAAGTATTTTTTAGTATCGATTATATAAACATACTAGTAATATTCTGTCCAAATAATTAACTAAACCTTTCCTCCATGACGCGGAATGTATAAAGTTTAATTTTCTTTCATTTTTAAATTATTTGTACTTCTTCGCCAAAAACAAAGTCCCCTATCTTTTCAGGTAGGGGACTTTGTTTATACAATATCTTAAATATTAATCCAGACTCTTCAAATAACTCAAACTTTGAGGAACTTGCTCTACAACGCTAGAAGATTCATCTTCAATAAACATATACTCAATACCTAACTCTTTAGCTTCAGCAACAATTCCTGCAATATCTACTTGACCTTGACCTAAAACAACATTTGTCTCATGGTCTTCCTGTCCCGTGTTATTGCCTTTGACACCTTTTTCCATATCCTTAAGGTGAAGTAAAGTGAATTTAGATTTGTACTTCTTCATCAACGCCAATGGGTCTGCTCCTCCGTGTTGTGCCCAAAAAACATCTAATTCAAAAGTGTAATCAGTGGCGTTTTTCACCATATAATCAAACAAAGTTCCATCTTCATACGGGCGAAATTCATATCCATGAGGGTGATATGCCAATGTAATACCGTTCTCTTTTAGAAGTTTGCCAGCTTTATTAAATACTTCAGAAGCATGCTTGGTCTCTTCTAAATCCCACTTATTGTCGTCATGAGGAACCCATGCACACATTACATACTTTGCTCCATATGCTTTTGCATTTTCCACAACCTGTTGTGCGTTGTTTTCTAAATCACCAAATTTAGCACCAACACTCACCACGTCAAGACTATTGGTTTTTAATAACTTCTTGAACTCCTCTAGAGACAAACCATACGTTTCTCCTCCTTCAATTTTTGTAATGCCCCAACCTTTTATGGTCTCCAGTGTTCCTGGTACATCGGTTTTAAACTGATTACGTAAACTATAAAGTTGCAAACCTACTTCTTGTGCCGATAGCGATAGCGTAAAAAGAGCTGTTGCGATAAAAACATTAATTTTTCTCATTTTCTTATGTATTAATTATAAGCCAATAGCTGTTCTAAGCTAGGCCTGCCTATGTTAGTAAATTCCCGTTCTCGTCCCATTCGGCAATGTCATTACGTTTGCTCTGGTCCACGCATTTTGCTATCCACTCAGGGTCATAAGCAACTCCGTGTTTCTTGAGAACATCATCAGGAACACCGTCCCAAACGTTTGGTGAATTGCCCTTGTAACCCAAATCTGCTAAGCCCACTTTAGAGGTATAGTAACCTGTAACCACCAAATTGCGCATTAACGCAAAAAATTGAATTTCCAGCGGTTGGTTATCTAACGGCACTTCCAAATCCTGGTTACAAATTTGGTCTAGAATCTGCTTCTGTTGCTCTAAAGTAGCACCTTTGAACTCTATTCCGTTATCCGTGTTCGACTTGTGGTCCAACCACATTAAACCACCCAATAATGTATTCTGCATATCGGGCATATCTTTTCCTATAAATTCTATAAATTCGGGAACATTAGCCTCCAATGGGCCTCCATGTGGTTCTTTAGGAGGAAGGATTACCGTACTCAGAACAGCAATAGTTTCCATTTCATGCGCATTGAACAATTCTTCCGCATTCAATTTCTCTATGCGCTCCAATTCTTTGGGCGTCCTTCCAAAATAATTGGTATCCGTGGTAACGGCTGTTTCCGGTACTGCAGGTTCTCCGCCTTCGGTCTTACATCCGTGAAAAGCGATTGCACTGGCTCCTGCACCCAATATCATGGTCTGTATACTTTTTCTTCTGTCCATTCCCATTAGATATTTTGTTGTTTCAATTGTTCAATAATGTAATCCGATGCTCTCCAAGATAAAGCCAAGATGGTCCACGTACAGTTCTTATCTGCCTGGGATACAAACGGTCCTGCATCAACAATAAAAACATTGTCAACATCATGCAGTTGATTGAATTTGTTAGTTACCGAAGTCTTTGGGTCGTTACCCATTCGGGTGGTTCCTACTTCATGTATAATCTCGCCTGGCGCATGAAGGCCGTAGTCCTTGTCCTTGCCCGGTTTGTTCAAATAGATTCCGCCCATATTATGCGAAATCTCCTCAAAAGTATCCTGCATGTGTTTTGCCTGACGTACTTCTATATCGGACCATTTATAATTGAACTTTAGTACCGGTATTCCGTAATCATCTACCGTAGTAGGGTCTATCTCGCAGTAGTTTTCCTTTACCGCAAGACCCTCTCCTCTACCACCGAAACCTATAACGGCCCCGTAATATCTCTTTACATCATCACGTAACTTATCTCCATAACCACCAGTAGGCTGCCCCACCAGTTTATTGAAACTGTCTTGGTCAAAACCGAAACCGTAGTTGGGTTGCCCCATTCCTCCCCAAACTTCAATGTGATATCCCCTTGGAAAGTCAAGTTTCTTTTTATCTCCCCACCAAGGGCTATAAACATGCATACCACCTACACCGTCTTCATTATAAGAAACATCACGATCCATTAAATCTGGAACGAAAGCCATACCACTACTACCTGTTGAATCATGCAAATATTTACCCACTAGGTCACTGCTATTTCCAAGACCGTTTGGGTGTTGTTTACTTTTACTATTTAAAAGAATTCGTGCTGAACTACAGGCCGAAGCGGCCAGTACAACCACCTTAGCTTTTAACTTGTATTCTTTTCTATCTTCTTTGTTAATGTAAGATACGCCCGTAGCCTTGCCTTCTGCATTGGTAGTAACCTCACGTACCATAGCATTAACGTATAGCTTTACTTGTCCTCCGCTTTTCTGAGCTGGGAATATCAAACAACTTCCTGCGGAGAAATCTGCATACACGGAGCATGACCTTGAACACTGACCACAATAGAAACAAACCCCTCGTTCATTATTGATTCGCTTGGTAAGCATGGAAAGCCTTCCCGGAATTACGGGTATCCCAGATTTCTTGGCTCCTTTTATATAAAAAAGTTCATGTAATCTTGGTTTTGGTGGTGGAAGGAAAAAGCCATCTGGGTCATTCTCCAAACCTTCATTGGTTCCGAATACTCCAATTAGTTTATCAACTTTATCGTAATACGGCTTTACATCATCATATCCAATTGGCCAATCCTCACCGTGACCGTCACGGGTTTTTCCTTTAAAATCTTTTGGTCCAAAACGGAGAGAAATTCTTCCCCAATGGTTGGTACGCCCACCAAGCATACGTGAACGCCACCATTTAAAACTGGTACCTTCTTCTACGGTATAAGGTTCTCCATCTACACTCCAATCGCCATAGGACATATCCCACTCCCCAAAGGCACGCGTGGTACCCGCGCCACGACGAGGGGAATCATAAGGGTTCTTTAATTGAGTCATGGTCTTGGGGTCCGCTGGATCGAAGAAAGGACCGGCTTCTACTACAGCCACCTTTAGACCAGCATCTGCCAGCTGTTTTGTGGCCATACCGCCACCTGCCCCAGAGCCAACAATGATAACGTCATACTCCTCGGGGTTTTCTTTAATCTGCATATGTTGTCTGTTAGTTTGTTTGCACAATTTAAAAATAAAAAGTGTTTGTTTACCACTTTTTTAACACTGGGTTTTACTATCGTTTCTGCAACTAAAAGTTTTTCAATTGCTTAAGAGCTTCGTCTATAGTCTTTACAGGCAACTTACATGTGGTATTTTGACAAACATATATAAAAGTACCCTCATCAACATAGCGATCTTTAAAAAGGGGAGCATCACTCTCAATTTTACTTCCTACTACCAAAGCATTTGATAATTGAATTTTGTTTAAAGCTTTTACCAAAATACCTGCATCCTTACCTACTATGGCAATCTCAAAATAGGGATATGTATTGTTCAATAAAAGTGCATTCCACTTGGAGTAGCTTGGCGCACTTTCTTTTATGGCGGGAACCATGGTAGAAAGCATGCGCTTTGACTTTTCTATGTAATCGGTATTATATTCCAAATGGCCCAATTGAAAAAGGTTATGAGCCATTACCGCATTTGGAGAAGGGAGTACGCCATCATTTGTTTTAATGATTTTTGCAATAAGGTCATTGCCTTCATTATAATGATACATGCCTGAAGTTTCATCCGCAAATTCTGACTCAACTATGCCGTTCAATTCTTTGGCAAAATTTAGATAATCTGTATTTAGAGTTACTCCGTATAACATCAGTGAAGCATCTATCATAAATGCATAATCTTCAATAAAACCTTCCTTACGTTGGCTCCCTTTTTTGAAGGTATGTACAAGCTTGCCGTTTTGATAAGAATTGGATTTTATGAAAGAGAATACACTTTTGGCCTTTTCTAAAAAATCATCTTGCCCAAAAGCTTTATAAGCGTCCACTAGCCCATTAATTAAAAGGGCGTTCCAGGATGTTATTATCTTATCATCGCTGCGTGGGCGTACTCTTTTACTTCTCGCTTCCAATAATTTTTTATTCCATTCGGACTTTATGAAATTTAATTTGCTCTGTTCAAGCTGATGTTCTTTTATGAATTCAGCATCATTGATCTTTCGATGTAAAACATAATTACCATGCTCCCAAACCGCTTCTTTATTTATATTGTAGTAAGAAGCAAAAAGTTCAAAACCATCACCTAAAACCGACTTAAGCTCGTCTTCTTTCCATACATAAAATTTACCTTCTTCGCCTTCGCTATCCGCATCCAAAGCGGCATGGTACCCACCATTTTCATCCTTCATTTCCCTTTCCAGAAAATCGACAGTTTCCCAAACTACATTTTTATATGCATCGTCTTTAAAAACGGTGTATGCTTTGGAATAAAGACTAAGTACTTGAGCATTGTCATAAAGCATTTTCTCAAAATGCGGTACTTTCCAAAAGGCATCTGTACTGTATCTATAAAAACCACCACCTATCTGATCATAAATGCCCCCCAAGGCCATTTTATCTAGTGTAGTTTTAATATGCTTCTTTGCTTTATCGTCCTTTGTTAAATCTGCATAATTCAATAAAAAGTTTAGATTGGCGGGAATCATAAATTTTTGAACACCTTTCTCTCCGCCTTCTTCCAAATCCCAATTCTGACTCCAATTTAAAACACTGATTTTTACGGCATCCTGGGTTATAGATTCAAACCCTTTTGCTGGCTCCACTAGGTTGGCTTCCGCAATACCGGCTGCCACCATATCCGAATATTCTTCGGCCTTTTTGGGGTCGTTTTTATAAAGCTCGCTTATTTTAGTCAACACTTGGACCCACTGTTCTTTAGTATGGTACGTTCCTCCATAGAGTGGTTTACCGTTGGGTAATGTAATCACATTCAAAGGCCATCCTCCATTACCAGAAATCAATTGCAGAGCAGTCATATATACTTGATCTACATCCGGCCGTTCTTCACGATCAACTTTAATATTAATGAAGTTCTCGTTCATAACTTTCGCGACCTCTTCGTTTTCAAATGTTTCATCTTCCATGACGTGGCACCAATGGCAAGAGGAATACCCAATACTAACCAACACCAACTTGTTTTCTTTTTTAGCATCTTCCAATGCCTCTTGGCTCCACGCTCTCCAATTAACAGGGTTGTGAGCATGTTGTAACAAGTAAGGGCTTGTCTCTTGGGCAAGGGCATTTGTGTATTTATAGGTTTCCACTTCTTGCTTCGTTTTTTGCTCTTTACAGGAAATTATAATTAGAAAGGCCAGCATAGAAATACTGGTTATCAGTCTTGAAAATCTTAGGATCATAGTACTCTTATTACTCCACGGTATTAACCTAATACCGCGCGTTGAAATTAAAGATAAAATGTCTACCGCCTACTCACTTATGAAAGCTGAAGCCGGTAAACCTGCAGCATTATAAAGATTTGGCTCTGCAACATTATCCCATGCAAACCTTACTTTTAAGGGCGCTTTCACCTCTTTGGAAGTCAAAATAACGGTATCCTCTTTAATTTTCGCTTTCGCGGGGTGAAACACCCCATCTGCTCCCGCAATTTCAAAATAAGTTTCTTTTTTATCCGTAAACATGAGTCCATCTGCGTGGTCAAAAATCACTTCAATTTTTTTCCATTGCAGGTTTACTTCCTTAAAAAGGGGGCCATATACCTCTCCTTCATAACTTTCATAGGTTTCTTTGAGCGCTAAATTTGCCAGACGAAGACCTACATCTTTTTTATTTGTAGGGTGAATGTTATCGATTGTGGCAATATCGCTAACTACTACCATTCCGGAATTTGGTATGGTTTGCATCACTCGTCTCTGTACATCTCTGATTAAAACCCCTTCTTCCGGCTCCTTATAGTTAAAAGGTGCGATCTGTACATAATAAAAGGGGAATTGGGAGTCCCACGCATTTCGCCAAGAATGTATCATTTCCGAAAAAAGTTTGCCGTACATATTGGCTCTTCCCCTATTAGATTCTCCCTGGTACCAGATGGTTCCCGCTATTTTAAAAGGAGTTATGGCATGTACCATTCCATTGTAAACTTGCGAAGGAGAAACGGGGCTCCACGGAGTTTCTTCAAGGCCCTCCGCGGAAAGCTTTAAATCCTCATGGGCGTCAAAAACCGATTTAGGTGTCCACACCTCAGCAGGAGAACCGCCCCATGCATTATCTATTAGACCAATGGGGACATCTAGTTCGCCTTGTAACCTCCTTGCAAAAAAGTAGGCCACGGCACTAAAATCCTTCATCGTTTCCGGAGTACACACCTCCCAAGACCCAGGAATATTTTCCTGTGGAAAATCTGAAGTACGCCTGGGCACCGTAAAAAACCGAATATTGGGATAGTTCGCATTTTCTATTTCTTCTTCGCCATTATCAATACCCTTGTTGGTTGTTGCACTCCATTCCATATTTGACTGTCCCGATGCCAACCAAACTTCACCTAACATCACATTTTTAAGTGCAATCTCGTTCTCATTTCCCTTAAAACTAATTTTATATGGTCCGCCAGCCCCTGGCGTGTCAATCTCAAGTTTCCATTTGGCATCAATCGTTGTTTTTACCAAGTACTCCTTGTTATCCCAACTGGTATGAATTGTAATTTCCTCACCTGTATTTGCCCAACCCCAGAGCAAAACTTTTTCATTTCGCTGTATCACCATATTATCTGAAAAGATGTTAGGCAACTCAATCTTTGCCCATATAGGTTGATAGGCTATTATCATTAAAAAAGCAACAATAAAAAATCTAGATTTCATATAAAAACGATATTATTTTAATCAAGTTTTAAATATACCATTTTATTAAAGTACCTCCATAATATGATGATAATTGTAATGATTTAAATATCTTTAGAAAGCGAACCAAACAAAAGACCTATGCACCAAAAAAAAGATGTTTTAAGCAGAAGAAACTTTATAAAAGGTACTTCTAGTCTAATGGCGTTATCCTCTTTTGGAGCCTATGGTTTTGATTTCGCTTCAAAAGATAAGGTGCTTAGAGTTGGACTAATAGGAACGGGTTGGTACGGTAAAAGCGACCTTTTTCGCCTCATGCAAGTAGCCAATGTTGAAGTGGTATCCTTATGTGATGTTGATAAACAATTACTAACCGAAGCAGGTAATTTAGTCGCATTGAGACAAAAATCTAAAAAAACACCCCGTCTTTACGGCAACTACAAAAAGATGCTTGCTGAAAAAGATTTAGATATTGTTTTGGTAGGAAGCCCAGACCATTGGCATGCACTTCAAGGAATAGATGTATTGAAATCTGGAGCTCACCTCTACCTTCAAAAGCCCATAAGTGTTGATGTAATGGAAGGCGAATCATTAATTGCTGCCGCTAACAAATATGGAAAAGTAGTTCAAGTAGGAACACAGCGAAAAAGCACGCCACACTTGGTGGAAGCCAAAAAAAACATTGTAGATGCCGGACTATTGGGCAAAATCTCTCATGTTGAAATTTGTTGCTATTATCACATGCGGGCGAATGGCAATCCACCTATTGAAACGGTTCCTGATTTTTTCGACTATGATATGTGGACCGGTCCTGCTCCTTTAAGACCTTATGATGGATTGCCCCACAGAAGATGGTGGCGAACTTTCATGGAGTATGGAAACGGAATTATGGGAGATATGTGTGTTCATATGTTAGATACCGTACGATGGATGTTAGATCTGGGGTGGCCAAAGAAAATCAGCTCTACCGGTGGCATTTATGTTCAAAAGGATGGAAAATCTAATATTGCCGATACGCAGACCGCCATCTTTGAATTTGATGAACTGGACTGCGTTTGGAACCATAGGTCATGGGGAACTCCTGCGGACCCAGAATACCCTTGGTCATTTAAGTTATACGGAGAAAACGGAACCCTTTCTGGCGATGTCAAGAAATATGATTTTATACCACATGGCGATGGTAAAAAAATACATGGTGACGTACTTTATGAAAGAGAAAAATTTCCTGAAGACCTTACTGAAAAAGACATTGAATTACATGCTGCTCCTGCTACCCGAGCTCATATGCTAGATTTCTTAGCGGCTATTGAAAACAAAACACAGCCCATCGCCAATATTCAAGAAGCCCATATTTCTACTGCCAGCTGTATTCTAGCCAATATGGCCATGGAACTCAATAGACCGTTGGTCTATGACCAAAAACAGTTAATTGTAGTGAATGACCCGGAAGCTACCAAACTTCTTCAACGTGGTTATAGAGAAGGTTGGGAACATCCCCACCCTAAGATGTTTGAATAGTAAAAGACCTCTTAGAAAACCATAAAGTTATATTTATTTCATTTTTTTTTACAAAAACCACGTTCATAATAAGACATTCTCAAACTACAACCAATACAATCATAATATCCTCATTTCTAAATAATTTTGACGTTCATATTACTCTTGTAAGAATTTAAATCGACATCTTTGTCGCCAGTAAATAAAAACCATTAGAACTCAACATTATGAAAAAATGTTTGATTACAGGAATTACCGGACAAGATGGAGCATACTTGGCGGAATTCTTATTAAAAAAAGGATATCAGGTTCACGGACTTAAAAGGAGATCTTCTCTTTTTAATACTGATAGAATTGATCATTTATATCAAGACCCTCATGTTGAAGGGAGAAACCTTCATCTTCACTACGGTGATATGACGGATAGTACCAACCTCATTCGCCTTATAAAGCAAATAGAACCAGACGAAATTTACAACTTGGCGGCAATGAGCCACGTAGCGGTTTCTTTTGAAACTCCAGAATATACTGCTAATGCAGATGGTATTGGTACTTTACGTATTCTAGACGCTGTACGTCTTTTAGGTCTTGAGAAAAAAACAAGAATTTATCAGGCTTCAACTTCTGAGCTATACGGTAAGGTACAGGAAGTACCTCAATCGGAAACCACTCCGTTTTATCCACGTAGTCCTTATGCGGTCGCTAAAATGTACGCGTATTGGATTACGGTAAACTATCGCGAAGCATACGGAATGTACGCTTGTAACGGTATACTTTTCAACCATGAATCTCCTATTCGTGGAGAAACTTTTGTAACTCGTAAGATTACAAGAGCTGCATCTAGAATTGCATTAGGTCTTCAAGATAAAGTTTACTTGGGTAACCTTGATGCAAAAAGAGACTGGGGTCATGCTAAAGATTACGTTAGAATGATGTGGATGATTCTTCAGGCAGATGAGGCTGAGGATTGGGTAATTGCAACTGGTAAGACCACTACTGTTCGTGATTTCGTAAAAATGAGTTTCGCTCATGCAGGTATAGAAGTTGAATTTAAAGGTGAAGGTGTTGATGAAAAAGGAACTGTAGTTTCTTGTAGTAACCCTGATTATCAAGTAGAAATAGGAACAGAAGTTGTTTCTGTTGATCCAAGGTACTTTAGACCAACTGAAGTAGATTTACTTATTGGTGATCCAAGCAAAGCAAATAATAAATTAGGATGGATTCCTAAATATGATTTGAAAAACTTGGTTGAAGATATGATGCAAAGCGATTTAAAATTGATGAAGAAAGACACCTACCTAAAAGATGGTGGCTATCGTATCATGAACTATTTTGAATAGCATGAACAAGGACGCGAAAATTTATATTGCAGGCCACAGAGGACTTGTTGGTAGCGCCATTCTAAAAAAGTTAAAAGCAGATGGGTTTTCAAATTTTGTTTTAAAAACCCATTCTGAACTTGATTTGACTGATGCTAACGCAGTCGCTTCATTCTTTGCTGAAGAAAAACCGGAATATGTTTTTCTTGCTGCAGCAAAAGTGGGCGGTATTGTAGCCAATAATACCTACAGGGCAGATTTCATTTATGCAAACCTTATGATCCAAAACAACGTTGTTCATCATAGTTATGCGAACAATGTAAAAAAGCTTTTGTTTTTAGGTAGCACATGTATTTACCCAAAAGAGTGTCCGCAACCCATGAAAGAAGATTATCTTCTTACGGATACTTTAGAATATACAAACGAGCCTTATGCCATTGCAAAGATTGCCGGTATTAAATTATGTGAAAGCTATAATTTACAGTACGGAACAAATTTTATTTCCGTAATGCCAACAAACCTTTATGGTCCTAATGATAATTTTGATTTAGAGAAGTCACATGTACTGCCTGCTCTAATTAGAAAAATGCATTTAGGTAGAGCATTGGAAGCTCAAGATTGGGATAATGTCCGTAAAGATTTGAACGAACGCCCAATTGAAGGAGTTGATGGAAACTCCAGTGAATCTGACATCTATACGATTCTTGAAAAATACGGTGTTAAAAAGACAGGTGAACAGATGAGTGTAGAGATTTGGGGCAGCGGAAAACCAATGCGTGAATTTCTTTGGTCAGAAGACATGGCGGATGCATGTATTTTCATCATGAAAAGCAGAAATTTTGAAGATACGTACGCTTCCGGAGAGAAAGAAATTAGAAATACCCATATCAACATTGGTACCGGTATAGATCTTTCTATTCGAGAACTAGCTGAGTCGATTAAAGACATGGTCGGTTTTGGAGGTTCTTTAAATTTCAACGCTGATAAACCAGATGGAACGATGAAGAAATTGACGGATGTCTCTAAACTTCACGGGCTAGGATGGAAACATAGTATAGACCTTCAAGAAGGTATTGAGAAAATGTATAGCTGGTATCGTTCAGAATAGATACTGAAAGGCATACTTATATTAGAATCCCGCTAAACTACTTGTTTAGCGGGATTCTTTATTGAAAAAAGGACAGGTTGTAAATTTTTAAACCAAACCTGTATCTTTCCAGCTTTTGGAATTAGCCGAATTAATGACCGCTTCACAAACTTTTTGGGTCATCAATGCATTTTCAAAAGAAGGTTGGCATGGCTCTCCTGTTTCCAAACTTTTTAAGAAATCTGCTACCTGATGTACAAATGAATGTTCATAGCCAATAGATGTACCCGGTATCCACCATTTATCCATGTAGGGCTGATCACTATCTGTAATCAGGATTCTTTTCCAACCTCTTACAATTGCATCATCTGCATGGTCATACATTTCAAGATAGTTCATATCATGCAAATCCCACCTCAGCGAAGCATGTTCTCCGTTTATCTCCAGCGTATTCAAAGCTTTATGACCCCGTGCGTATCGTGTTGCTTCAAAAAGTCCCAAAGCCCCGTTCTCAAAATGACAATGAAAAATACAAGCGTCATCTATAGTCACTTTTTGAACTTCCCCAGTTCCTTGGTGTACACGTTCCTTGATAAAAGTCTCAGTAACTGCAGATACATCTTTTATTGCACCATTCAACCACATGGCACTATCAATACAGTGTGCCAAAAGATCTCCCGTTACCCCAGAGCCTGCTGCTTCGGCATCCAAACGCCATAAAGCTTCACCACCTTGTGGCAGCTCAGGGTTAATCGTCCAATCTTGTAGAAAATTAGCTCTGTAATGGAATATCTTACCCAACTTACCCGAATCTACAATTTGCTTGATTAGCGTTACAGCCGGAATACGACGGTAATTATAAAATACGGTGTTGGCAACACCTGCTTTTTTAATAGCATCCACCATAGGTTGCGCTTCTGCTACAGAGCGCGCCAATGGTTTTTCACAGAGCACCATTTTACCTGCTTCTGCAGCCGCAATTGCAATATTTGCATGCATATGGTTGGGTGTGCAGATATCAACAGCATCTATATCATCTCTGGCAATTACCGCTTTCCAATCGGTTTCATAAGATTCAAAACCCCATTGTTCAGCAAAAGCTTTCACCTTTTCCTCTGTCCTGGCACACACCGTTTTTAAGACCGGCCGATATTCTAGTTCAGGAAAAAAATCACCACTACGCTTGTAGCCATTTGTGTGCGTCCTCGCCATTAAACCAGTTCCTATCAATCCTATACGGAGTTCTTTCTTTTGTGCCATTGTACTATAATTTTAAGTTTAAAAAATGTTCATATTCGTTTATATCAAAGGCCTCAAAACCTCTTCTATGTAAATACCATCTTTTAAAGTAATTCCGTCTGGATCAGTAATTGCGGCATCACATTCGTCCTCAACAATAATCCATCCTTCAAAATCAGTTTCCTTTAAATAAGATGTTATTCCTTTAAAATCGATAATTCCATCGCCCATTGCAGCCCATTTACCATTGTCGTACATATCTTTATAATGCACGCAGTTCACCAATTCCCGGTACTGTTTTATAATAGGTAATGGGTCCATACCGCCCTTGGCCATATGCCCAACATCCGGCGTGTATTTTATTACATTACTATCCAGACCGTTCAACAGAATTTTATAGTCCTCCTCGGTTCTGTATATAGAACCCATGGGAGAGTTAGGGTGATATGAGCATATCACTCCTTCACCTGCGGCCCTTGTGGCAATTTCATTTACACAGGTCAATAGATTCTGTTGCCTTTCCTTTAAATGTTCACGATCTTGTCCTGGCATTTGCACCAGCAATAATATTGCTTCAGGAAAATGTTTCATAAACTCGATCCATTGATTGGCATTTCTTTTTTCAGCATCAGTTTCCTTTGGATTTCTCCAATCTTCGACATGACACAGGACGGACAATTCAATATTATTTTTATCCAAAGTCTCCTTGAAAACTTTGGGATCTGTAAACCCGTTCATAAAACCAGTATCAGGCTCAATGCCTTTAAATCCTGCTTTCGAGGTTACTTCTATTATATGATCTAATTTGTTTTTATATTTTTCACCGGACATTGCCCAAGTATAGGTTTCGCAACCAATTTTTATTTTTGACATCGTTGTTTTATTTTTAATTAGAATTGGATTTGCCATTTGCTTCCAAATTGAGAAAGATTACCTCTTCAATGGAAAATGGTCTTTTTCAATAGTTCGCTTTTAACCAATTCAATACTCTTGGATTGAAATCATCTAATTTTTCCCAATGGAAAGCATGACCGGCATTATCGTACAAATGCAGCTCACTATTAGAAATTCCATCGGATACTTGCCGTACCATCCATTCTGGAACGAACATATCCTGCTTACCTCCTATTACAAGTGTTGGTGATTTTATTTGCTGCAACTGCGCTACCACATTGTGATTAATACAAGCTTCAGCTTGAGCCTCCAGACCATGTAAAGGTTGCTGAATAGCTTCCAACGACGCTCCTGTCTGTCCCTCTAATAACCCTGCATATTCGGCATCATCATCAAATGTAGGTTTATCAAAAATGAGCAATTGCATAAAATGTGCAAACTGCTCCGGTCTTAAATGTGCTTTAATATGCGTAATGTGTCTGAAAATAGCCTCTCCCTTTCTATCGCAACTTGCCCAAGGACACATGGCTACCATTGCCGAAACCTTTTCCGGATACCTAATGGCCATTTGCAAAGCAATTGCACCTCCCATAGAAACACCGACTACCGCTGCATTTGATATATGTAATGTATCTAACAATGCTGCACTATCATCGGCCATCTGAGCGGTTGTATAAGGACCTTCCGGTTTGTCCGATAAACCAACTCCTCGGTTATCAAAAAGTATGCAGTAATATTCTTTTTCCCAATACGAAACGTGTTTTTCCCATACTGCACTAGCAGCGGTAATTCCCATTATTAACAAGAGAGGTTTTCCATCAACTGGACCTCTAGTTTCGTAGTATACTTGTATTCCGTTAACTGTAACAAATGACATAGTCTTCTCTTTTTATTTGTTAGTTAACTCCATCCATGTAATGTACGCACCTCAATAAGGGTTGCTAAAATATCGTTCCAAGTCTGTTGTTTTAACATCACATCATTGTCAAACATGCACCCATCCCAACAAATATGTTTAAAGGCTTTGGTCAACTCTCCATTTCCATCACGCAACCAATAGCCTGCGTCCTTCGCAACATCTAATTTACCGTTTGGATCCGTAGCCAAGCAATGGCGTCCGGTCTTATCATGAGATCCCGTTCCGTGTACCGTTCCATCATTTTGAGCAACGTGGAAATCTATAGTCCATGGTCGTAAAGCGTCGGTAACTGTTTTGAGACCGGCTTCCAAAGTTTTACGATCTGACCAATCAAAATTTTCAGGTAAAATTCTATGTTCAGGCGCGTTATACCCTAATAAATACAATAAGGTGTGGGACATATCTGCCTGAAAACCAATATTAGATCTGTCTACAGCTTCCAAAGTTTCTACCATGGCTTTCCAACTATGCATTCCCGCCCAGCAAATCTCACCTTCCGCAGCTAATTTTTCGTCATAGTCAGCAGCTACATCGCATGCTTCCTGAAATGTTTTGGCAATTATTTTGGTACTATTTACAGGGTCTTTGTACCAAGCATCCGGCCCTGAAGCAGAATCAATTCTAATAACCCCGTATTGCCGTACGCCATGTTCCCTAAATATTTTACCAAAATGACATGCACGTTGTACCATTGCCACAAAAGTCTTTCGGTCTTCATCCGAGCCTAATGTTGGACCTCCCCAGATAGGAGCTACCATTGTTCCTATATTTAAATTATAACCGGCAACCTTATCGGCCAATCTTTTTATGTCATCATCAGAACTATGAATATCAACATGTGGATCAAATAACCCAATATCTATTCCGTCAAACTTAACGCCATTTACCTCTGCGTCAGCAGTCATTTTAAGCATCTGATCAAATGAAATAGGTGGCTCTGAATCTGGTCCTTTACCAACAATACCAGGCCAAGAGGCATTGTGGAGTTTTGGAAAAGTGTTGTCTTTCATACTTCTGTACTTTTAAATTAAACGTATCTGTTTTCTAAATTTAGTGCATCTTTATAAACGTAAAAAATACACTTGCTCTAAAATACGGTTTATTTATAATTTAAGGTCAGGATTTTTAGGTCCAAAGTGTTTTAGCATTACAATAGGGTCCGTTTTACTATGATTTACGATAGTAACACCTTCTTTTGCAGCTTTTTCGGATACGAAATATTCGTCATGAGTTAATTGTCCATATCTTATAAGTGATGGAGTTTCAATATCCCAAACGCCCATTTTACCATGCCCTTGCATCATAATCATTCCGTAGCATGCACTATCTTTTATAGTTACTGTCTGGCCTGGCAACACGGTTAATTCTTTGGCACTGAACGCATCCGAACGATAACAGATCCATTTATCAACATACCCTTCAGCTTCCATATCTTCTAGTGGTTTTACGGGAATAGGTCTCATAAAACGGGTTTCTAGCATATTTGGATCCGTATTCAATTCCCAGTCTATTACCTCCATCAATTGGTCAAAATCTCCCATTCGGTCTTCTGGTGTTCCGTTCCACAACAGTTCCTCAGGAATAATAGCTTCGTTTACCAAAGACTGGTACATTGCAAATACATCAGATGCCTTTTGTGGCTCGTAGGTACACATACTGCCTGGCGCATGAAGCATTCCTGGTGGTACATCCCAACCCGTTCCCGGTTCCAATCTAAAAGCCGAGGAAAAATTGGTTATCTTATTATCGCCTTTTGTAAAATTCTTTAGGCATTCTTTAATCTCTTCTTTAGTTGTACCCGGAGTTATCCCGAAAAACGTATAAGGGAAATCACCACCATGGTTATTTACTTGAGGTGGAAAATAATAGGCTTCCGGCTTTCCTTTTTGACCAATTTTAGCGGCATGCTCGTCATTATGATGAATGTGATGTGGCAAGGGCCCCATGTTATCAAAAAACTTGGAATACATAGGCCAGCTTTGGTATTCATCCCATAGACGGTCTCCAATAACCTCACCCTTTAATTCGTCAATAACATCTTTTAAAAGAATCTGGACTTCTTTACCATCTTCTTCAAAAACTACTGGACTTAAACCTTCGTTTTCTCCGGTTAATGGCCCGTTTTCTGCAGGTGTGGTTGAAGAAAACCAACGTTCATCTATACCTCCACGCTCTCCCCCTAGCACATAATAATCATCTGGGTGTAATTTTATTCTTCTACCCGGAACACAAAAAGAACGCGGTACCCATGTTGGTGCCAAACGTAAAATTCCTTGTCCTTGTTCCAAAGCCTTTTTAGCCGATGAATTTGCCATAGTATTCTATATTTATTTTATAAAAAAGATGTTATAAATGATTTTATTTTTTCTGGTGATAGCACTTCTAATTCTAGAATATAGCTCCTACTTTCGTTCGGAGATAAAAAAATAAGACTATTTTCTTCCCTTGCCTTTTTCTGGCCTATAGGTGGATTGGTCGCTGGCTCCAAGGCCGCTACGTATTCATTTTTGCCCCAATGTTGCCAATTGATCAACCAAGGCAATTGCTTTTTTGGAAACTGGAGCTTTACCCCCAAGTTCAGCTTTTCATTGTAAACTCCACATTCACAATTTCCGGAAGCATCAGCTTCTATATCAATAAAAGCGACATCCTCTCCTGTGCCCGAATGTGCATCCATGGGTGCTGGGCACTTACGAAAATTACGGCCCTCTTTGAATATTTTTTGTTCTGAATCCGGTGTTGGAGATTTCCAATCTCCTTTCCAAAGTAAATCGGTTCCTTCATCTATCAAGGGCCAACCAAAATTTACATGATACAAAAGCATGTGTGGTGCCTTTTGATTACCTCGGTTTACAACCTCATCCTGTATCGTTATTTTTGTTTCTCCCAATGTACCAGAAATAGTCCTTTTTAATTCCAAATTTGGTCCAAAAACCTGAGTCTCGCGAATGATTCCGGTGATACTCATATCCATTTTTCCCACAACTGGGTCAGGTTGAATAATAGATACTATTTCTGCAGGGGTATTGCTGACAAGGCCATGAAGCCCTCTTTTTCCATTTTCATCGTCTTCCGGTCCTCCCACGTGAGACAATCCACAGGTTGTTAAAAGTCCCCCTCCAAAATTGCGTATCCACCCCATTCCTTTATCAGAAAACCGATTGGCAGGAACAACACCCGTCTGACTTAACCACGCCAAACTATGCGCATTGTAAAAAGTATCAGCAATATCCATTGCTCGATCTATGACCACCTTATACCTAAGACCTGTTCCCGTATTTATCCAAGCGATACGTGTACCGCGACCTAACCCATTATCCAGGACAGAGATTTCAATACCGCCAACCTGAGCGGCATTGCCTATCTTATCTTTTCCCCTATGTACTTTATTAACTGACATGGATTGATTCTATTCTTTTGTAAAAAGTTCGTTTTCAGCATTACCCCCAGAAATAAGGTATGCCAATAAATCTTTTACCTCATCATCACTCAGGCGATTAATCGTCCCTGGTGGCATCAATGAAACCGAAGACATCTTCATATTAATAACTTCACTTTTAGGAATTGTCCGAATAATATCCGGAGCATACGGGTTTTGAGAAACTTTGTATTCTTCTCCCTCTTCACTTATCAACCTGCCAACAATAGAATTTCCATCATTTAATGAAAATACAGTCGTATTATATTGGTCCGATATTACATCACTAGGATCTATGATAGCCATAAGAATATCTTCCGGTGAGAACCGTGTTCCAATCTGAGACAGCTCTGGACCAATATTCTGACCTTCACCACCCATACTATGACAAGTGATGCAATTGGTAGCTAAAAACATGTTTCGGCCTATTTCATAATTTCTTCCACTTAAACCATCAGCCAACAAAGGTTCAATATCTATTTCTTCCCATCTTTTACCGGGGCCTTTTGGCTGAATAGCATTAGAGACCAATGAATTCCCAGATTTACTAAGTAAAGAATCTCCGGACATTTGATTGTAAAATTCTTTTTTATTTTCAGCCACATGAGTCAAAGCCTTTTTCCTAGCTTTATCTATAAATCCTATATAACTGCGACCTGCCTTATAAGAGAAAGCTTTGTAAAACCATTGGAAATATCGCTCCCTCAATTCTGGTGTCCAGCCTGTAGTTGCATCCTGTAAAACCAATCCGTAATATGTATGCTGCGCTAAAGGCATATTTTTTAGCGTTTCGGCTATATCCATCCCATACTGTGGGTTTCTCAAAATAAGGTCGGCTGCTTCAGTAGCCGTGTTAGCCATAACGGAGGCATTTTCTCCTTCTTCAGATTCCAATAAAGCTAATGTTTTTGACACTACGGAAGAGTCATCTACATAAACTAATGTCTTACTCAATAATTGATTCAGCACATCAGTATCGGTTGGATAATGATTAGAAAGATAATTACTGATTTGCTTTTTTACATTCGCTTTTGGTTCTCCAAAACGAGACAATGTAAGTTCAATAGCACGAACTAAATCTACCTGATCTTGCTCCGAAAGACTTACGTAATCTATGTTTACCAAAGAGTTTATGATTCGGTCTTGCTGACTTTTATCTCCCTGTCTTGCCAAAGCAACAGCCGCATGAATTTTACGAACAGCATTGGTTTCTGAAAACACTTTTTCTTGCCAAGTGCTTACGGGTTGATGTTCTACGGCAATACGAGCTGCATATTGAATAAAGCGATCTTTACTATTTAAATAAGGCCAAGCGAAAGCTACAGCTTCATCTTGTGGCTCGCCATGAAAGGTTTCAAGTTTTTTGCGAATTTTGTTCTCTTCCGTCAGTCCTAATTCTGCCACAGAAGCTTTTAAGTTTTCTTGGTCACTGTAGTATACACGATACAAGTCCGATTCTAATCTGCGCCCTCCCGTCATAAAATACATAGCACCATCCGGGCCTATAACCCCATCTGTTAGCGGAAGTGGAATTCCCGATAAAAACTCCTCCTTTTTACCAACATAAGACGAACCATTTGCTTTCATTTCAATGGCATAAATAATTCCAAAACTCCAGTCAAAAGCGAATATGCTATGTTGATATTTTTCAGGGAACTTAGCTCCTTTTCCGCTCAAAACATTTGTTGGTGAACCCTGACCAATATTTAGTACCGGAGGTAAATTATCAGGATAGGCAGCGGACCATTTTCCATTACCCGTACGCCATCCAAATTCGGCACCACTTGTCACATGACATATGCGAGTTGGGCGATACCAAGGCATTCCTAAATCCCACTCCATATCGGAATCATACACGAACATATCACCCAGTTCATTAAAATCCAAATCAAAGGGGTTTCTAAATCCTGAAGCTACAAGCTCCCAGTTTTTTCCTTCAGGATCAAGATTAGCAACCCAACCACCTGGTGCTCCACGGTCATTAGCATGACCACGAGGGTCTTTAATTTGTGGAAAAAGATTATCATCCTTCCAATTATTAGGAAGGCGGTATCCGTCCATTTCGGGTAAATCTGTATGGTTTCCGGCAATCACGTAAAGCGACTTCTCGTCAGGAGAAAGAACTATGCTATGAGGACCATGTTCGCCTGCCCCGTTCAGCTTTTTCAGAAGTGTTATTTTATCATACTGATCATCATTATCCGTATCCTGTAAGCGGTATAGACCGCTAGTTTTCTCAAAATCATCACTTCCTCTATGGTTTACCATTACATAAAGACTATTGAAAGCATACAGCAAACCTTGGGCATAACCCATCTGTATAACAGAATCCGCTACTTGCATTCCTGTTTGAATTTTAAGCTTTTCAATTTTTGGTGTAAGGTTGTCCGCTCCTATAGCTGTAACTTCCATTCTATACAGAGCACCATATTGGTCAGATGTAATCAACCTTCCCTTATTATCGAAAGTCATGGCTACCCAAGACCCCATTTCATTATCTCCGGGACTGTACAAATGTTCCGCACTAAAACCAGACTGGAGTTTCAGCTTTGCTATTTTAGGATTATCGGATTCAACCGATTCATTTGTATTTTTTTTATCCGAAGTACAAGAGATTGCAAAAATCAAAACACCAGAAAGAAGAAGAAAAAACTGATTGATCCTCAATAATTTTATAGTCATTTTTAGTTTTGTTTAAAATAGGATAGAAGTTCATTAAAAACCCGATAATCCTATTATGTTGAGTTGGCTGTCTTAAAAACACGTCTATAGGCTTACGGCTATTTCATGTTTCTAAGTCTTTAAAACTAATGAAGCATTTTTTCTTTACTATCCTGTAGTGTACTGCCCAATTTGGATTATAAATGGAATATTGCACTTATAAAACTGAGTGTCATGGAAATAAGTGAAAAATTATAAAATCAGAGGATATATAAAGTGGTAAGTATAAAAGTAAATACAATTTTATTTACTCAAGTCTTTCCAATTTATAAGAGTAATATTCCTCTCATCCAAAATTGACCTACACTCTTGACTCGTAAAATAGTCAAAATCGATTTGCCTCCATTCAGAACCAAAATTTGGATGATTAATAGTAATAGCTTTCATTTCTGCATCATCAAAGGCTGGGTGAATTAATATGAGATTAACACCATCAACCAGATTATCAAAAACACTGGTGTAATACTCCTTTAATTTTCCTTCCTTAAAATAATCAAAGTTTCCATAATGTGTTTTGTCTATTACCAAGTCTTCTTCACTAAGATTCTGGTTGCAATCCAACCCAACCATTTCCATAAGCTCCCTATTCAATAAAACCGGGAGGTTATATATTTTCCCTAAGTCTTTATACACATCAAATAAGTCTTCCCTTGCCCCAAGACTATACATATGCGAATCAATATGACTCGGATTAATCCCAAACCTCAACCCTCTCTCTATTTGAGCTACAAGTTCCTTTTTAACTTCAGACGCCACAGCATGTTCCCTTAGTAAATCTCGATTTCTATAAAAATATCCGTTTTCACCCACCAAACTCGAAACTTCCGAAACTGGCAAAACCGGCCCAAATTTGTATTTTTCCCATTCACAAGTTAATGTAAGGTGAATTCCATAATCGTAAAATGGATTTTCTCTAGCAAATTCTGCCATCTCATAAAACCAAGGACAATTGACCATAATACTGCATGAGTTAACAATACCTTTTTTTAGGGCCTCCATTGTTGCTCTATTTTCAGAATGACACAGGCCGGCATCATCAGCATGAATAATTAGATGTTTGCTCTTTTTCATAATGAATAATTATAAAGGAATAGGGATATAAATAGAATGAAGATTTTAGAGTAACTAAGCAGAAATTTAAGAAAAGAATATCAGCTAACATTTATCATATCAAATTGATAAAACTAGCGTAACACACCTACACTATTCTATCTCCAAAAATTAATAATTGATATTATTTCAGGTAATTTTATATCTTTATAGGAATCTTATCTTGACAAAACAACGAATATCTAAATTTTTAAAGTCGAAACGTGCACTTGAAAAATCTGGATAATAAAATTGAAAGAGACTATGAAGCTGACGTACAAACAAACCGAAAAACGCCCTGAAAATTCATTTTTAGCGAGACAAGATAGATTACCATGTATTGAACAGAATTGGCATTTCCATAAAGAGCTTGAACTTATTTACTTCATTAAAAGTACGGGAACGCGCTACGTTGGTAATTCTATAGGAAGCTTTGAACCCGGAGAACTTTATCTTATTGGAAGTAATATTCCCCATCTATTCAGAAACCATAAAGAGTATTACAACGACCAGCAGGAAACTGAAGCTGTGAACCTCATTGTCATAAAGTTTGAACCTCACTTTTTAGGGAGCGACTTTCTAGACCTTACCGAATCAAAAAGATTAAAAAGTCTTATGCAACGGGCAGATAGAGGAATCAAATTTTCAGAATCTGCAACGTATATGGTTCATAATCTTATATCCGGACTAGTTGGCGACCAAGGCCTTTCCAGCATTGTAGGGCTTTTGAAAATTCTAGATACCTTATCTATTAGTGAAAATTATGAGTTACTATGTTCTGAGGTAATTGCAAATACCTATAATAGTAACGAGAAAGATAGAATGCGTAAAATCATAAATTTCTTGACTGAAAATTTTGAGAAGAAAATAGAATTAGAACAGATTGCTTCTATTGCACACATGACCCCAAATGCTTTTTGTAGATACTTTAAAAAGAAAACAAGAAAATCATTTACACAATACTTAAATGAAATTCGTTTACGAAATGCATGCAAGCTGCTAATTGAGGGCGAAATGCAAATCTCAACCGTTTGCTACCAATCAGGTTTTAATACCCTCACTAATTTTAATAGACAATTTAAGGCCCTTATGGATATTACTCCAACCGAATACATGCAAAAATACAATGAGAAAAAAGAGCTGGTGTAACCTGAATTTAAAATCTCTTACACAACCAAGTTACTTGTAATACTGCCTCCAAGGTTACAATAGTGCCAATACTGGTTAATGTACGCTTTTATGCGAGCCTAGATTTCCATTATTTTTGTTTGAATAGCTTATTGT
Organism: Zobellia roscoffensis; assembly: GCF_015330165.1. Taxonomy (NCBI): domain Bacteria; kingdom Pseudomonadati; phylum Bacteroidota; class Flavobacteriia; order Flavobacteriales; family Flavobacteriaceae; genus Zobellia; species Zobellia roscoffensis. Next base: position 4,913,926 of record NZ_JADDXT010000002.1, read on the forward strand.
ACACCGACCTAACTTAAACTTCACCACGTGACCAGCCTTCTGTTCTTACTTCTCTGTATTGTATTGCTCATTGTGGCTGTAACAGTTTTTAAAGTACACCCCATACCCGCGCTATTAATATCTGGTCTTATTTTAGGACTAACCACCGGCAGTTCTGTAGAACTCGTTACGGAAAGTTTATTAAGTGGTTTTGGGAATACCTTAAAGTGGATAGGTCTCATTATTCTTTTTGGTACTTTATTAGGTGAAATACTTGCACAAACCGGAGGTGCTGATGTTATAGCTAATACAATTATCAACTTATTCGGCACAAAGTACCTCCCATTGAGTATGGCTATTATTGGTTTTTTAATAGGTATACCTGTTTTTATGGATGTCGCTTATTTAACGCTACTACCCACTATATTCGTTCTCTCAAAAAAATCAGGTCATTCCGTTTTAACACTCGGACTTTCTTTAGCTATTAGCCTTACGGTTGCCCATGCGCTCATACCGCCTACCCCTGGGCCTCTGGCGGTAGCGGCTATTCTTGAAATTAATATAGGTGATATGATTCCGGTGAATATTGTGGTTGCTTTAGCCGCTATAGCCGGAGGTTTACTGTGGATTAGATGGAATAAGAAAAACCTCAGCTTAAATTTACCAGAGCCTACTATTGATACGGTATCGCAAATAAAAGAATTGAAAGGTTTTAAAAAGATTTTGCCTTTTGCGGCATTGTTGGTTCCTCTTTTCCTAATGTCCATAGGCACTATTTTCCCTTCAGAAAATGGTTTTATCGAGTTTATAAAAAATCCTGTATGGGCACTGCTCATAGGTGTACTTTTTGCCCTGCCATTATTACCTACAAAAGACTTTTCTACCCGTTTGAATACATTTTTCAAGACATCTGGCGAGAAATCGGCTATCGTAATTCTAATCACCGGTACAGGAGGTGCATTTGGACAAGTAATAAAAGACACGGAAATAGTAGGCTCCATGTTTTCAGATGTAGGAGATATTGCTGCTATGGGCATCGTTATTCCTTTTATGCTGAGCTTCCTTTTTACTACGGTTACTGGCTCCATTACGGTATCACTCATCACTACCGCATCTATTGTTGCCCCATTAGTCTCAAACGGAACTCTACATCCAACCTTTACCGCTGCGGCAATTGGAGCGGGTTCTTTAGGTATTATCCATGTAAACAGTAGTTTCTTTTGGTTATTTAAAGAAGTACACGATGTATCCGTATCTCGCCTATTAAAATCTTTTAGTCTACTATCCGGGGTTGTTGCTCTTAGTGGAGGGCTCCTTGTGTTGGCTTTATATTACATAACACAACTCTAACCCCAAATCAACTCGGATAAAATAATGTTACTCTAAGGTAAAATTCGAGAATCCCACTGTATCATATTCAATTTTCTTTGTATCACAAGAGGATATGAATACATCTACACCTCACTATCTGAACATCAATAAAACAAATCAACATACATGGATACTTATCTACTGGCTATTGTTTTAATAGTATTCGCTAGTTTCTTTCAGGGAACTTTTGGATTAGGAATGAAACATATAGCACCTCTAAAATGGGAAGCTTGGTGGATTGTTCACACGTTTACAGCAATGATTTTATTTCCTTTAATCTGGGCGCTCATTGTCATTCCAAATCTCTTTGAAATCATTTCACAAGCAGAGAGCAACACCTTATTCCTAGCTGCCTTTTATGGTTTTTTATGGGGAATTGGAGGTATTCTTTTTGGGGTTAGCGTTGAAAAGACTGGCATATCAATCACCTATGGAATTGTTATGGGGCTTGCGGCTTCGGTAGGTTCTATTATTCCGCTTTTTCAGATTGAAGGAGCATTTGAACAACCTTCATTTCCTATTATAATGATTGGAGTTGCCCTTCTTTTAGTGGGCGTCGCCATTACTGCAATTGCAGGTGTTCAGAGAGACAAATTACACAGTAACTCTACCACAACAACAAAATCTATAAAAATTGGTGTTTTAATAGCTGTAGCTTCGGGAGTTTTATCTGCCTTTTTAAACGTAGGCTTTTCTAATGCCGCTCCGGTCGCAGCAATTGCTGTAAACGAGTATGGGGTAGATGCCAAAGATGCTAGTTTAGCCTCGTGGGTAGTTGTTCTTTTAGGTGCTTTTGCCATGAATGGAGGATACGCTCTTTACCTTTTTATAAAGAACAAATCATGGGATGCCTTTACTATTCCCAACAAAGGCAAAGCTTTAAAATGGGCTGTTGTAGCCGGTATTTTCTGGTTCGCGGCACTTGGTGTTTATGGTCAAGGAGCTGCACTTATGGGAAACTTAGGCCCAGTTGTAGGCTGGCCCATACTTTTAGGACTAGCTTTAATTATTAGTAATATTTGGGGCTATCGTGAAGGTGAATGGAAAAATGCAGCAAAACCCTTTAAAATTTTATTGGGCGGCTTAGCCGTACTGATTATTGCTATTTGTATTTTAGGATACGCCAATTATTAAACCGACCATTTCTTTAAACTATAAGCACAATAAACTATGAAAATCAAGAAGATAGAGCCTTTTGTAATTACTCACACTCTTGACACGCCCTTCTATTTTTCGCAATGGCAGTATGACACGCGAAAAATATGTATCGTCAAAATAACCTTGGATGATGGCACCTACGGATGGGGTGAAGGCTACGGTCCAGCGGCAGTTATTAAATCCGGTGTCGAATTTTTCAAGCCTTTCCTATTGGAAAAAAATGCGTTGGAACATGAGACGCTCTGGCAAGAAATGTACAGGCGCTCTATGGACTACGCACGTAGCGGAGCTTTTCAAGCGGCTATCAGTGCTATAGATGTTGCATTGTGGGATATTAAAGGGAAGCTTTTAAACCAGCCCGTTTCCGTGCTATTGGGCGGTATTAAAAACCCGATTATTGAACCTTACGCCACTGGATTATATTTTACCCGAAGCGAAAACCTTGAAGAGCTTTTGGTTGAAGAGGCGCTATTGTACAAATCCCAAGGATTCACAGCCACAAAAATGAAAGTAGGTCTGGGCATTCAGCAAGACCTAAAATATATTGCCGCAATACGAAAGGCCATTGGACCCGATATGCGTTTGATGATAGATTCCAACCACGCCTATAGTTATAAAGAGGCTGTGGAATTGGCCAGAAAATCCGAACAATATGACATTTCTTGGTTTGAAGAACCTGTTTCTCCAGAAGATTACGACGGGTACAGAAGACTTAGAGAAAACACGACTATTCCAATAGCTGGAGGTGAATGCGAGTATTTAAAATTCGGTTTTAAGCGCCTTTTTGATAATGATGCGGTAGACATAGCACAACCTGATATTTGTGCCACTGGCGGATTAACGGAAGCTAAAAGAATTACAACGCTAGCACAGGCCTATAATAAAGATGTGGTACCCCATACTTGGGGAACTTGGATCGCCATTAGTGCCGCCATACATCTAGTTGCCAACCTTGATAAAAATCCGGGCAGAATGTATAACGACTTGCCTACTATGGAATTGGACAGAACTGAAAATGCCCTACGTGACGAGGTTACCCTACATAACGTCAAAATTGAAAACGGACATCTAGAAGTACCCCGTGCACCTGGTTTAGGCGTTGATGTTGATATGGATAAATTAGAATACTATTTAGATAAAGAAATACATAAAGATGGAGCAGTTAAAATTCGGTCATAAGAAACTTTATATAGACGGTGCCCTAGTAGAGGCCTCTAATCATAAAACTTTTGAAGTAATCTGTCCTGCGGACGAAAAACCAACGGCTACCATAGCTTGGGCAAGTGCAGAAGATACAGAAAGAGCTTTGAAAAGTGCTCAAAAAGGATTTGAAACATGGTCTGTTCTTCCTCTTGAGGAACGTCTAAAATGGATTGATAAGCTTAGAAACAAAATTATTGAGAATAGCGATTTGCTGCGTGAAAGCATTATGTACGAAATGGGCAAAACGTGGGAAGGTTCCGAAGAAGACCTAACTAGTATAACCAACTCATTACAATACTATTCCGAAGAAATTAAAAAACGCAAGGATATTCCTCTTGAGGATAAAGAAGGTACACATAAACACCATTTTGTATCTCAACCTTTAGGTGTTGCCGTTGCTTTTCTTGCCTATAATTTTCCGCTTCTAAACCTAGGTTTTAAATTGGGTCCTGCTTTGGCTGCCGGCTCTAGCATTATTTTAAAGCCTTCTGAATTTTCACCTTTATCCGCTTATATTATTGGTGAGTTGTGTGCCGAAATAAATTTCCCAAAGGGGGTAATAACTGTTCTTTGTGGTGATTTAAAAGACGTAGGTATTCCACTTTGCGAAAGTAAAACCCCAAGATTGATTACCATGATAGGGTCTACGGAAACAGCACAGAAACTTATCGCACAAAGTGCAAAAACATCCATAAAAAGATACAGTATGGAATGTGGCGGAAACGCTCCGTTCATAGTTTGTGAAGATGCCGATTTAGAATTGGCCGTAAACATAGGAACAGCCCTAAAAGTTGGTAACTCCGGCCAAATCTGTGTAGCTCCCAATCGCTTTTTTGTTCATGAATCTCTTATAGAGGAGTTTACCGCCGGCATGGTTGCAAAGTTTAAAACTACTAAACTAGGTTTCGGCCGTGAGAACAAACCAGATATGGGTCCGTTAACCAACAAACAATCGGTCACAAAAGTCCAAGGCATCGTAGAAAAAGCTATTGAACAAGGTGGCCAATTGCTTTATGGCGGCAAGGCTGTAGATGGTACCGGCTATTATTTTGAACCTACTGTAGTAGTATTCGATAAAAACGATGTTGAAATTCTTCAACATGAGATTTTTGGTCCTGTTGCTCTTATTGTTCCATTTAAAACAAAAGAAGAGGTAATTGATCTGGCCAATAATACAGATGCGGGGCTAGCTTCTTACGTGTTTTCTAAAAATGATGACACTTTAGAATTCTTTGCGAACCGCCTAGAATTCGGAGAAGTACAACTTAATGGAGTAAAATATGATATATACCTGCCGCACGGCGGAGTGAAAAATAGTGGTATTGGTGTAGATTGCTCTACTTATGCGCTAGATGATTATCTTGCGAAAAAAAGAGTAACTAAAGCCTTACAACTTCAATGAAATTACCAGAAAAATTTATTAGTTGCGACTGGGGCACAACCAATTTTAGACTACGCTTAATAGACACTGAATCGCTCAAAATTCTATCGGAACACACGACGGATATGGGCATTAAAAAATGCTTTCAGGATTTTAAAGCGCAATCAAAATTAACCCAAGAACAATTTTTTGCCGAGTATTTAAAGAACCAGATTAAAAAATTAGACAGTACCATAAGTAATGACTATTGTATTGTAGCATCAGGAATGCTTTCGTCATCCATAGGCATGCATGAATTAAATTATGCCAACATGCCCATAGCCTTTAATGGCAAGGATTTGATTAGCAAGTACATTCCTTTTGATGATATGCCAGACCTGTTACTTGTTTCGGGTGCTAAAACAGATTCTGATGTGATGCGGGGGGAAGAAGTTCAGGCCATTGGTCTAATAAACGAACTTTCTAAATACGAAAAGGGAACCTTATTATTACCGGGCACCCATTGTAAACACATTACCTTTGAAGCAGATGTTTTCAATGATTTCAATACTTACATGACCGGTGAACTTTTTGAAACCATAAGCAATCATACCATTTTATCCGCCTCTTTAACCAAAGCTTCTTGGGACCCTACTTTTGACACTATTTTTTTAGAGGGTGTTAAGAAAGGACTGGCAAACAAGCAGATGCAGTCACTGTTTTCTATTAGGGCAAACACCCTAATAAAAGATGTTTCGGGCGAACAGAACTTCTACTTTTTATCAGGTCTTATGATTGGTGGTGAGTTGGCAAGTTTACAAAACCAGACCGGAACCATCTTTCTAGCGGCAAGTGGCATATACAGTATACTCTATAAGCTAGCCCTAGAATCATTTTTACCAACCGAACAAATCGTTTGCTTTGAGGAGCAAATTTTAGAAAAAGCATTACTAACAGGACAACAACAAATATTACGGACTTATGCAGAATAATACATTTTCATGGGATAAATACAACCAAAACCCAATAGTAGGAATCTTAAGAGGGCTAACAACAGAAGAGGTTCTTAAGATTATGCCTTCTTACGTAAAAACTGGTTTTTACACGATTGAAATTACCATGAACTCACCCAAGGTTGCTGAAACCATTGCAACTTTAGCCAAAGAGTATCCTGAACTTAATGTAGGCGCTGGTACGGTTTGTACTATGGAAGATTTAAAAATTGCTTTAGATGCTGGCTCTCAATTTATTGTAACCCCAATTATTGACGAAGAGGTAATTAAACATTGTGTAGCTAATAACATTCCTATTTTTCCAGGAGCATATACACCTACTGAAATCCACAAAGCATGGTCTTGGGGTGCTTCTGCGGTAAAAGTCTTTCCGGCAACGCAGTTGGGGATTCAATACATAAAAGACGTTTTGGCGCCACTTAATGAAATAAAACTTTTACCTACTGGTGGTGTTTCAGTAGACAATATAAAATCATTTTTTGAAGCAGGAGCTGTTGGTGCCGGTTTGGCAAGTGCACTTTTCGACAAAAAGATGATTCGTGAAGGAAACTATGCCGATTTGGAAAAGCATTTTATTAAGATGAAAAACGAGATAAAAGATTTTATTAAAGATTAAAGTTTAACACTATCAATTATTTAGAAAATGAAAAACAATAGAAAAACGGCAAAACTGACCATCTTACTTTTGGTCATTACAGGACTAAGCTTTTACAATGGCTTCGCCATAAACACTGGTAACACTGGCCCCATTAAATCTATTGTTTTAGAAAATGAAAAATTGAATATTAGTGTTGACGAGGCAACAGGATGTTTCTCGGTTACCGAGAAAACATCGGGCCACGTTTGGAAATCGGACCCGTGGGAAAATGCCGCGGGTCTATTGACCTTAACAGATTCCAAAGGAAAAAAACAGACTGTCAACATTTCTAAGAGTAAAAAAATAGAGGTATCAAAAACTAATGAAACTACTATAGCATTAAAGTTTTCAGATCCTGTTTTTGAAGATGGTTCTATTGCTAAAGGAGTGACTATTTCAACCCAAATCAGACTTGACCCAAAAACAGCTCAGTTAGATGTTGAAGTTTTAGAACACAAAGCTGGAAGTTTTAAATTATCGGATTTGCGCTATCCCGCTCGGGCTTTCAGTCTAAAAACAGATGAAGACAAGGGTGCTGCTGTAATTCCTCAAAAACAAGGTATTATCTGTCCTTCCTATATTTTTCCAATGAACGGTGGTCGGTTTTGTAAGTGGGACGATGCCACCTACAATAGAAAATCCGTAGGTTCTTTAGAACTCTTCAATAATGGAACCGGACTAACCATGCCTTGGTGGGGCACGTATAATGAAAAATCTGCCGTGATGGGTATTGTAGATGTTACTGCCCGTCCACACATGGAATACAACATTAACAATAACGGTCAACATCTTTTTAAAGGAGAAATGTCTACCTACCAACGTATTGCTTTTCTTGACCCAATTTGGAAACTAGAAGAAGAGAAAGGTAAAATGCGAATGAGCTATCATTTTATTCCTGGTGGTAATTATGTAGATATGGCTAAAGTATATCAAAAAGAAGCTAAGATTCGCGATCATTTTGTCTCGTTAAAAGAAAAACTAAAAAGAAACCCAAATGTAGACAAACTACCGGGAGCTATCTATTTTGGTATCTATGGCGGGTATCCACATTATGTAAACATGCCTGGAATGGCTTTTACTTTTGATGAGTTAAAAAACACCATCCAGACTATTCATGATGATTTAAAAGTAGATAAAGCTTTTGTTCACGCATGGGGAACCTTCTCCAATTTTGTTCCGCATAATCACCCTATTAGTGAAGCTTTAGGCGGACCAGAAAAACTAAAAGCCGCTGTTGATCTAGCTAAATCCTACGGGTATTTGTACTCCTCATATCATGCGTATTCACCTATGTTAGAGAACGACCCAAATTTCACTACAGACCTCATGCAGCGCGATGCCGATGGAAACTTAATGAATACCGGTAGCCGTTGGGCACGTGTAGACCCAAAATTCCAGAAAGGACTGGCGCAAGAAAACATAGCAAACGAAATTTCATATTTAGGTCTAGAGGCCGATATTACTGACATTACTTTTGCCGCTTACCGTGAAAACGGTAAGGAGGGCCGTATTGAACTGGCCAAATATATAGACAGTTTTAATTTGGTAAACGGAACCGAGCATGGCCAAGAACAATGGATACCATATTTTGATATGTTTGAAGGAATGACGTATTTAGAAGATCGCCCGCTTTCGGTAATCTCTCACCCTGCCCCACTTTTCAACTTAGTGTATCATGAAGCCATCGCCAACTTCGGCAAAATACAAGATCCAGATAATGAGGTTACGGCCAATGGCGACTTTAGAATCAAAGCCCTAAGGAGTATGTTGTTTGGCAGAGGAACTACCATTTTCTTTTCGCCTTATGAGTTTAAAGGCATGCGCCCAATGATTGAAATGGCTAGAGATTTGGTTAGCCCCGTTCATAAAGAAACCTTCTATTCGGAATTAAAGAGCCATGAATACCTGAGCGCAGACTACAAAGTACAAAGAAGTCGCTTTTCCAGCGGCACCGAAGTGGTTGCCAATTTAGGTCCGGTAGCTCAAAAAATAGAAGGAGGTATTTCTATTCCCGGTTACGGATATAGAATTAAGATGAAAGATGGTAGTGTTAAGAGTGGCCACTTCCAAGTAAGCCTACACATGGATTAAAAGAAAACGATAGCAAATAAACCGGTAGAATATTATGAAATACGTTGCAATAAGACCAAAAATAATTAATCGCTATACACTAATATTCTGTCTTGGTATACTCTTTTGTAGCAGCAATTTTCTTTCAGCGCAAAATCGTCCTAATGTTTTAATTATGCTCACGGACGACCAAGGGTATGGAGATTTGGGTTCTCATGGCAACCCCTATCTAAAAACACCTAATATTGAGGAAATAGGTAAGCAAGGCCTTGAAATGACTCATTTCTTTACCTACCCAAATTGTTCGGCCACCCGAGCGGCAATTTTGACTGGTCGCTATCCGTACCGTACAGGGGTTACTGGCGTTACTCAAGTAGACCACCTTATGAATACCTCGGAAGAAACCATAGCAGAAATTTTATCCAAAAATGGGTATCGCACAGGGATTTTCGGGAAGTGGCATTTAGGTGATAATGCACCCATGCGACCAACAGACCAAGGGTTTCAAGAAGCTTTGGTACACAAAGGAGGTGGCATTGGTCAAGCTGCAGGCCCTGCTGGAAACACGTATTTTGACCCCATCCTTGAGCACAATAATGAATCTAAAAAATACGAAGGGTATTGTGATGATATTTTTACCGATGCTGCATTGGACTTCATTAGCACAAAAAGTGATAAACCATTTTTCACCTATTTAGCTACCAACCTGCCGCATTTTCCTTTAGAAGTTCCTGAGGAAAAAGCAGACCCGTATAGAAAAATAGGTTTGCATGAAGATAATGCGAGAACCTATGGCATGATAGATAATATTGACGCCAATGTTGGTCGTGTGCTAAAACGGTTAAAGAAATTAGGCATAGAAGATAAAACCCTTGTTATTTTTCTTTCGGACAATGGCCCAAGAAACCGTCGTACTAAAAATGATGTGTATCCGGGCAGATGGGTATCTAACCTAAGAGGAACCAAAACGAGTGTTTACGAATGCGGTACTCGGGTTCCTTTCTTTGTGCAATGGCCATCACATGTAAAGAAAGCGCAAACAACTAATACCATGGGTGCTGTCATTGATGTATTACCTACCATTTTGGATGTTTGCGATATTGCACCTTCAAAAGAGGTTAAAATTGATGGCCGCTCGTTATTACCCTTATGGAAAAATGAGCCCACAGATTTTAACGACAGAGAGTTCATCACTCAAATGCACTACGGACCCACAGTTTTTAAATACATGCATTTTGCCGTCCGCACCCAAAAATATAAATTGGTAAGTCCGCATGATGATCCGCATCATATTCTTTATCAACCTAAAGACGAAGAACTGAAAGAAATACTTGCCAACCTAGAATTATATGACGTTCAGAATGACCCGAGCGAACGTATAAATCTAGCTGGTGATCACCCTGAAATTGTAGAAAATCTTCTATCTCGTTATGAAAATTGGTTTGACGAGGTTACCGAAGAAAGAGATTCCAAAGGAATACAACGCATCTATCTAGGGAACGCCATGCAACGTTCTACAAATTTATCTCAGTTTGATTGGGGAGGTCCTAGAGTAATTTCAAAAAACGAACTCGGCCATTGGCGCGTGAAGACAGAAGCTGGTTTATATAATGTCAGCTTTGATCTTCCTTCTTTGGAAAATGATGGTACGGCCCATTTAAAGTACAAAGAGCTTCACTTAGAGCTTCCTATAGTTAAAAATCAAAAGAAAGTTGTTTTTAGAGACGTTACTCTTCCAGAAGGAAAAGGTAACTTCCATGCTTTCCTCAAAACAGAAAGACTCGCAAAAGGCCCTTTATTTGTTGATGTAGAGCGTGTTGATTAAGATTTATTCGGGTCGTTAAGTCATAATTTCATTGTTTCAAAACCTCCACGAGCCACACTTAAGTACCACAATTCACTCAAATCAACAACTTAAAAGGTTAAAATAGTGCTATAACTAGATAAAATCTACAAATCTCCTTCCCTCCTATTGTCCTTAATTTGTATGCTACGCTGCTTTATAATTTTCGTTTTTTTGATTAAGCGAATTCTCAACAAACAACAGAGCACCGTTTTATATAAATATTCGGATTATGAAAAAACTCAGCTTCACCATTTGTGTTTTATTAACCTTGGCTTCCTGTAACCAAAATACAACTGACCAAAACCAACCTTCAGAGGAAACCAAAACCAAAGACTACGCTGCCAATCTAGATATAGGTAAAGGCATTATCAACAACACCAATAGTCCCCATGTTAAACTAAAAAGTATTGACATAGGCGATTGTAAGTGGACAGAAGGTTTCTGGGCCGAAAAATGGAAAGTTGCCGAAGAAACTATGATTCCGCACATGGGTGAAATCCTAAAAGGAGATATAGGTCACGGTTATAATAACTTTAAAATAGCCGCAGGACAAAAAGAAGGAGAACATAAAGGATTCTGGTGGCATGATGGCGATTTTTACAAGTGGATGGAAGCTAAAATGTATATCTACGGTGTAAATAAAGATGAGAAAATTGTTGAAGAAATAGATGAAATTATAGATGTAATTGCCCAAGCGCAACAGAATGACGGGTATTTATCTACACCTGCAATCATCCGTGATGACATTGAACCTTTTACCAATAGAAAGTACCACGAGCTATACAACAGTGGCCATTTAATGACCAGCGCCTGTATCCATTATCGTCTTACAGGAAAAACAAATTTTCTAGATATAGCAGTAAAACATGCTGATTATCTATACAAACTCTTTTCACCAAAACCAGACCACCTTAAACGGTTTGGCTTTAACCAAACACAGATTATGGGATTGGTAGAATTGTACCGTACCACTCAAGATAAGCGCTATTTGGAGTTGGCCGAACAATTCATAAATATGAGAGGTACTTATAAAATTGAGGACGATGAAACCACTTTGGGCTATCCTATTGGTGATATGGTCCAAGAGCGTGTTCCGCTTCGCGAAGAAACCGAAGCCGTGGGCCATGCGGTATTGGCTCTGTATTATTACGCAGGCGCTGCTGATGTGTACGCCGAAACCGGAGAAAAAGCATTAATCGATGCGCTTGAAAGACTGTGGGACAACGTGACCAACAAAAAAATGTATATCACTGGAGCCATTGGTCAAACCCACTACGGACGTTCTTCTCGCCTTGATAAAATTGAAGAAGGTTTTATTGATGAATATATGATGCCAAACATGACGGCATACAATGAAACTTGTGCCAACATCTGTAATTCCATGTTCAATTATAGAATGCTCACTTTAACCGGTGATGCCAAACATGGAGATATTATGGAACTTGTACTTCACAACAGCGGACTCTCGGGCATCAGTCTTGAAGGAAAAGACTATTATTATTCCAACCCACTACGTAAAATTGAGGGAGCGCTTGATTATGAAAAAATGAACGTTGAGTTTCCTGAAAGACAACCCTATCTTAAATGCTTTTGTTGTCCACCAAACTTAGTACGTACCATTGCAAAATCCCCGGGATGGGCCTATAGTAAATCCGAAAATGGAATTGCCGTTAACCTATACGGAGGAAATGAATTGAATACTACATTATTAGACGGTTCGAAAATAAAACTGGTTCAAAAAACAGATTATCCATGGGATGGTGCCGTTAAAATAACAGTAGAAGAATCTAAAGCAGATACTTTTGAAGTTCTGCTTCGCATACCTAGTTGGGCAAAGGACACTCAAATTAAAGTAAATGGAGTTGCAGTGGAAAATGCTACGCCTGGAACTTTTGCTAGAATAGAAAGAAAATGGAATGCAGGAGATGAGATTACTATGGATATGCCCATGGAAACCAAATTTATTGAAGGGCACCCACGTATTGAGGAAGTTCGCAACCAAGTAGCCCTAAAAAGAGGCCCGGTGGTGTACTGTATAGAATCAGCAGATTTACCCGAAAAAACAGATATCACCAATGTTTATCTTTCTTCAAAGAAAAAATTAAAACCCACCTCTAGACCAAATTTCTTAGGAGGTGTAACCACTTTAGAGGGAGAAATTCTATTGCGCAAAGACAAGCTCGGAGAAATGTATCAAGAAGTAAGTGAACCAGAATTTCAATCCTTTAAAACCAATTTTATACCTTACTATGCTTGGAGCAATAGAGGCCAAGGAGAAATGACGGTTTTCTTACCTGTAATCTGGAATTAGGATTTATGGTAATATACCATAACTTAACCAAAATGATTTATGGGTTCTAATAAAAAGAATGCTTTTACATACTCAACCATAGTTGCTATGGGCGGTTTTGTCTTTGGATTGGACGCCGCCTTAATCTCAGGAACTATAAAATTCATAACTCAGGAATTTTCACTTACAGATTTGGAATTAGGCTCTGTTGTAGGCGCACCTGCTATGGGTGTACTTCTGGCGCTTGTTTTTGTTGGTTATGCATGTAACAAATTTGGCCGTAGAGCCACCTTAATGATTGCTGCGGCGCTCTATCTTTTTTCGGCTATAGCATCTGCAATGGCCCCTACCTATACACTATTATTAATTGCTCGGTTCTTAGGAGGGTTGGCTTTCAGTTCCATCTCCATAGCATCAATGTACATTGGAGAAATAGCACCTCCAAAATGGCGTGGAAAATTGGTTTCCATGACACAAATAAATATTGTTGTAGGCCTTTCAGCGGCTTACTTTATCAACTATCTAATTTTAGGTTTGGCAAACTCGGGAGCTCCATGGGTTCAAGAATGGGGTCTGGATGCAAATACTTGGAGGTTTATGCTAGCCACTGAAGTTATTTTCGCTTTTTTGTGGTTTCTATTGTTGTTTTTAGTTCCTAGAAGTCCAGCGTGGTTGTTATACAATGAACGCGAGCCAGAAGCTATAAAGACGTTGCAAAAGGTAACTCCTGAAGATGAAATTCCCGCAAAAATAGCTCAAATGCGTTTCAGTCTTGAAAACAGTAATCAAGACCGTTCCCTAGGTTCTCAATTAAAAGAAATTTTTGGCAAACCCATGCGGGTTACCATGATTATCGCAATGACCATTGCCATAGCGCAACAAGCTACCGGAATAAACGCCATTCTTTTTTATGCACCTACTGTTTTTGAACAATTGGGCATTGGAACAGATGCAGCTTTTGCCCAAGCTATTTACATTGGCCTGACTAGTATTGTATTTACAATTTTAGGTCTGCTACTGGTTGACCGCATTGGTAGAAGACCTATGATTATTTGGGGAATGTTGTGGATTATTATCAGCCTAGGAATTTGCTATTACGGTTTTAAAACTGCAGACTACACCATAACGGGGAGTGCTATTACCGAGATGTCCTCTATTCCTAATGCCGATAGATTAAATGTCTTAGTTGATGTTTCTTATGAGAGTGATATTAGTTTTAAAGCTGCTTTAATTGAGACTTTAGGGGAAACCGATGCTAGAGATTATTCCGGACTATTACTCCAAAAAGCAGCGGATATAAATGCCCTACTCATTCTAATGGGAATACTCAGTTTTATAGGTGCATTTCATTTTTCCGTAGGCCCTATTATGTGGGTCTTGTTTTCAGAGATATTCCCTATATCCCTCCGTGGTGTTGCTATACCCTTTTTCACTTTGGTCACGAGTTTTGTAAGCTATTTGGTACAGAAATTTTTCCCTTGGCAATTAGCAACTATGGGCATAAGTTCCACCTTATTATTCTATGCCATAACGGTAAGTATCGGTTTGGTCATCCTTTACTTTTATTTAAAAGAAACTAAAAACATGACCATAGAAGAAGTGCAATTGGCATTATCCTCCCGAAGAAAACCTAAAGTTTAATAACATTAGTACAAATGAAACAAGCAACTCCGGCCAACTCAAACAGTCCGTATACGAAACTAAACAGCATGAACATTGGTGAATGCCAATGGACCACAGGCTTTTGGGCCGATAAATTTGAGCTTTGTACCACTGCCATGGTTCCCTATATGGGCGATGTTTTATGCGGAGATGTAGGACATGCCCTTAATAATTTTAAGATTGCTGCAGGTGAAAAAGAAGGTGAACATCAAGGTATGTTCTGGCATGATGGTGACTTCTATAAATTCATGGAAGCTAAAATTTATGTTTATGCACACACCCAGGATAAAGAGTTGCTTAAGGAATTAGAGGAATACATAACCGTCATAGGGAAGGCGCAAGAAAGTGACGGATATCTACAGACTCAAATTCAATTGAGAGATGGCGTAGACCGCTACGAAAATAGAAAGTACCACGAGATGTACAATACCGGCCATTTGCTAATTACTGCCTGCATACATCACAGGGTTACTGGACAAAGCAACTTTTTGGACATTGCCATTAAGCATGCAAATTTGTTGTACACCATTTTCATGCCTGATACAAAACATTACGGTCGTTTTGGTTTCAATCAAACGCAGATAATGGGCTTGGTAGAATTGTACCGTACTACAGGTAATAAAAAATATTTGATCCTTGCTGAAAAGTTTATTGATAATCGTGGTAAATACGAAGTGAAGCATCATGCCACAACGGAGGGCTACCCTATTGGTGACATGGTTCAGGAGCGCACACCTTTACGTGAGTCCAATGAAGCAGTTGGCCATGCCGTTCTTGCGCTATACTATTATGCCGGTGCTGCCGATGTATATGCAGAAACAGGTGAAAAAGCACTAATTGATGCCTTAGACCGTCTTTGGGAAAATGTGACGACCAAGAAAATGTATGTAACCGGTGCCGTGGGTCAAGCCCACTATGGAGCTTCTGCAAATAGAGATATGATTGAAGAGGGATTTATAGACGCCTATATGATGCCCAATATGACCGCCTATAATGAAACCTGTGCCAACCTTTGTAACGCCATGTTCAGCTATCGTATGCTGAACCTTCATGGCGAAGCCAAATATGCAGATATTGTTGAGTTGGTGCTTTACAACAGTGCCCTTTCTGGAATTAGCGTAACAGGCAAAGAGTACTTTTATGCGAACCCATTGCGGATGCTCAATAATACTAGAGATTATAACGCTCACGAAAATGTAACCGAAACTCCAAATAGAGAGCCTTATCTGAGTTGTTTCTGCTGCCCTCCTAACCTTGTGCGTACGATTGCTACGGTTTCGGAATGGGCTTATAGTCTTGCTGAAAATGGAGTAACCGTAAATCTATACGGTGCAAATAATCTAGACACCCAGTTAAAAGATGGTTCCCCTATTAAGATAGCACAAGAGACAGAATACCCGTGGCAAGGAAAGGTAAAACTGATTGTTAAGGAATGTAAGGAAGATGCTTTTTCAATTAGTCTGCGTATTCCTAAATGGGCAAAAAATTCAAAACTGACACTCAACGGAGAAGAAATATCTAATACTCTAAAACCAGGAAGCTTTACTTTAATTGAACGAAATTGGAAAAAAGGTGACACCCTCGTTTTAAATATGCCAATGGAAGTTGATTTTATTGAAGGTCACCCAAGAATTGAAGAAGTACGGAATCAAATTGCTATAAAACGTGGTCCTATAGTTTACTGTATTGAATCTCCAGATTTACCAGAGAATACAGACATTCTGGATATTTACTTCAACGGGAACAAAAAACTGGAACCAAAATATGAGCCTAATTTCTTAGGAGGCGTTACCGTTCTTGAAGGAGAAATTTTAATTAGAAAAGATAAAGGCAAAGGTATCTACAGAACCGTACAAAAACCTGAATGGACACCATACAAGACGCAACTTGTACCTTATTTTGCGTGGAGTAATCGCGGGCAGGCCGAAATGACGGTATTCATGCCTGTTGTTTGGAAGGATTAAAACCCATTTCCCATACTCTGTAAAAAACAGACCAGACCGTACCAAATAGATAAAATAGTGCCATTAGCGGTTAACCCACGTAAAAGGAAACATTTGTTTTAGTGTTTTATTTGTGAGACTCAGACTATAATCCTGAGTAAACATCTCAACCTAACTAAAACATTTATCCTTTTTAAGACTCAACTATGAAAAGAACATTAGCACTTGCTGGCGGCTTACTACTATCTATTTACAGCTTTGCACAAGAACAAGGGGTCATGAACAATTCAAGGACCCCGCACATGAACCTTAAGACCATTGATATAAATGATTGCCGATGGACCGAAGGTTTTTGGGCCGATAAACTCAAAGCGGCCCATGAGGTAATGATTCCTAATTTGGGAAGATTGATGGATGATCCGGAAATCATTCATGCCTATTCCAACTTTAAAGTAGCTGCAGGTCTCGAAGAAGGTGAGTTTAGAGGATGGTCATTTACAGATGGTGATTTCTATAAATATGTTGAAGCCTTGGCATACGAATACGCCATGACCAAAGATGAAAAGATAAATCAGCAGATGGATGAAATCATCGCTGTAATTGCGAAAGCGCAACGTCCCGATGGTTACATTCATACTAAAATTCAAATCGGTCACGGTATTGCAGGTTTTCTTCATGAATCCGCACATCCATTTAAAAGTGACGAAAAACCCTATACCAACGGACCTTCTCACGAATTTTACAATTTCGGACACCTAATGACTGCTGCTTGTATCCATTATAGAATCACTGGTAAAAAGAACTTTCTTGATATAGCTATTAAAGCGAGTGATAATATCTATGACCATTTTAAAGAGCCATCTCCTGAGCTTGCCCGCATAGACTGGAACCCTCCGCATTATATGGGTCTGATAGAAATGTACCGCACCACTGGAGATAAAAAATACCTAGAGCTAACGGAGACTTTTGTAAATATGTTAGGTACTGCCCCAAAAGAAGCTTTGGACCACCGTGGTATGGACCATAGCCAAAGAGGTACTGCCGTTAGGGAAGAATCCAAAGCGGTGGGTCATGCCGGCCATGGCAACTATCTTTATGCAGGTGTAGCCGATTTATATGCGGAAACCGGTGACCAAACCCTAAAGGACTACTTGGAGCGAATTTGGACGAACGTCACAACTCAAAAAATGTATTTGACCGGAGCCACGGGTCCCCATCATTTTGGAATATCCGATCATGCAATTGTTGCCGAAGCTTACGGTAAAGATTATGAGTTGCCCAACATAAAAGCGTACAATGAAACCTGTGCCAACATTGGTAATGCCATGTGGAACTGGCGAATGTTTCTAATGAATGGTGAAGGGCGTTTCGCAGATATTATGGAACTGATTTTTTATAACAGTGCCATTTCAGGTATTTCTTTGGACGGCGAACATTTCTTTTACACCAACCCATTGCGTTTTATTGAAGGTCACCCGCAGAATACAAAGGATGAAGGCAAACGTGGTGAATTTATGTCGGTTTTTTGTTGCCCTCCAAACATCATCCGTACTATTGCCAAAATGCATACCTATGCCTATAGCACTTCAGAAAAAGGGATTTGGGTAAATCTGTACGGAAGCAATGTACTTGATACCGATTTAGCAGATGGAACCAACATCAAACTAACCCAACAAAGCAACTATCCTTGGGACGGAAATATTAAAATTACTGTAGATTCCAAAAAGAAAAAAGAATATGCAATGATGTTACGTATTCCTGCGTGGGCGGAGAATGCTAGTATTAAAGTAAACGGAGAACTGGTAACTCAATCTCCAAAAGCTGGGTCTTACGCTGAAATAAACCGCAAGTGGAAAAAAGGAGATGTGGTAGAAGTTGAATTGCCAATGGCTCCTCTTTTAATAACTGCAGACCCAAATATTGAAGAGACCAGAAACCAAGTTGCCGTAAAACGTGGTCCTATTGTATACTGTTTAGAAGGTGGAGATTTAGAGTCCGGAACCAGTATAAACGATATTGTAGTTCCAACGGATATTATGCTTCAACCAAAATACGAAGCCAATCTTTTGTCCGGTGTTACCATATTAGAAGGTGAAGCCAACGTATTACCCAAAGCAGATTGGTCCAACCAATTGTATAAGCCATTGGTAAAACCTGAGCTAAAGAAAACTCCAATTAAGATGATACCTTATTTTGCTTGGGCCAATAGAGGCGTTCATGACATGTCTGTTTGGTTGCCGTTGCAATATTAATTTTTCGACCTAAAAAAGTACATTATTAAAACATTATGCTATACCAATAGCAAAAATCAATAACCAGAATTGAAATGAAAAAATCCATACTTATAGTCTTTAGTCTTTTATTTTTCAGCGTTGGTAATGCCCAACAACAAGGAATAATTAATAATAGCCAGAGTAAGCATGTAAAGCTAAAAAGCATAAACATAGAAGATTGCCAATGGACAGATGGCTTTTGGGCCGATAAGTTCAAAGTAGCTGAAGAAACCATGGTTCCCTACATGGGAGAACTATTAACAGGTGACACGGGACATGCCTTAAACAACTTTAAAATAGCTGCTGGTCTTAAAGAAGGAAAGCACCAAGGCATGAAATGGCATGATGGTGATTTTTATAAATGGATGGAAGCTTCCATTTACATTTACGCCCAAAACAAGGACCCGAAAATACTATCAGACTTAGATAGTTACATCGAAATAATTGCAAAAGCACAAGAAGAAGACGGATATATTCACACAAAAGTGCAAATTGAAGATGATATGTTTCGCTTTGGAAACAGACAACATCACGAGATGTACAACTTCGGACATCTGTATACTAGTGCATGTATCCACCACCGGGTTACGGGTAAGAAAAACTTTTTAGACCTTGCCATTAAAAATGCGAACTTCCTATATGACACCTTCATATCAGAACCAGACCATTTAAAAAGGTTTGGCTTCAATCAAACCCAAATTATGGGACTTGTTGAGTTGTACCGTACCACTAAAGACAAAAAATATTTAGAGTTAGCGGAACTATTCATAAATATGAGGGGTAAATACAAAGTAGAGCCAGATGAAACGGCAAATTTCAAGTTCATTGGCGATATGACACAAGAAAGAACACCCTTAAGAAAAGCACAGACCGCTGAAGGGCATGCCGTATTAGCACTATATTTTTATGCTGGTGCTGCTGATGTAGCTGCAGAAACTGGTGAACAGGAATTGATAGACGCTTTAGACCGACTTTGGGACAATGTGGTGAACAAAAAAATGTATGTTACCGGAGCCTGTGGGCAAACGCACCACGGAGCCTCTTCTAATGTAGACATGATACACGAAGGTTTTATTAGCGAGTACATGATGCCTAATTTAAGTGCCTATAATGAAACTTGTGCCAATGTCTGTAACTCCATGTTCAATTACCGTATGTTAGGCTTACATGGAGAATCAAAATATGCAGATATCATGGAATTGGTTCTATTTAATAGTGCTTTGTCCGGTATTAGTATTGAAGGAAAAGATTACTTCTATGCCAACCCGTTACGTGTAAGCCATAAAGGTCATGACCCAGGCAATGATACAGAGTTTGATGTTCGTCAGCCGTATATTCCTTGTTTTTGTTGCCCTCCAAACTTGGTGCGTACAATAGCAAAAATGTCTAATTGGGCCTATAGTTTATCTGAAAACGGAATTTCTGTTAATCTATACGGTGGAAATAAATTAACAACAGACTTACTTGATGGCTCTAAAATTCAGCTAAAACAAGAAACCCAATACCCATGGAAAGGTAAAGTAGATATTACCGTTGAAAAAGCCAAAAAAGAGGCTTTCGATATTTTATTACGTATTCCAGAATGGGCAGCTGGTTCCAAAATATTGGTAAATGGTGAAAGTAGCAATACAGAGATAGTTACCGGTACTTATGCCACTATCAATAGAAAATGGAAAAAAGGCGATGTCATTACTTTAGACATGCCTATGGATGTAAAGCTATTGGAAGGTAACGCTCTTATAGAAGAAGTCCGTAATCAAGTAGCTGTAAAAAGAGGCCCTGTTGTTTATTGTGTAGAAACTCCGGACCTACCTGAAAACACAGATATTTTAGATGTATATCTTCCTATTAACTCTAGTCTTACAGCAACTTTCAATCCGGATTTATTGGGTGGCGTTTCTACCATTACAGGAAATCTAAAACTAAGAAAAGACACCAAAGAAGGCATGTACACAGAGGTTACCAAACCTACATGGGAAACTAGCGAAGTACAATTTGTTCCGTATTTTTCATGGGCAAACAGAGGAGCTAGTGAAATGAGTGTTTGGTTGCCTGTTGTTTGGGAATAATTACAACAAAAATGAAAAAGAGTTTAACTATAATATTGCTTTCGTTTCTTGCTTTTAGTTGCAAAAACGAAGCTCCCGTTGTAAAAAAGAATAAACGCAAACCCAACATCCTATTCATTGCCATAGATGACCTTAGGCCTGAACTAGGGTCCTATGGTTCTATGATAGCGCAAAGTCCTAACCTAGATAAATTGGCAAGTGAAGGACTTCAGTTTAACAGAGCCTATTGTCAACAGGCAATTTGTGGTCCATCCCGGGCTAGTGTTTTAACCGGACTTAGACCAGAAACCAGTGGTATTTATCACAACTATTTAAAAATCCGAGAACTCCACCCTGATGTTGTTACCCTACCTCAGCATTTTAAAAACAACGGATATGAATCCGTTTATTACGGTAAAATATTCCATCACGGAGACTTAGACGATTCTTTATCATGGAGTAGAGTGCCAGACCCACAACCTAAATCCGTTGTGGGCTTTGCCCTTCCCGAAAACCAGCAAATACGGGAAGAAACCCGTAAGGAAATGTTCACCAAATATGGTGATGTTGCTAAATATGGCCTAGCCATGGGGCCTGCATACGAATCTGCAGATGTTCCTGATAATACTTATAGTGACGGTTATAATACGGATTTGGCAGTTGCCGACATCAAAAAGATGGCCAAAGACAGTGATAAACCTTTTTTTTTAGGCATGGGTTTTCATAAGCCTCATTTAAATTGGGTAGCCCCAAAAAAATACTGGGATTTATACGATGAAACAAAAATACCAATGGCATCCGATAGTATACCTCCAGAAAATGGTGCCGCAATGGGACTACACCCCTCGTTTGAGTTGCGCGTTCGCTCTGGTATTCCTAAAAAAGGTAAACTTGACCCAAAACTTTCCAAAACCTTAAAACATGCCTATCTGGCTTGCATTAGCTATGTTGACGCTCAAATAGGCCGTGCCATTACAGCTTTGGAAGATGCTGGAATACGTGACAATACCATTATTATTGTTTGGAGTGATCATGGATATCATCTTGGCGATATGGGCATTTGGGGGAAAGCCACCAATTACGAAATCGCAACGAGAGTCCCTTTAATGATATGGACTCCGGATATGCCCGAAACAAAAAGAGGAGCTCAAACAGATGCCTTAGTGGAATTGATTGACATTTACCCCGCGCTATGCGAACTCGCCCAAATTGAAAAACCAGAACATATTGAAGGCCTAAGTTTTGTTCCTCTTCTAAAGAATCCGAAACAAAAATGGAAAACAGCGGTATTCAGTCAATTTCCATCCCCGGCTTTACGAGAATGGGGTTCTTACCCATTACGGCCAGCTATGAGAGAAACCTATTTTGGCCAGTTAATTGAAGAGGTTGAAACAAAAATTAAATCGCAGCAAAAAGAAAAATGGAATAGAGATCTATTTGAAAATAAATTAATGGGATACGCCATGCGAACGGAACAATACCGCTTTATTGTTTGGAAAGACCAAACACAGCCACAAGCTACTCCTCTATACTATGAACTCTATGACCATAAAAACGATCCTGACGAAACAACAAATATTGCACTAGAAAATTCTGAATTAGTAGCTCAATTATTATCGCAGTTTAACGAAGCAAAATATAGTCATCAATAAAAGGATACACCTTGAAAAACATCCTCTAATATACATATCAAAATTAAACTTACACATATGAAAATTAAATCTTCTAATCTTAAACAGCTTCTATACGCAGCTTTTCTCTCTATTTTTACAATGGGTATAGCCCAAGAAACCCGTCCAAATATTCTTGTAGTTTTATGTGATGACCTTGGTTATTCAGATGTTGGTTTTAACGGATCAACAGATATTATCACTCCTGAATTAGATAAACTGGCAAGTAACGGCTCCATTTTCACATCGGCGTATGTTGCGCATCCTTTTTGCGGACCAAGTAGGTCTGCTATTCTTACCGGACGATATCCACATTTAACCGGTACCGCGTACAACTTATTTCATAATAGTAGTAAAGATGATGAAGATAACATGGGTGTTCCCTTAGAAGAAACGTACATGGCCAACGTATTACAAAATGCAGGTTACTATACCAGTGCCATCGGGAAATGGCATTTGGGTTCTGCTCCTAAATTTCATCCGAATAAAAGAGGATTTGATAACTTTTATGGCTTTCTAGGCGGAGGGCATCATTACTTTCCAAGTGAATATAACAAGACCTATAATTCACAGATGAAAGCTGGTAACGAGAATATAAGAGATTATGTTTTTCCGATGGAACATAATGGGAAACCTGCCAACGAAACCGAATACATAACCGATGGTTTTTCCCGTGAAGCTAGTAAGGATATAAAAATTGCTGCTAGCAAAAAGCAACCTTTCTTTATCTATTTGGCATACAATGCACCACACGTTCCGCTTCAAGCGAAAGCTGAAGACATGGCCAAATTTTCAAACATAGAAGACAAAGACCGAAGAACCTATGCCGCCATGGTTTATGCGGTTGACCGCGGTGTTGGTAACATCGTAAAAACTCTAAAAGAAACCAATCAACTTGATAATACATTGATTGTTTTTCTAAGCGATAACGGGGGGAACTTTGACCATGGAGCTAATAATTATCCCTTAAAAGGAACAAAAGGAGATACTTGGGAAGGCGGTTACCGTGTACCTATGTTTTTTCATTGGCCTAAAAAAATCAAAAAGGATCAACGCTTTGAATTCCCTGTTTCCGCATTGGACCTCTACCCTACTTTTACAGAGCTTGCCAAAGCTAAACTTCCAGAAGGAAAAAAACTGGATGGAAAGAATATCATAAACGACGTATTGAAAAATACAGAGCCTTATAAAAACGATTTAATTTATTCTCTGCGCTACCGTGAAGGTTATAATGATGTTGGAGCCCGACTTGGCGATTGGAAAATAACCAGAATGGGTAATGAACCGTGGAGACTTCACAATATAACACAAGACATAGGTGAAAAGAAAAACCTTGCTGGCCGTTATCCAGAACGTTTAAAGGATATGATAGCTAGAACACAAGAGTGGACCAAAAGCTTTGTAAAGCCTTTATGGGTTTATTCTGTAAAAGACAAAGAATTGTGGGACAGCGGTCGCATGCCGGCTTATGATGAAACTTTTGAAATAGAGAAGTTGGTAGACAATCCCTATCACAAATAACAGGTCATAGTCATTAAACAAAAAGAGAGCCGCATATTGCGGCTCTCTTTTTGTTTATATAAAGTAGTAAGTACCTTATTTCGCTACGTTTACTGAACGGGTTTCCCTAATTACGGTAACCTTTACTTGCCCAGGATATGTCATATCTGTTTGTATTTTTTGTGAAATCTCAAAAGACAACTGTGCTGCTTTCTCGTCATTCACTTTTTCGCTTTCAACTATTACCCTTAGTTCACGACCTGCTTGAATAGCATAAGCCTTTTGAACACCTCCAAAACTGAAAGCTACTTCTTCCAAGTCTTTTAAACGTTGAATGTACGAATCCAACACTTGTCTACGTGCTCCTGGTCTTGCACCACTAATAGCATCACAAACCTGAACGATCGGTGAGATAAGTGTCTTCATTTCAATTTCATCATGGTGAGCGCCTATAGCATTACATACGTCCGGTTTCTCGCCATACTTCTCTGCCCACTGCATACCTAAAATAGCATGTGGAGTTTCAACCTCTGCTTCCGTATTTGGCACTTTACCAATATCATGTAAAAGACCCGCACGTTTTGCCAA
Organism: Zobellia roscoffensis; assembly: GCF_015330165.1. Classification (NCBI taxonomy): domain Bacteria; kingdom Pseudomonadati; phylum Bacteroidota; class Flavobacteriia; order Flavobacteriales; family Flavobacteriaceae; genus Zobellia; species Zobellia roscoffensis. The sequence continues at coordinate 4,938,537 of NZ_JADDXT010000002.1, forward strand.
CTTAGGATTCAACCCAAGTTCCGCAGCCATTACACCACATAATTTAGCAACTTCTCTAGAGTGTTGTAATAAGTTCTGTCCGTAAGAAGAACGATATTTCATTCTACCTACAGCACGAACCAATTCCGGATGTAAACCATGAATACCTAAATCGATTACAGTACGCTTACCTACCTCAACAATTTCTTGCTCTATCTGCTTCTCTGTCTTCTTAACAATCTCTTCAATACGTGCCGGGTGAATTCTACCATCCGTTACCAACTTGTGTAAAGATAGTCTTGCTACCTCACGACGAACTGAATCAAAACAAGAAAGAATAATAGCTTCCGGAGTATCATCAACTATAATTTCAACACCCGTAGCAGATTCTAATGCACGGATGTTTCTACCTTCTCTACCAATAATCCTACCCTTAACATCATCCGATTCTAGGTTGAAAACAGACACACAATTTTCCACTGCTTCCTCCGTTCCTATACGTTGAATGGTGTTTATAACGATTTTCTTAGCTTCTTGCTGAGCAGTTAGTTTAGCCTCTTCCACCGTTGTTTGAATGTAGGCCATGGCATCTGTTTTTGCAGTCTCTTTTAGAGACTCCATTAACTGACCTTTTGCATCATCTGCAGAAAGTCCCGAGATTACCTCCAACTGTTGTACTTGATTCTTATGAAGCTTTTCTAGTTCGCTTTGCTTTTTTTCAAGAAACTCCTCTTTATGGGAAACTTCCTTTAATTTGCTATCAAGCTGAGTGTTGAGTTTTTTGCTTTTAGCTAATTCATTACTAACTTGAGACTCTTTATCACGAGTGCGTTTTTCGGCCTCACCAATTTTCTTGTCTTTGTTAATAATAACTTTTTCGTGCTCTGCCTTTAACTCTAAAAACTTCTCTTTGGCCTGAAAAATCTTGTCCTTCTTAATATTTTCGCCTTCGGTCTTAGCGGAACTAATTATTGAATTTGCTTCAGTTTTGGCATTAGAAAGCGTTTTTGACGCTTTTCCCTTTTCCAAAAATTTTGCGATGGCAAATCCAATCGCAAGGCCGACTATTCCGGCTATTATAAGTGTTGCACTATCCATATATCTAACAATTTAGGTTTGAACAAGCCTGAGCACTTAGAAGCTACATGAAGAATAATGTACCGACCACCGTTGCTCAAACAAATCCATAAAAAAAGCCCACATCAGCGAAGTTTTGAACAAACTCCAATAAACAGGTTTAGGGCTACAAGACTGATCAAGAATCCCTATACGAGTAGGGCCCGCTTTTACAATCTAAACTCACCCTTTTTAAACAAAATAAATGTTGAGTTTGTCAAAAGGTAATACCAATGTGGGCAGTAACTTATGTATTTTAAAGAACGTATTTTATTTTAAACCTAGCTTTGAGGTCACCAATTGATCTAACGCTTTTAAACGTTCGGTCGCATTTTCGGTTCCTTCGGATTGATCAATACCACGTTGTTCAATTTTAGAAGCAAATTGCAAGGCACACATAGCCAAAACATCTTGCTTATCTCTCACAGCGTAACTTTGTTCAAACTTTTTCGCCAATTGTTCAATGTTCTTCGCCGCTTTTCTCAAGCCTTCTTCTTGGCTTGGATCAATGGTCAAAGGATACACCCTATCAGCTATAGAAAGCTTTATTTTTAGCTTTTCCGACATTTTATTTTTTGAACATTATTCTGAAAGTTGTGCTATGCAATAGTCCAACTCTCTGATCAATGTATTTATTTTAAGCTTAGCTTCGGTTTTATTCGTATTACTGCCAAGCATTGAGTTTGCGAGTTTCAACGAGTTGTATTTCTCCTCCCACATAGAAACAGAATCCAACACTTTGTCTTTGTCCTCTTTTAGACCACTAAGCTCCTCTTGCAATTTAGTATTGGATTGGTGAAGCACCTCCAACTTATGCAAAAGCTTGCTTATTTTATTCTCTAACGAGTCTACGACTTTGACTAATTCACTCATAAATCAAACGCAATGCATTTTACACAAAGTTAACATACCTGCCCCTACTTAGCAATACTTTTTTCAATTATTCTTCAAGTAATACTTTAAGCCTTTAAATAACGTTGGTTACATAAGAAGTATGATTTTTGACGCTATATATTTTCTAGAATTCAAACCGTTTGGCTAATTTCGTATCTGTGCCCCTTAGAATTATGAAAAAACTTTTTGCCTTTCTTTTGCTGTTTACTACTATTGTTGGTGTTTCCCAAGAAAAATACCCACAAGATGCGTTTCGGTCTCCCGTAGATATCCCTCTGGTTCTTGCCGGGACCTTCGGAGAATTACGTTCCAATCATTTTCACTCTGGCATTGACATAAAAACCCAACAACGGGAAGGATTACCCATTTATGCTATTGCAGATGGAAGTGTTACCCGTATAAAAGTTTCTCATTGGGGTTACGGAAAAGTGCTATACATTGCCCACCCAAATGGCTATACTTCTGTTTATGGACACCTTCAAAAATTTGGTCCTAAAATCCAAGAATATGTAAAGAAGCTTCAGTACAAGAAAAAATCCTATGAGGTTGAAGACTTCCCAGATTATGCAGAAATAAAAGTAGAAAAAGGGGAAATTATAGCCTACGGTGGTAATACCGGAGGTTCTTCTGGCCCTCACCTTCATTTTGAAATTAGAAGTAGTATTTCGGAAAAACCTACAAACCCATTATTATATGGTTTTGACGTTCGTGATGCCACTAACCCTACATTACAAAAACTGTACGGTTTTCCACTTTCTGAAGATGCACAAATTAACCAAAGTAAAAACGCCACCGCTCTTAATTTTAAGAGACAAAAAGACGGAACGTTCTTGGCTGACCCTGTTAATGCCGTTGGTACAGTAGGATTTGGTTTTGTAGGTTTTGACCGTCAAGACCTTGCCGCTAACCACAATGGTGTGTATTCCGTACAACAATTGGTAAACGGAAAAGTCTATACAGATTATGATTTAGAATCTTTTTCTTTTGGGGAGACTAGATATATCAATACTTTAATTGATTATTACCATTACGGAAAATACCGTCAGCGTATTCAATTGCTCTATAAATCGCCCGGAAATAAATTAAGCATATACAACACGGTTGAAAACGAAGGCAAGATTGATATTCGCGAAGGATTAAGTTACAATGTTGAATTATTGATCAAGGATTATGCCGGCAACTTAACCAAGGCTATCATACCTGTAGAAGGAAAAAAAGAACTTATAAAGGTTGATAAGGACGAGAAGAAGACAGAGAATTATGTGATTGCCAAAAAGCCGAACAATTATGATTTAGGTGCTGCAAAAGTATATTTCCCTGCAAATACTTTTTATGACGATTTTTACATCGATTTAAAAAAGGATGATGATACGGTCCGGATTCATAATTCTACCGTGGCGGCGCACCGCAACTTCACCATTACTTTTGACGTTTCAAAATATAGTGAAGCAGAAAGAAAACAGATGTTCATTGCAAGACTAGATAGTAGATTAAGACCCTCACATGCCTCAACCTACAAACGTGGAAATACATTTACAACACGAACCAGAAACATGGGCACTTACACTTTGGCAAAAGACACTGTGGCTCCTAGAATAAAAGCGAAAAACTTTAAAGAAAAACAGTGGCTGAACAACTACCACTATCTAAGTTTACGAATTACGGATGACCTTAGTGGTATTGACACGTATTCCGCAACCTTGAACGGCAAATGGATATTGATGGAGTACGAGCCAAAAACCGCGACACTAACCTATAATTTTGACGATGTTATTCTAGATCAGAAAGAATGCAAACTTGAAGTTACAGTGACTGACAATGTGGGCAATACAAATACTTTGACCCATACTTTTTATAGAAAATAACACCTTTTTGAAGTGCTCTAGACTTATTCTTGTTTTTGCGCTATTCGGTTTTACACTTGGCTTAAGTGCGCAAACCGCTACGCTTACAGGCATAGTGTTGAACAAAGCGAATGAGCCCTTAAGGGAAGTAAACATCACCACAAATTCTACTGGAACTTTTTCTAATGAAAGCGGATTTTACTCCCTACAAGTTACCGCAGATGAAGCTATAACGGTAACATTTTCTCATTTAGGACATAAAAATGCCGTATTAAAAGACTTAATTCTATCCACCAACGAAGTTTTTGAATTCAACCCTGTATTGAGTGTTGATGCCATACAAATTGATGGTGTAACCATCACTCCTACGGGAAAGAAAATGGTTTCTGGTATTACCTCGCTAAGCCCAGAAATTGTTCGAAATATACCTGGAGCCAATGCCGGAGTTGAAAATATTCTTAAACTATTACCCGGTGTTTCTTCAAGCAATGAATTAAGTACCCAATACAGTGTACGAGGTGGCAATTATGATGAAAATCTAGTATATGTAAATGAAATTGAAGTCTATCGCCCTTTTTTGGTTCGCTCAGCTCAGCAGGAAGGTATGAGTTTTGTGAATAGTAACATGGTTCAAAACGTTCGTTTTTCTTCCGGTGGATTTCAAGCCAAATATGGCGATAAACTTTCGTCCGTTTTAGACATCACCTACAAGAAACCATCAGAAACCAATGTGCAACTAGATTTAAGTTTCCTTGGAGCAAGCGCCACAGTAGAAACGGTTTCTAAAAACAAAAAATTGAGCACAATTAGCGGTATTCGGTATAGAAATAACAGCTTATTGGTAAACAGCCAAGAGACCAACTCCAATTTCAACCCTACTTTTGCAGATGCACAAACTTTTACGACCTACCGGTTTTCCAACAAATTCCATCTTGACTTTCTAGGCACTGTTTCAATTAACGATTATAAGAACGAACCTTTAAACCGGCAAACCAATTTTGGTACTATTGCTGAGCCCAAATCACTTAGAATATACTATCAAGGGGAAGAAAATAATCGCTATAACACAGTTTTAGGAGCCTTAAAAGGTAATTACTTCGTAAACGAAAAAACTACCTTAAAGCTTATTGTTTCGCTATACCATACTACGGAAGAAGAATATTCTGATGTAATTGCCCAATATGAGCTGGGCGATGTTAATAATGACCTTACCAGCGATTCTTTTGGTAGTGCCACAAACCTACGGGGAATTGGCACTCAATTCAACCGCGCTAGAAACGAGCTGGATGCGCTAATTTTCAACATTACCCATAAAGGAAACCATACCATTGAAAACAAAGTGCTTGAATGGGGAATAAAATATACTCACGAAGACATTCGCGATCAATTGCGTGAATCTGAATTTATTGATTCCGTTGGTTTTTTTGTTCGCCCACCTTTGCCCGAGTTCAATACCAATGAACCAGAAGTACCTTCCAACTCACCACTTGTTGCTTATGATGGTGTTAACGCTATAAATTTTGTCAAGACCGATCGCTTTTCAGGTTTTGTGCAATTTAGTAATAGACTCTCCTTGGCCTCTCATGATTTCCACTATAATATTGGAGTTCGAGCGCAACACTGGACAATTTCAGGAGAAGACATTAAAACCTCATCACAATTTGTTATAAGTCCACGTGGACAAGTATCCTTAAAACCCAGTTGGAAAAGTGATATGGTCTTCAGGCTTTCCGGCGGACTTTATTACCAGCCTCCTTTTTATCGTGAACTGCGGGATGCGACCGGAACCATCAACCCAGATGTAAAAGCCCAAGAATCCATTCACCTAGTATTGGGCAATGAATTTTCTTTTAATCTTTGGGAACGCCCTTTTACACTTATGAGCGAGCTGTATTATAAAAGGCTGAACCATGTTAACACATATACGTTGGAAGACGTACGTATACGCTATGTTGCCAATAATGATGCTAAGGCCTACGCTTACGGAGCTGATTTAAGGTTAAACGGAGCCTTTGTGCCAGGCACCGAATCCTGGGTGAGCATTGGATATTTAAAAACAGAAGAAAATAGTAACGACCGAGGATATATTGCCAGACCTTCTGACCAACGGTTAAAATTTGGAGTATTATTTCAAGATTACATTCCGGAATTTCCCAATTTTAAAATGTACCTGAACCTGGTTTACAACACCGGGGTACCCGGTGGTTCTCCAAATTATGCAGATCCTTATGTGTACAATACAAGATTACGTGATTATAAGCGCGCAGATTTAGGAATTTCCCATATTTTTGTGGGCGGAAACAGAACCTATCAAAAAAACCACTGGTTGCACAGGTTTAAAGAACTGAGCGCAGGATTTGAGATATTTAATTTGTTCAACAATCAAAATTCAATTACCAATACATGGGTCAGGGATGTGGATAGCAAACAACAATTTGCAGTCCCTAATTTCATGACAAGTCGCGTGTTCAACCTAAGATTACGCATGCGCTTTTAGAAGACATACTAATGAAAAATATTTTTTTTGCCGCATTCCTTTTGACTAGCATTCTTGCCAATGCCCAAAAGAACATTTATGAAAGTGATAAGTTTGATGCCCTTAGCGATAGCCACCAAGTATTGGCCATTGTTCCTTTTTTAGCCAATCTTGAACTTAAGGATGATATTTCTCACGAGGAGCTTAATGCACTGGAGCAAAAAGAAGGTTATGCCGTACAGAATGCACTTGAAACTTATTTTTCAAAGCGAAAAAAGAAAAAGAAATTCAATGTAGACTTTCAGGATGTAAAAAACACCAATGCAATCTTGGCACAAAACAACATCGACTACAATAATATTGATGTATACACCACTAAACAACTTAGTGAAATTTTAGGCGTAGACGGTATCATTAGTGGTAATATGGACTTGAACGTTCTGCTTTCAAAAGGAATACCAACGGAATTTAGTTTTATGGATTACTTTTCCGGTGATGCCAATTATGGACGTATTGGCGTTAAAATCAGCGATGGCACCAGTGGAAAGCTTCTTTGGAAGTATGAGAAGAAAATCAATAAAAAGTCAGGAAAGAATACAACCGACCTTATTGATAGAATGATGAAACTAGCGGCCAGAAAATTTCCATACGACCGAGAAAAACGAAAGGACCGAAAACAGAAGTAATTACTAAAACTCCCTTTAAAAGGGAGTTTTATTTTTCCACAAATTCTTTGAGCGCCTGAATAGTATAATCTAACTCTTCTTTAGTGTTGTATTTTGAAAAAGAAAACCGAACCGAAGGTTTTTCAAGGTCCTCCTTAGATAAGATTTCTGCAAGCACATGCGAACCCAAGTCACTTCCTGACTGGCAAGCACTTCCTTTTGAACAGGCTATTCCTTTCATATCCAAATGAAACAAAAGCATCAATGCTTTCTGTGGGTCAATAGGTAAACAAACATTCACCAATGTAAACGTACTCTTATCCATATCACCAGAATGCCCATTAAACTTAGCATTCGGAATTTCTTGCTTCATCTTATCTATAAAATAAGATTTCAACCCACGAACATAAGCTGTTTCCGACTCTAGATTATCATATGCCTCCAAAAAAGCCGTTTCCAATCCAACAATATTATGAAAAGATTCAGTCCCAGCACGATTACCACGTTCCTGTGAACCTCCTGAAATAAAAGGCTTCAGTCCTGAGTTTTTCTTAACGTACGCAAAACCTATACCCTTAGGACCATGAAACTTATGCGCTGCAGCGGTCAAAAAATCTGCAGGCACATCTTTTACATCCCATGCATAGTGCCCAATAGATTGTACCGTATCCGAATGAAAAAGTGCTCCATTTGAATGACACAGCTCACAAATTGCTGCAATATCAATCTTATTACCTATTTCATTATTAACATGCATTAGACTCACCAACTTTTTAGAATCGTCGCGTGTTAACAACGCTTCCAAATGCGCAAGTTTTGGGTTCCCAAATGCATCCAAATCAACATATAATACTTGGGCTCCTTTTTCATTGGCCAAATCTTCAACCGTATGAAGAACGGCATGGTGCTCTATTTTAGAAGTTATAATGGTTTTCACATCCAAGTCGCGAACGGCGCAACGTAAAATCATATTATCCGCCTCTGTACCTCCAGAGGTAAACACAATCTCTGACGGATGGGCATTCATATGCTTAGCTATGGTCTTACGGGCACTCTCTACAGCTGTCTTTGCCGAACGTCCAAAACTATGAGTAGAAGATGGGTTGCCATAAAAGTTGGCCAACGCATCCTGCATCTTCACAATCACATTTTCGCGTACCTGCGTAGTGGCCGCATTATCCAAATAAACCTTTTTCATCACCAAAAAATTCAATTAAGATCCTCCAAAATTAGCGGAATTAAAGTTAATTTCTCCCTAATTCAGAATAAACTTGTCCTTTATTTCCTTTAAATTTGGCACATGAAGAAAACGCTACTTTTAGGTATTTTAATCCTTTTATCTGCCTGTGACGACGGTGACCTGCAAATTGAACGTGTAGATTTTGACACTGTTAGTCTTGCCTCCTGTGGTCTTGAGGACGACCCGCTTGACACCACTTTTTTCTTTAAAATAGATGGAGACGAAGCTTTTTTACTTGAATTAGAGGGTGGATTATTGGTGAACGAAAGCTCTACAGAAGGCACGCTTACCAGTACTTTGGGCGGTTCATCCAATTTGGTTTATAGACTTTTTTCAGATGATGTTTCTTCAGATTATTTCTGCTCCACCATCCCCGTATTGGAACCCACGGTTATAAACGAAAATACCGCTGAAGCCGGAGATATTGCAGTAAATACAAAGGTAACTGCCGTTTCCAAAGATGTAAAAACCTATTCACATACCATACTAATTAGTGGTTTGGTCTTGACCAATGAGCAAAATGAAAGTATTATAGATTCCTCTACATTAACGTATGGAACCTTTAAAACATCTACACCTACGAGCCTAAATCTTGAAGTTCCCTTTATGAACTACGAGACGATTACCAATTTTTCTGAATGCGAAAGTAATAGTATTGAAGGCAGCCTTAGATTGCACAAAATGATTAACGACGAATATGTTTCCTTAGATATTCCTTTGACTACTTTGGTAAATGAAGTTACCGAAATAGATACCCCACGAACGGCAACACTAGAAAACGGTGAATTTAACTATACGGTGTTGGATACTGTTATTACAGACGATATGATTTGTTCAACAGCTGCACTTTCCGAGGAAATCATCAGTCATAATTTTATTTCTTCCAGTGGTGCTATAAATGTTGAAACCGTGGCAAGTGAACCTGATGGTGCCGGAGCAATTACCTATACGCATACAATTTCACTAAATAGTGCGGTACTCGTTTTAAAAGGAGATGGAGCAGATGTTGCTGATGTAACCATTACTGCACTGGACAGTTTTGTTCTAGGTACGTATACAACTGTAGGAAACTAACCGTTCTGGTAAATATAAACCTCTGTTGCTCCTAGACCATATTTTTGGTAATCCGCATCATAGTATTTAACATTATCATAGCGTCTAAAAAGATAATAAAGTTCTTCTTTTAGAACGCCTTCTCCCACCCCATGGATAAATACTACTTTTTGAATGCGTTTACGCATAGCAAACTCTAATTGACCTCTTGCTGTATCTAACTGAAGATTTAACATTTCATGATTGCTCATCCCCTTACTAGACTTTGTCAGTTGGTGTATATGCAAATCCACTTCCATTTTGGGAGCATTCCGTTCTTTGGGTTTTATGACCTGCGTTCTTCTTTTCTTTGGAAGTTCTTTTTCTGCTTTGATTTGGTTTATTTCGTAATTACTAACTCTAATATCACCGGTATCTACCCTAACCAGTTCATTTGACTCAAAATCTAGAGCAAATCCATCGTTAGTTTCAATCGTAACCACACCTTCTAAAACCTTAATTACCTTACCAGAGATAATATCATCTATGGTCTCCACCTTGTCCCCTATTTGAAAAACGGCCATAATTTATTTTGTATCCACAAAAATAATGGTAATTTTCGTGAAAGAATTGCTAAACCGTAAAAATGCAGTTAGCCACCTTTCTATTGGTTCTTGAAGACTACATGCTACCTTGCCTGAACAAAAAGCTTTTTGGCATTGACTGCCCCGGTTGTGGTCTTCAGCGTTCTATTGTGCTTTTTTTAAAAGGTGATTTTAGCGCTGCTTTTGATATGTACCCGGCAATTTTCACGTTAATTCCGCTTGTTTTGTTTGCTATTACAAGTCAATTTATTCGTTTTCGATTTGATTCTACTATAAAAGTAACCCTTGGTATACTCAGCGGTTCTATTATCTTAGTTAACTATATTTTAAAAATGACTCACCTAACCCACTAAAAAATGGAACAACACAAACTGCCCAATGCTACGCTCATTCTTGTATTTGGAATACTCTCTATAGTTACATGCTGCTGCTATGGTATTCTTGGTCTTATATTTGGAATAGTGGCGTTAGTCTTAGCTAAAAAAGCAACTGCTGTATATTTAGAAAACCCAGAAAACTATACGGATTACGGAAACGTAAAAACCGGTAAAATTCTTGCTATTATTGGTATAGTATTAAGTGCTCTTTATCTAATAATGACCATTGGTATGGTAGCCTTTTTTGGCTTTGACGAGATACAAGACCCTGAGTTAATGCAAGAAAGAATGGAAGAATTATTAGGATAAAACTATGCAACAATCCTTACCGGGCGCTAGTAACGCGCTAACTTTTGGAATTCTTTCTATAGTATTGACCCTAGTTTGCTGTGGCCCATTCGGAGCTATTTTCAGCTTCATTGGCCTTTCTAATGCAAAAACAGCGCAACAAGCATTTGACCAGAGCAATGGCGAATATTCAGGCATTGAAAATGTAAAAACAGGAAAAATACTATCATATGTAGGTCTAGCCCTAGCCTCTGTATATCTACTTATTGGTATTCTTTACTTTGGTGTGATAGCCGCAATTATTGCCACGGCAGCCTCGGGTAATATATAAAACCACAAATGGAGTTGTATAAAAAAGCCTGAAACTAAGTTTCAGGCTTTTTCTTGTCTATTTTTTTGAATTATTTTTCGAACTGTTTTAATGTAGTCGTAATAATTCGTACACAATCCAACAGTTGCTCTTTGTTCATAACCAATGGTGGTGCAAAACGAATGATATTACCATGCGTAGGTTTTGCTAAAAGTCCGTTTTCTTTTAACGCCATACAAATATCCCAAGCCGTTGAGCTTTCTTCTGTATCATTAATAAGTATAGCATTCAAAAGGCCTTTACCGCGTACAGCATTTACAATAGTACACGTAGCTATAAATTTGTTCAGCTCTTCTCTGAACAACACACCTAAGGTTTCAGCATTTTCTGCTAATTCTTCGTTCTTAACTACTTCTAGCGCAGCCATAGCAACAGCAGCGGCAATAGGGTTCCCTCCAAAAGTACTACCATGGTTACCTGGTCTAATAACACCCATAATAGTATCATTAGCCAAAACTGCGGATACAGGGTATGCTCCTCCTGAAAGTGCTTTTCCTAGAATAAGAATATCTGGTTTTATATTTTCATGGTCTACAGCCAACATTCTACCAGTTCTAGCAATTCCGGTCTGTACTTCATCTGCTATAAAAAGAACATTGTGCTTTTCACATAATGCTTTTGCCTCACGCAAATACCCTTCTGAAGGAACATAGACTCCCGCTTCACCTTGAATAGGTTCTACCAAAAATCCTGCAACATTATTATTTTGCTCCAATGCTTCTGCCAAAGCTTTAAGGTTATTATATTCTATTTTAATGAAGCCTGCAGTATAAGGTCCAAAATTCTTTCTGGCAACAGGATCATTAGAAAATGAAATAATGGTAGTAGTTCGTCCATGAAAATTATTCTCACAAACAATAATCTGTGCTTCGTTTTCTGCTATACCTTTTTTCTCGTACGCCCATTTACGACATAACTTCAACGCTGTCTCCACAGCTTCAGCTCCCGTATTCATGGGTAAAAGCTTATCAAATTTAAATGTTTCGGTCGCGTACTTTTCATACTTCCCAAGTACATCATTATAAAATGCCCTTGACGTAAGCGTTAAGGTCTGCGCCTGATCGGTCATAGCCTTAACAATTTTTGGGTGACAATGCCCTTGATTTACCGCAGAGTAAGCCGAAAGAAAATCATAATACTTTTTTCCCTCAACATCCCAAACGTAAACACCTTCTCCCTTGTTAAGTACAACGGGTAATGGGTGATAGTTGTGTGCTCCGTGTTTGTCCTCCAATGCAATAGCATCTTTAGAACTGATTTTTTCTAAAACTGACATGATAAAATTACTTTTAAATAAAACTTCAGTAATTCCTTCTGTACCTTTTTCCTTTCGAAGATTCGAAAATTCAGCGTGGGAGAGAAATCATCCTTGTAGAATTGCAAATCTAATGAATATTTTTTATCTCATAAAACATCCGTTATTTTGTTTAACTAAACAATTGTGACTTTAAACAAAAAAGCGTGTCTAAAAAATATAGACAGTTTACAGAGCATTTTTACTAGTCTAGTATAAAAGGCATACATTTTAAATAAGTTTAATAAAAGCAAGTGGTAGTTCCCCCGATTAATTAAACTGCTTGTGAAGTCGGGAAACCTTGTAATGGGGTTTCTTGACTTTTTTTATTATCATTCTTCTCGTAAAAACAACTCGTTCCAATGTACTTAAAGTAACCAAATACCAGATTTAACTATTTTTAATAAGCCGGATCGTAATCTTAGTTATAATAAATGCAATGGGATGCTTACTTTTGCCGCATGCGAAGAAAGAACAGGCGACAGGTATTCGAAAACATTGAGGTAGTAGATGCCGGTGCAAAGGGAAAAACTATTGGTAAAGCACCCGACGGAAGAGTCATTTTTTTGACCAATACCGTACCTGGTGATGTTGTTGATGTACAGACTACTAAAAAGAGAAAAGCATATTTTGAAGGGGTTGCGACCACCTTTCATTCCTATTCCGATAAACGTGTAGAACCTCAATGCCAGCATTTTGGTGTTTGCGGGGGTTGCAAGTGGCAAGACATGGGCTATGAACACCAGCTCTTTTACAAGCAAAAGGAGGTTGAAAACAACCTGAAACGAATTGGCCATCTTGAGTTGCCTGAGACTACTCCTATTTTAGGTTCCGAGGAGCAGTATTTCTACCGCAATAAAATGGAATTTTCTTTTTCGGATAGTCGTTGGCTTACTTTGGAAGAAATTCAATCTAACGAGAATATTGCCGATAAAAATGCTCTAGGCTTTCATATTCCCGGAATGTGGGACAAAATTCTGGACATTAAAAAATGTCACTTACAGCAAGACCCTTCTAATGCTATTAGATTAGAAACCCGTGATTTCGCTATCAAAAACGGACTCACATTTTTTAATCCAAGAAATCAGCACGGACAATTACGTACGCTTATGATTCGTACGGCTTCTACAGGGGAACTTATGATTATGGTTCAGTTTTATGAAGATGATAAAGCAAAACGCGAACTGTTGTTAAATCACCTTAAAGAAACCTTTCCAGAGATTACGGCTCTTCTATACGTTATAAATCAGAAACAAAACGATACTATTTATGATCAAGAAATTATTTGTTTCTCTGGTCGTGACCATATTTTTGAAGAAATGGAGGGCTTGAAGTTTAAAATTAATGCCAAGTCGTTTTATCAAACTAATTCCGCACAAGCCTACGAACTGTATAAACTTACACGTGAGTTTGCAGATTTAAAAGGTGACGAACTCGTTTATGACCTTTACACAGGTACAGGAACCATAGCCCAGTTCGTTTCTAAAAAAGCAAAAAAAGTTGTAGGTATCGAGTCGGTACCCGAAGCCATCGCAGATGCAAAAGCTAACGCTGAGCGAAACAAAATTGACAATGTAGATTTCTTTGTAGGGGACATGAAAAATGTTTTCAATCAAGAATTTATTAATACCCACGGTACTCCAGACGTTATTATTACAGACCCTCCAAGGGATGGTATGCACAAAGATGTAGTGCAGCAAATCTTGAACATTGCTCCTGAAAAAGTGGTTTATGTAAGCTGTAATAGTGCAACACAAGCTCGTGACCTGGCATTAATGAAGGAGATGTACCAAGTAGTTAAAGTACAACCGGTAGATATGTTTCCGCAAACACATCATGTTGAAAATATTGTACTTTTGAAAAAGCTATAGCTTTATGAATAAACTCAAAATACTTTTTATTATCGCCTTAGGAATTCTCTCTTTCTCCGCCTGCGAAAAAGATGATATTTGTACGGATGCAGATACACCCCAATTGGTCATTCGCTTTTATGATGCGCTCAACCCAACAGAGTTTAAAGATGTTCAAAACCTAATTGTATGGGGCATTTTAGAAAATGAAGGTAAAGATACCATTGACAATATTGCATTGGATTCCATTGTTTTACCATTACGAGTAGACGCAAGCAGTACTACATTTGCCTTATCCAGACAATTAAGTATTGATGATATTAATATAGATACGCTAACTTTTAGCTATGATATTAAAGAAATTTACGAATCTAGAGCTTGTGGTTATATTGCTAATTTTGAAAACCTAACGGCTACGGTTAAACAGGATGACTCCGTTTGGATTGAGACCATAGACGTAGATAATGCACTTATTGAAAACACAGCTTCTGCCCATGTTAAGATATTTCACTAGTCTTTTTTTCTTTTTCGTAGTTACTGTGGGCTTCTCTCAGAACGAACCTATTGACCTCAATAAAAAGGACACTACGGTATACAAACAAAAATACGGTCTTAGAATTGGTGTTGATCTGAGCAGGCTTGCAACCTCCTTTTTTGAGGATGAGTATACCGGATTGGAATTAGTAGCGGACTACAGACTTACCCAAAACCTGTATTTAGCAGCCGAAATCGGTAACGAAGAAAAAACAATAGGGACGCCTCTTGGTGCGGATATTGATAATCCGGATGGTGATTTATATACGTTCACCACATCTGGAAGCTATATTAAAGTGGGAATTGATTACAATACCTATGGAAACTGGTATGGCGAACAAAACATGATATATATTGGTGGGCGCTATGCTTTTAGTACTTTTAGCCAAGAACTCAATGCCTATAAAATATTCGACTCCAACCGCTATTGGAATCCGGATGATTTTGCCTCTGGCAGTGATGCACTTGGAAAATACGAAGGACGTAATAAATCTTGGTTAGAATTCGTAGCAGGTATAAAAGCCGAACTTTTTAGCAACCTCTACTTAGGGGCAAGTGCTAGATTGGCCATATTAATAACGAACAAAAGACCTGAAAATGAATTGGACGACCTCTTCGTTCCGGGCTTTAATAAGGTTACCGATGGTAGTAGGTTTGGAATAGGCTACAATTTCTCCATGAGCTACCTTATCCCCCTATACAAAAAGAAAAACGAACCAAAAAAGGAAATTCCGCAGCCCCAACCTGAACCAAAACCTGAAGGTAAAGAGCGACCGCAAAGACAATAGTCGTTCCTATTTACATCTCAAAGGTGGTTTACAAAGATTTACTTAATCGTTGTTCTTGTTCATATACTTGGCCTTCTTGCTTCCTTCATACATTACGTACTTCACTAAACGCGACTCTAAGTGACTATTGAAAACCTTTATTTTTCGGGAAGGCCTTAGTCCTACGTATTTAAGAGCTTCCATATTTGAGGTTATGAACCAAGCTTCAGTACCTGGGTATTTCTGTTTTAATGTATCTCCAATGGATGCGTAAAAATCTTCCATATCCAAATTCAATCGTTCCCCGTATGGCGGATTGAAGACCATATGCAACTTCCCGTCCGTGAACTTTTCCGTATTAAAAAAGTTTTTTCGCTCTACAGAAATGTATTCAGAGAGGTTGGCGTTCTCAACGTTGTCAGTTGCCTTTCGCACCGCAGAAGGAGCTTTATCATAACCCACAATTTTATGGTGAAACTCCCTAACTTTGTTCAGACTGACTTCTATAATTTTCTCAAAAAGGTCTTGGTCAAAATCATGCCATTTTTCAAAAGCAAATTCCTTTCTATTAATGTTTACCGGTATGTTGCAAGCAATCATAGCGGCCTCGGTTAACATAGTACCACTACCGCACATAGGATCAACAAAATCACATTGACCGTCCCATCCGCTCATCAATAAAAGTCCTGCTGCCAACACTTCATTTATAGGCGCAATATTCGTAGCCGTCCTATAACCGCGTTGGTGCAACGAACGCCCTGAACTATCCAAGGACACATTGCAATGATCATTATGAATATGGATATTAATACGCACGTCAGGAAACTTTACGTCTACGCTAGGGCGACTTCCATCCATATCCCTAAACTTATCAACTATGGCATCTTTCACCTTTTGCGATACATAAAGAGAATGCGTAAAATTATCAGAATTAACTGTAGAATCTATGGCAAAAGTGGTGTCCACGGAAAGATACTCGGCCCAATCCATGGCATAAATCTTTTTATACAGGTCATTCTCACTACGTACAGAAAAAGAGTGAATAGGCTTTATAATCTTAATGGCGGTTCGCAAACATAAATTGGCCTTATACATAAAGCCGGTATCCCCTTCAAAAGCTACATTTCTAACTCCTTCAACCACATTACCTCCACCGAGGTTACGAATTTCCTTAGCCAATATCTCTTCAAAACCAAAGAGGGTCTTGGCAACCATTTTAAAATTTTTACCCATGTCTTATTCTAAAGTTGCCGCAAAAATACAGTATTTTAGCCGGAGAAATAAGAACCTACCCTCTGCTTTCTAAAATGCCGTTCGCTCTTTCTCTATTGAAAGAACAAAATTGCTCTTTCGGAAAACTGAAAAATGCGGGTTTATAGCTGTAATTATTATTAAATTTCTTAGACTAAGAGCCCCTATAAAACGATTTTCCGTTAATGAATTACGCCTTACCAATTTTTGCCGTTCTTTTGAGTTTTGCCTTTGTATACCTGGTAAAACCTAATAACAAAAGTCATTTTAAGCTTCTTTTGGCCTTTAGTGGTGCTTTTTTATTGGCCCTTACCTTGTTTGAACTTTTCCCATCAGTTTATGAACACGGAGACCCTAAGAATGTGGGACTCTTTGTAATGTTGGGAATTTTACTTCAGATTATTTTGGAGTATTTTTCCAAAGGAGCAGAACACGGTCATGTACATTTAGATAAAGACAAAAAGCTTTTCCCATGGTTACTTTTCGGAAGTCTTTGTCTTCATTCGTTTTTAGAAGGTTTTCCTATACATGACCACAACACAATTATTTACGGCATATTAATTCATAAAGTACCCATAGCTATTATATTGAGTATCTTTTTATTAAACTCAAAAATACCATTGACCAAGGCGCTTTTGTTTATCTCTATCTTTTCTTTAATGACGCCATTAGGAAGTTATATTGCGAACCACACCCAATTGGCAGATACGTATTTTGCCTCAATCAATTCATTGGTCATTGGTGTATTTTTACATATTTCTACGGTTATACTTTTTGAAAGTTCAGAGGGACACACCTTTAATTTGCGAAAAATAGTAGCCATACTCTTGGGCATTATAATCGCTTATCTTTTATAAAATGTTCAGCAAAGCCGAGTCAAAAAAACTACGCGAAGATTTTTGGGTTGCCTTTGGCAAATCGTATCCTCGTAAGTGGATACTCTATAACACCAAGATAAAAGGCCTTGTTTTTAAGTTTCATTTCGATTTAAAAAAAGCGATGGTTTCCATAGATATCGAAACCGATGACCTTGAAAAACGCATTACACTTTGGGAAAAATTTCAATCGTTGCAATCGTTACTTCAATCTGAAGACTACCTGCCAGATGCTATTTTTGACGAAGCCTTTTTTTTATCCAACGGGAAAGAGATTTCTAGAATATACGTTACCCTAGAAAACGTATCCATTCATAATAAAAACACATGGCAAGAAACCATGATATTTTTGAGCGAACAAATGAACCAAGTAGAATTGTTCTTTGAAGATTTCAGGGAGATTTTGGAATAGCCTCAGGAAAGCTTCATCTGATGACGAATACCTTTTTCCAATCCCGAAAGCTGTGCCATACCCAGAGCTCTTCCAATTAGTGAGTATCCCGGGTAAAATTCTTGTTGTCTTTTTTTATCGTCTAATAAAACATGACCATGATCGGGCCGCAAAGGAATAGCTATATCCGTACGACCTGAACCTATCCTTTTTAGCTGCTCTGTTATAAAAGCTTCCATAACTGCTGCCATAGGCACCGTACCTTTAAGGTGTTCCGCCTCATAGAATTCTCCTGTGGTATTTAGCTGTACATTTCTTAGATGAACAAAATGAATACGGTCTCCAAAATCCTCCACAATTTTCACCAAATCATTTTTGGCCGATGCACCTAAAGAACCAGAGCAAAAAGTAAAACCATTATTAATTGAAGGGTAACAGTCTTTAATAAACTGAAAATCATCATAGGAAGAAGCTATTCGTGGAATACCAAAAACCGAAAACGGCGGATCATCTGGATGTATCGCCATTTTAATACCCAACTTTTCGGCTTCGGGTAGTATAGCCTTAAGAAAATACACCAGATTTTCCCGAAGCTCTTCTTTTGAAATTTGACTCACCGCGGCCAGGTTTTGCCTAAAAACGGACATAGGAATTGGTTCCTTACTACCTGGTAAACCAGCCAAAACAGCACTTTCCAATGCTTTCTTTTCTTCAATTTTCAAACGTTTAAAATAGACTTCCGCTTTAGAAATAACCTGCTCTTCATATACCTCAACAGCACGTTCCCGTTGTAAAATAAAAAGATCAAATGCAGCTATGGCAATTGGGTCATAAAGCAAACTAGAAGTCCCGTTGGGTAACTGGTAATCAAGGTTGGTACGAGTCCAATCAATAAGCGGCATAAAATTGTAACAAATAGTATAAATGTTATGCTTCGCTAGGTTTTTTAAGGTTTGAATGTAGTTCTGAATATAGATATCTCTTTCCGGCAGTCCATATTTTATAGCATTGTGAATATTCACACTTTCCACAACGGACCATTCCATACCGTGTTTTTCTATTTCAGATTTAATGTCCGATATTGTCTCTTCCGGCCAAACCTCTCCTGTAGCCAAGCTATGGCAAGCCGTAACTATACCCTCTGCTCCCAATTGAGCAATATCAGCTAAAGTCACCCCAAAATTTGGTCCAAACCAGCGGTATGTTTTCTTTAAGTATTCCATCTAAACTCCGGTAAAAGAATTGAAACCTCCATCTACATCATATACTGTTCCCGTGACAAAAGAAGAGGCTTCACTTAAAAGATAGTGTACCATTCCGTTGAGCTCGGAGGCATCACCAAAACGGTTCATAGGTGTTTTTGCCAGAATTTTTTTGCTTCGCTCCGTATGGGAACCATCCTCATTAATTAAAATTTTTCGGTTTTGATTTCCAATGAAAAAGCCTGGCGCAATGGCATTAACCCTAATTTTATCACTGAATTTAGTAGCCAGTTCTTCTGCCATCCACTTAGTAAAAATATCAATACCAGCTTTGGCCATAGAATAGCCCAACACCCTTGTTATGGACTGCTTAGAAGCCATGGAAGAAATGTTTATTATCGTGCCTTTCCCTTGCTCTGCCATTAACTGGCTCAATACAATGGTTGGCAGTACGCTACCAAAAAGATTCAAATCAACCACTTCTTTTGTATCGCTCAACGAAATATCAAAAATAGTCTGATCAGGCTGCAATGTAGCTCCCGGAAGGTTACCTCCAGCCAAATTTATCAAGCCATCTATTTTACTGTGATTGTCCCTTATTTTTTCACGAAGGCTAATTAGCTGGCTTTCTTTCATAACATCAACAACGTATGAAGCAGCACTTTTTTCACTGATCGTATTTAACGCCTCACGCTTGGCGTCCAGTTTATCAGGAGATCTTCCCAATAAAATCACACGAGCACCATTCTGTACAAGGTATTCCGCTATGGAACCACCTAAAACTCCCGTACCACCAGACAAGGCTATTGTTTTTTCTTTTAAATCAAAAAGCTCGTTCATATGTATTATTTCTTCGCCAGTTCATATGCCTTTGTTGTCGTGTAATATTTACTGATCATATTGGGCACCTCCCACTCTGGTAATTCTCCGGCTTCCAAATATTTTAGATAGTTCTCCGTAACCTGTCCAAAATGCGCTTCATGACCAATTTTAAATTCATCGGGTATGTTTATGCGATACGTTCCGTTATCCATTTTTTCCATGGTCGTGCCAGCAAACTGAGCGGTTATCTTATCATCAATAGCGGTTTTCAATAGTCCATCAAACCCGTCTTGCTCTTTCGGTGCAATGTATAAAGTTGGCTTATAGCCTTCTTTTTCTCCCTGTTTGATTATCAAGTCGCTTTTTGTACCCCGCATGATACTGTAGTGCGTATCCCCTGTACCCTCTGGCGCCTGATAATTCCATATCACCGAAACCTTGGCGTACTTTCCATTGATGTTGTATATCATCTCTCCGTTGCAAAAGACATTCAACTTATCATTCTCTATATCCTTTTCTAAATACTCTGGATAGGAATCAAGACCCGTAACTTTCTGAAATTCTTCTTTGGTCAATACGGTAGGCCAGCGTTTGGCTTTCACCATATTAATGCTAGTAATGTCGATTATCTGATTCGGAAAAGCTTCCCACTGAACCAAATCTACCAAATGTGTGGTAACATCTACAATACCTTCGCCCTCTTCGTTCACATCAAAAAACCAAGCTGGGCGCACCAACGGTTGACCGGAAACATACTTAAAAAAATGATGTACGCTTTCTTTGCTAATAGCGGGCTCTTCAACAGAACCATCAATTAATTCCCCAAATATTTCAGGTATATCTGAAAAAGTTTTCTGCATTAAAGTAGTGGACTCAAAACGCTCGGTCATGATATCGTAAATCAACACTCCATTCTTTTCCGCTATCTCAAAAGCCTGCTGCAACTTCTTAAACCCTTCGGGATTAATCACCAAAGGTTTATCCGCATATACATTCAACCCGGCTTTTACTGCCTCAAGAACATAATCGATTTTCTTACTATTTTTCCCAGCAACAATCATCACATTACCAGGTTTATCAGCAATCATCTTTTCCAGATAATCATCGCCTAAGTATTTATTTACTTTCCAAGCAGTAGGGTCCGTCTCCCGGGAATTATAAGAATCTATTTTATTAAGGAAATCGTTCACTTCAGGACCATCAGGAGCAAAAAGGTAAATTGTAGAATCTACTTGGGGATACATTGTTTTCTGCACTAAAGCCGCATGAAAATGACCTGGATCCAACGTCATTAACTTAACTTTAGCTTGTGTATCGGTTTCAACCATTTTATCAACTGTTTTTTTTTCACCACAAGCAATTCCGAGCAGTAAAACTAAAAATGCAATATTCTTTTTCATATATGGGTTGTTAGTCTTTGGCTTTTACCAAAGGTGGGCAAAAGCTACTTCAATCTATATAATAGATTTTTTGTGAGCGGTTTAAAAAGCCCGTTCGCAATGAACGGGCTTTTCCTAATTTAATACTTTACGGTATCCGTTCCGTAAGGTTTTCTTTGCTCGCGGCGCAACATGGCATTGGCCTCATCATCATTAATAAATACTTCTTTATCATAATCCCACTCCAGTTTTCTATCAAACTGCATGGCTATATCGCTAATCAAGCAAATAGCACAAGCCTTATGTCCTTTTTCAATAGGAGAGATAGGGGCTTTTCTGGTTTTGATACAATCTAACCAGTTACCATGTTGGTCATCAATTTTTTCTAAGTGGATCTCATTTTCACCGATTACGGATTCCAAAATTTTAGGATCCGAAGCGTTTAACGCTTTACTACTCTTTTCTTTGTCCACTGGGTCTGTAGCCGAAGCTTGATACGAACCACGAGAGACGAAAATCCATCCATCCGAACCTTCATAACGGATTCCGTTGGTATAGCCGCCACTGGTGTAAACGGTAATACCATTATCATATTCATGCTTCACGAAGAAATCTCCATGTACATTCCATAATCCCGATTTTGGAAATTCTGCTAGAGCTTCCACGGATACTGGTCCGCTTAATTCTGTATTCATACCCCATGCGGCAGAATCGTAGTGATGCTGACCCCAACCGGTAATCATCCCCGCTCCATAATTTCGTGAGCGCAACCATCCCGGTCTGCTATAGTCGGCTTGAGGATGCACCCCAATTTCCGTATAAGGAACTTCTGGAGTAGACCCCAACCACATGTCAAAATTCAGGTTTGACGGTACGGGCATTGCAGGTGCCTCAGGACCTGCAGGATCACCGGGCAAACCAATTTTTACGGTATGTATTTTACCAATGCGCCCATTCCTCACTAATTCTGCCGCAATTCTAAATTGAGGCATGGCACGTTGCTGTGTTCCTACCTGAAGAATGGCACCCGTTTTCTGAATAACATCTCTTAATTGCTGTCCCTCCCTAACCGTTAGGGATGTAGGTTTTTGAAGGTAAATATCTTTTCCCGCCAAAGCAGCTTCCATAGCGGGTTGCGAATGCCAATGGTCCGGTGTACTAATTACTACGGCATCAATATCTTTATTCAAAAGCATTTCTCTATAATCATCATAAACCTTTGTACGGTCATACTTAGCCTTGCCCGTTTTTTTCTGATAGAAACCATCTACCAAAAGTTTAGCGTCTGCCGCTCTCTTGGAATCAAGATCACAAACGGCTAAATAATTTGCCTGATCAAACCTGATTGTATCATGAATATCGTGGCTCCTAGCAATACGCCCACAACCTATCTGACCTATGTTTATTTTATTACTGGGTGCATTTTTACCCAAAACATGAGCCGGTACAATACTAGGAAAACCTACTAAAGCGGCGGTACTTAAAGCTGTTCTGTTTATAAATTTTCTTCTTTCCATCGTGGTATTCGGTATTTCTATTTATTGATTAATTCTACTTGGTTCTGTTTTGCGAACGACTGCCAGTACGCTTCTGCCTCCTCAGCATTTAAAGTACCATCAAAAACAACCATTCGGTAATTCAATTCATAATCTTTATTGGGTTCTATTTTCCATTCTTCATGACGAATAGGGCAAAATTCAAAGAACATATCACCTCTACCTCCGTTAGCATCAATAGGCCATATTCTCATGGGTTCAGGATGCTTTCTGTTCGTTGGATGACTCATAAACAGAATTCCATTTGTGCCTTTTCCATCGGAAGAAGTACCAGATACAATGCACCATTTGGCATTGGTTCCATCGGCAGTTAAACGGTCGTTACCTTCAGAAGTTAAAACCGAACAATTATCAGCTTTCCACCGTTCGTTAAATCGTAAACCTATTCCACCACCATAGCGGTATGCTTCAAATAAAATTCCGTTTTCTAATGGAGAGTTGAACCGCGTCGTATAATCGAACATATAGCGGTCAGGACGGTTTAAGGTCCATAATTTAACTTCAAGCGCTTCGTTCATTGCCACCTGAGGTTCCGTTTTAGTTTTTAAATCTATATGCTCTTGAGCAGCCGTAAAGGACGAAAAGATATCTCCAGATTGAGTGTCCTTGAACTCTTTAAAAAGTACGGTACCCATACCATCACCAAGGTTCCAAAAATCCACCCTTTCCCCATCTACTTGTGTATGTGTCCACGGACCCCAAAGTCCATAATGATGATAGTGGTCATCTGGTTGTATACGAGTAAGCGTATCTCCTTTTGGTGTGATAATCGGGTGAATATATCCTGATTTTTTAAAAATAGAATCTACACCTTCCGGTGGATACGTCATTTCATACCGATAGGAAACAGCGGGCTTGTTTTGAAAATTAAGCTGCAAACTCCCCCCTTGTTTTTGTTCTGAAATGCCTCCATCCGATTTTGCAGATGGACTTCCGTTTTGCAACCGATAATTTTGAGTATCATCGGTAGGCACAAACCAAATTCGATTTTCTTCTTCATCTATCTGAAAAGGAATCTCAACAGATTTTCCTTCTTTCTCTTGAAAAAGAACCATTGGTTTTTTTATATCGATTTGAGCAACCTCTGCTTTGGTCAAGTCGAAACTAACCGGTTGTGCTAAAAAAATTCCGCCATCTTTTTTTAAAGAAAATTGAATCGATTTATCATCTGTGCAGGATGAAAACAACACAATTAATGTTATTAATAAAAGAATTCTACTCATGAACTTTACTTTAGATGACGGAATTTAAACAAAAACTAACTCAAACAAACTACTAATTAATTGTCGCTTTCTTCAGGAACACTGGTAAGCGGTGCTATATTTAATTCTGCACCGGGATATCCCTCATTTTGATTGATACGCCCCTGTGTATTTGCATTTATCGCCGAAGCCGGAATAGGCCACAGAATATGGTACGGACTCATGGTGTATTCATCTCCGTGTATAGTTTTCACTCCCTTATTATAAAAGTCTGTCACCTCCATAATTCGATCATACCAAAAATTCTTCTGAGAAAAATTATCCATATCATAACTCTCTCCGTTATATGCAGTTTTACCTGTTTTAGCAAAAATGAAAGCAATACGGGTAAGCTCTGTCTTTCTAGGTTCTTCATAATATAGTTCCCGAGCGCGCTCATCTAAAATTACGTCTATATTTATTTCTGAAGCAGGAATATCATCAGCATCAGCCCTTCTTCTCACTGCATTGATATCCTCAGCAGCTGCAGCCATATTCCCCTTCCAGAAATAGGCTTCCGCTCGTAACAAATGAGTTTCTGCAATACGGAAAACATACCAGTCCGAATGTCCTCCGGCAGGCTTAACATTCAATGGGTCAGGAATAGAAAATTTGTAATGAGGAAAATCATACCAATTACGAATAGTATCCGAACAAAGTGGAGTGCCGTCCGGAAGGTAAAGCTCTAGATTTTTACCGTAAAAGGAATTTCCCGCTTCTTTTAAACTTGGGGCGTTGTACACCAAATCTTCCATCTCTACCCAATTGCCGTCCTTGAACCGTTGATCATTATTAGCATCTTTCCAAATTTGCTCCGTACTATAATGAGTTCCCCTATTTCTACCAATACCTCTACCATACTCAAATACTTGATTAATTTCTGCGTTGGGATCATCCGACATGCCGTTTTGTCCATCTGGCGTATTGATAAAACGCCACCATAATGGAACTGCCTGCCTTTGAATACTTGTTGGTGCTCGAGAACCATTGTCCTCAAACTCTAACCGACTAATGGACATTAAAATACCTTCTGTATTACCTGGTAAACTTTTGTTTTCAGGCCTATGCAGATCCCAAGTAACATCTTTCTCTACAATTGATGCTGTAGAACCAAACCTATCTGTCATAAGTTGGAATGAACTACCATCTATCACCTGAGAAGCAGATGCAATAGCGGCATCAAAATCTGCTAAAGCTAGATTTACCTTTGTTAGTAAGTGCAAAACAGCCGCTTTATTTACATCTCCTTTATTTGCCACTTCAGGCACCATTGCTACCGCTGCATTCAAATCTAATTGAATACTATTTAAAATGGTCTCTCTCGTTGTACTAGTGAAATCTAATTTTGGCTCCTTTTCCTCTTTTAAAACAAAAGGTATATCTCCAAATTGCTGTGTAAGTCGATAATAAAAGTATGACCGTAGAAAATACGCCTTTCCTAGAATTTCACTACGTTGGGCATCACTCTCATATTCAGCATCATCAATTCTATCAACAACAGTGTTAGTAAACTTTATAGATTCATAGAAAAGATTCCAATACCACCCAATTCTATTTGAATTGGCACTATTTAAATTTGCATCGGGTAATATTAACAAATTCAAATCTTGCGCTGGGCCAGATTTATCAGTTGTTCCCTCTACCGCTACTTCTGAAAATATATTCTCTGTAATAATTGGAGCACCATCTCCATAAAATTCAGAAGTTAGTCTTGCTAAAGCATTATTGAGAAGGCTATTCAGCCCGTCAGGATTGTTGAGGGCATTGGCCGGGGTAAAGAAAGATTGAGGTTCTGCATCTAAAAATTCTTCTTCGCATGATACAAAGACCATGGCGAAAATAAAGGTCAAACCCAATAACGCTTTTCGAAATTTATATAATTCTGTATTCATTGTCTCTTTGTTTAGAATATTAAAGGCTTATGTCTAACCCTACCGTAAAGAATCTTGGGGTTGGTAAAGTGGGGTTATTACTCCCGTTCGAATTTCTTCCTTCTATATCAGTGGGCTCTGGGTCGTAAAAATCCCAATGAGGTGCCCATACAGCAAGGTTTCTAGCATTGGCGTAAATCCGTAATTTTTCAATTCCGATTTTTTGGATTAAATCTGTTGGAAAGCGATAGGCTAAGGTTACATTATTTAACCTTATAAAAGATGCATCTCTCCAAACATTAAAGCTTGCACTACCATCACTAGAGAACAATCTAGCATATTCATTAG
Organism: Zobellia roscoffensis; assembly: GCF_015330165.1. Taxonomy (NCBI): domain Bacteria; kingdom Pseudomonadati; phylum Bacteroidota; class Flavobacteriia; order Flavobacteriales; family Flavobacteriaceae; genus Zobellia; species Zobellia roscoffensis. Next base: position 4,964,804 of record NZ_JADDXT010000002.1, read on the forward strand.
TTGGGTTTTCTGGCGTCCAATAAGGGGTTTGAATTGAGTTTGTTCTATCAATAAAGCCATTTCTGTTTTTGGCTTCATTAAACAATCGCTTTTGCCCCCAATTAGAATACATTTCAAAAGAGAAGTCTATGTTTTTAAACATAGTAAAGCGATTAGACATTGCTGCCTGAAATCTTGGTGTTCTATGCCCTATAAACTTTTTATCCTCATCCGTAAACAACCCATCGCCATTTACATCGTTAAGTTTAAAGTCTCCTGGAGCTAGACCAATAGCGGCGGCAGCTTCTGCTTCGTTTTCCTGAAAAACACCTAACACCTCATAATCCCAAATTACATCAGAAGCCTCTCCTATAAACCATCTGTTTGAAATATCATCCAGTTCCTGACCATTTTCGTCTAAATCTCCATAAAGCTCATTAATTTTACTTCGGTTTAAAGAAAAATTGAAACTCGTAGTCCAATTAAAATTCTCTTTATCATAGTTAAGTGTTGAAAGAGTAAATTCAACCCCTTTATTTTCGACTTCTCCTAGGTTAGTATATACGAATGGAAAACCTATAATATCCGGCAACCTTCTTTCAACAAGTAAATCTGTAGTTATATTTCTATAAGCCTCTATGGATCCTTCTACAATACCTTCCGCCAAGCTAAAATCAAGACCTAAGTTTACCGCTTTGGTTGTTTCCCATTTTAAATCAGAACTATCTTGTGTAACATTATTGAAAGTTGGTACGGTAAAAACTTCTCCATTTTCATTGGCATTTAAATATTTTCCCGCACTTAGTCGTGATAAAGAAACGAAGCGACCAATTTCTCTATTACCGTTTTCGCCATACGTTGCTCTCAGTTTTAAAAAGTTTATGAAATCTGAATTAAAAAAACTTTCATTGGAGATTGTCCAACCCGCAGCTATTGAAGGAAAATAACCTCTTTTATTACCAGCACCAAAGGCGGAATAGCCATCTCTTCTCATTGTTAATGTCAATAAGTAACGAGAATCATAGTTATAATTAAACCTTGTCATAAAAGCATCACCTGTACTAGTTTGATCTTCACTACTTACGGTAGGGATTGTACCCAATTCAAGACTACTGAACCCTAATGCATCATTTGGTTCAAAGGTTGTTGCATTGGCTGTTGTAGAGTAAGAACGAAACTTTTCGGCGTATGCCAAAAATGTTAAATCAAACTGATGTTTATCTATGGTTTTGTTCCATCTTAAAATATTATCTAACTGCCATTCTGCAATTTTTCGGTTAGTACGCTGACTTTCCCCAACCACATTTTGAGGACTAGCAGATTGCAAATGCCTATAATATTCTCTAAATTCTAACCTGTTGGTATACCCTAATTCATACGTAAAACCTAGTGGCAGTTTTACTTTAGCATACACTCGGGAATTAAATGTATGTTCTAGATCTATTAAATCAGTAAACTGTTGGGATAAAAAAGCATTTGTTGCCCCTGCTCCACTGTCATCTTGAGGGCTCAATCTTGGATTTCCTTCGTCGTCAAATTCAGAACCATAAGGAGAAGATCGTTCTATCTGCAACCTATCTGCTGCAATAAAACCTTCATCACGCTTTGCAAACTGGGTATTCATACCTACAGTTAACCAATCATTAATGTCTGCATCAAGGTTTAAACGAGATCGTAGAGTTTGAAATTTCTCACCTTCATATATACCTTCATTAGATGTACGACCTATAGACCAATAATAATTAAGGCCGTTATTTCTTCCTGAAATACTTGTATTAATGTCATTTCTTATACCTGTTTTAATAATACGATCATACCAGTCTATAGTTTTTCCTTCCAAATAATTATTGATTTCAACATCTTGAAAACCAATACGATTTAACCAAGCTCGTGTTGGATCACCAGCGGAACCATCGTATGCCAACCACTCTTCTACTGTAACTCCTGCTGGTAAATTATTAGGGTTATCATAGCGTCCAGGATTATCTATTGTTAATTGAGGGTTGATACTCTTAAACACATCCGTTCTCCAATTTGCGTAACCTTCAGGACCATATGGCGTTTCTTTATAAGCATCTGTGGCAACACCAACACTAGAGTTAATATTTATAGTAGGCTTGTCTGTTGTTCCTCTTTTTGTAGTAATCAATATTACACCACTAGATCCTCTTGCCCCATACACAGCGGCAGAACTAGCATCCTTCATTACATCCAAACGATCAATATCAGACGGAGCTATATCGGATAAATCTCCATTATATATAATACCATCAACAACGATTAAAGGATTAGAACCTGCCGAGAGCCCATTATTACCTCTAATTCTAATATTACTTACACCTTTAGGGCCTGATGAAAGCCCTATGCTTAGACCCGCAACATTACCTCGTAACACATCAGTAACCGAATTGGTTGATTGATCAGCCAAATCATCTGCCTCTACTTGAGATATAGCACCTGTCAAATCTTTTTTCTTAACAGCACCATACCCTACAAGAACAACTTCATCTAAGGTTGACGCACTTGCCACCATTGAAGCATCAATTTTAGATTTACCCTCAACAGGAATTTCTTGCTCTGCATAACCTATATAACCAATCACTAAAACCGCATTAGGGTTAGCTATAGAAATGGAATAATTACCATCAAAATCGGTAGAGACACCATTAGTTGTTCCCTTTTCCACTACCGAAGCTCCGGGCAACGGGGCATTAAAATCATCAATTACGGTTCCCGTAACTGTAAAACTCTCTTGACCTAATGCAGATAGACAATAAAATAGCACGAGCCCGAAGAGAAGTGACGTTCGCTTAAATAGCTTAAAATCGCTTAATAGTTGTTTCATAAATAGTGAATTAAATTGAGTTGGATTATTTAAATCTGGTTGACTTGAAACAAAACTATAAAATATTATGAATTACGCAACCGATTGCGTAAATTAATTACGTAAAAATGGATAATTATTCATTTCTACTAACCAAAACAGAACCAAATCCATTAAATTTAAATCTAAAAATGTAATAAATTAGAAATTAGGCTTGTATATTTCGATTTGTTGCGTAATATTGTTGCAGTAAACTTGCACTAACCAAATGGCAAAGAAAATCACGATTTATGACCTGGCACAGAAATTAAACATCTCTCCGGCCACGGTCAGCAGAAGCTTAAATGATCATCCGGCAATTAGCCAGAAGACAAAAGACAAAGTATTATTAGTAGCCAAGGAAACAGGCTATAGAATGAACAAGTTCGCTGCAAATCTCAGCAAGCAAAAATCGAATACTATAGGAGTTATAGTCCCTAAGTTGAATTCTAACTTTATGTCTACGGTTTTATCCGGTATTGAAAAGATTGCAAATGATGTTGGGTACAACCTTATTATTAGCCAATCTTTAGAATCTGAAGAAAAGGAAAAACTTAATGCAAAAACCCTTTTTGACAGTGGTGTGGATGCTCTTCTTGTTTCACTGGCTTACGAAACTGAAAACTTTGATCATTTCACCACGTATACGGACAGAAAAATTCCTCTTCTATTCTTTGACAGGGTCTGTGATCTCCCCAACTGTCCTACTATTTCTATAGATAACCATGCCGCAGGTTTTGACGCTACGCAGCATTTGATTCAGCAGGGCTGTAGAAATATAGTTCATATAAGCGGTAGTCTAAAACGTAATGTATATGCAGATAGGTTTGACGGATATCAAAGGGCGCTGCACAAAAATGGTATAGAATTTCACAAAGAGAACCTATACGAAAGTGACCTTAGCATAGAGAATGTACAGAAATTTGTTGAGCGCATCAGAGACTCCAAACATAAGGTAGATGGTATTTTTGTATCGAACGATACATTTGCGGTACACTGTATAAAAGAATTGAAAAAGGAAGGATACAAAATTCCTGAGGACATAAAAATTATCGGGTTTAACAATGACCCTGTTTCCGAAGTAATATCACCCAATTTAACAACTATTGAATATCCCGGTTACAAAATGGGTATTCTAGCAGGAGAGAGCATCATCAGTCATCTTAGTGGTTCTATCAACATCCAATCTGCAGACCAAATCCTCATTAAACATAAATTAATTAAAAGAGAATCTACAAGACTCTAAAACACAATTATCACCCATGAAAAAGAACATTACCATCCTATTTTTATTTGTTAGTGGTTTCATTTTTTCTCAACATATTGAAGAATTTAAAATTACAGATGAATGGCTTGCTAAAATTGAACAGTTGGCGCCTTCTGAAACTACCGTAAAAAATGTATCCAAAAAGAAAATATTAGTCTTCTCTAAAGCTACAGGGTTCGACCATTGGACCATTCCACATAATGCAGAAATGCTAAAAATACTCGGCACAAAATCGGACGCTTTTGAAATACATATTGGGTATGACATTGAGAGTTTTGAAAAAAAGAACCTAAAGAAATATGATGCAATCGTTTTTAACAACTGTAATCCATCAGGACCTAAAAGGGATTTATTTTGGGATTTACTACAAATGAATTCTAATCTTTCCGATAACAAAATAACAGCACTATCAAAACAATATGAAACGAACATCATGAATTACGTTGCTAAAGGCGGTGGATTAATGATAATGCACGGTGCCATTACGGTTCAAAACAACTCTGACGAATTTAGCAAAATGACAGGGGGCAGTTTTGATTACCACCCTAAACAACAAGAAATGCACGTTAAAGAAGTGGACCCTAAACATCCATTAGTACAAGCTTTTAAAGGGAATGGACTTACACATGTAGATGAGCCTTATTTTTTCAACAATGCCTATTTTGATTATAATTTTAGACCCTTACTTTATATTGAAATAGATAAGTTAGAAGGTATGAAAAAGGAAGTAGATGAAAAAGTTAACTATGTTTCTTGGATCAAGAGACATGGTAAAGGTCGCGTTTTTTACAGCTCACCTTCTCACAATGCACAGAGCTTGGACCATCCTGAACTGCTTCAGTTTTTCTTAGATGGAATGCAGTATGTGGTTGGTGATTTAGAATGTGACGATTCTCCAATAGGAAAATAGATATCATTGAAGTAGTTTTGCTTAAACATTAGAATTTTGAAAGTAAAACTCCTCTTTATATTGGTCTTATCCTTCTTTTTTTCCATTGCTTGCAAGGAAGAAAAGAAGGACTCCACCGAAACACAAACAGACATTACTCCGGTTTCAAATACGGATACTACCGAAACCATAAGTTTACTTGATCGATGCATTGCCGCACATGGCGGTATAGATGTATGGAATTCTTTTACTGCCTTGAGCTATACTGTTAATGAAAAAGGTAGAGAAGTAAAGCAACTAACGAATATAAAGGACCGTAGAGCCTACTTAAAATCAAAGGATTTTGAAGTCGGTTTTGACGGAAAAACAGCTTGGGCATTTCCAGATGCCTCCAAAATCCCAGGTAAATCAGCTTCATTTTACTACAATCTTGACTTTTATTTCATCGGGATTCCCTTTTTGCTGAAAGACCCAGGAGTAATCGCCACCGATGAAGGTAATTCTGTAGTTAATGGAAAATCATACGAGACACTAAAAATCACCTTCAGCTCGGAAATAGGCCTTACACCAGAAGATATCTATTACCTGTATATAGACCCGGAAACTTCTAGATTAGAAATTCTTACGTATTCCGTTTCATTTTTTAACAAGGAAAATGCCGGAATAAATTCTGCTAAGATATACTCAAACTACCAAGAGCTTCAAGGTGTAATGATGCCCACAAAACTAGAGAATTTTGAATGGAAAAATAATGATGTAGGTGAAAGTACCAACCACATTAGATTGATTAGTGATATTCACTTTCTAAACGAAATTTCTGATGAAACCGTTTTTGAAATACCAGAAGGAGCAATAACAGAAGAAATAAACTGATACAACAACTATTTCTTAGAATAGTCCAATAACTCTTGCTCTGTGTACTCTGCTCCACTTTCAGGCTTGGTGTTACGTAACTCCTCAATCTTATCAAGCGATAATCGTTTGGGCTCATCCGAAAAAGCATTCGTTACATATGAAATAATATCAGCTATATCTTTGTTTGAAATATCTTCGTTGCGAATAAGACCAGGCATTGCAAGGTTTAAATCATAACGTTCACCTTTAACCGTAATAGGTCCTTCAAGACCATGTAGAATAATCAGACCTAATCTTTCTGTATCCGCTACATGTTCCGACCCCATTAGAGGTGGTGCCAGCCCTTCTATACCTTGACCGTTAACACCATGACATGATGCACAAATCTCATAAAACATTTTAGCACCGCTAGTTCTTGTATCTTCTATTAACGACTTCCTTGCAAATATTGGATTGACTTTGTCTTCCTTTCTCTTTTCCTCGCTTAACGCCAGTGCTTTTAAGAGTCTTTCGTTTTTAGACTTTAAAGCGTCCGATACCGCACCTTCATCTCCTTGAACTCCACTAGCCAAAGCTTCCGTAAAAATTGGTTTTTCAGCATATTTTGAACTTAATTCCTCCATTACAGGCATAAACCGTTCCTTGTCCAAAGAAACTAAACTCCCTATAACACTACTTAAGTAAAGGTCCACAGTTACATCATTCTTTGCTAAAAGCTCAGTAACCAAGATTTCACTTTTATCAATATCAGCCTCTTTAAGAAATGGCTCAATAAGAACTAGAGCATGGGCTGTTAAGTCAGTTGTGCCATTACGGGCTACCTCGCTAAGAAAGTCATATGACAAAGCCCCTAAACCTTCTAACGCGTATAGTGCATGTAATTGAGCTAAAGGATTTTGAACATCGCCAACTAGATTTTTTAATTCATCTACAGATTCTTTTTGTTGTTGATATACCAGCGATTGTTGCGCACGATCACGAACCCATCCATTCTTATCTTTTAACAATGCAACAAGTTGCGTAGAACCTAACTTTTTAAAGTCACGAACCGGCTCATGAACTTGATTCACTTTTCTTACTTGTAATATGCGCCCAAAGTTTACAAGTGTATCCAATTTGTTCACTTCTACTTTCTTCTTCAAATATGGACTCAAATACGCGTGATGACCGATCATACCTCGGTGCATATCAGTAATATACATACTACCATCAGGACCATTATTCAAATTTACAGGCCTAAAACCTTCATCCGTAGAGGTTAAAAACTCTTTACCTTCATAAGCTTGTTTTGCAATGGTAGAGTCTCCTGTAAACGTGAGCAGGTTTCTTTTGATAAGATTACCTTCAGGAATACACACAAATACATTTTCATCATATTCTTGAGGAAAAGCCCCGCCCCTATACACCAATGGTGCACAAGCGGCTGTAGCCTTGACCAAAATACTATCTTGGTTCAAAACCCCCTTTGCATAGCCCCTATTTACAGTTGTAGCATGCACAGGATAAACCCGCTGATCGGTGGTTAACATCCTGTTTACCCCCTGTTGCGGCGTAAAGTACTTATTTCTTACCAATACATTTGGCAGAACATGATCTCCTAACAACTGTCTTGAATTATCATTAAAATAAAGTCTACCGAAATTATCATGACTTATTCCCCATTGACCTCTAAAGGTAGTTGCCTCTTTTTTCCAAACTCCGTTTACACGACGATAGCGAAAGTTAGATTTTGCATTATAAATCCAGTTATCAAGATTCATCATCAATCCGTTAGGCTGATGCTCAGGATTTCCCTCTACTGCATAAATAGAATCTACCACAACCCTATTCACCGGTTTATCATCTTTAATTTCAGTAAAATAAAGAAATGGGGGTTCTGAATACAAAAGCCCTCCGTAAACGTGAGCCAAAGCTCTTGGCATCACCAGACTGTCTAAAAATGTCTTGACATGATCTACAACGCCATCATTGTCTAAATCTTCTAAAATATCAATACTCCCGTTAGGTTTAGTCTCATCACTACCTTGCATGTCATTCATATAACCCGGCATTTGAGCCACCCAGATTCTTCCTTGATCATCAAAATCAATAGCAACAGGAGCTTTTAAATACGGTTCTGATGCAATGACATCTAATTCAAACCCTGATTCTACCTTATAACCTTCCAAAGAAATGCGAGGTTCATCATAAGAAGTATTACAATTAGACAATAAAATAATAAGGAAACCAAAAAGAATCGGGGATTTAAAATACTTCATTCTATAAGAAAACTTTATGCAAATAATTATATCGCTTAAAGATACATCAAACTATGTACAAATACATAAGAAACCAGTGACTAGTAGCACCGCCAATAACAAAAATATGCCATATAAAATGATTAAAAGGAATACGCTCCCATGCATAAAAAATAATGCCGACGGTATACAAAATACCTCCAAGAAACAACAGCCAAATACCTTGTTGAGGCACACTATTCAGAAGGTTATTGAAATCCAAAACTATGAACCACCCCATGACCACATAGAGCACTAAGGACAAGAATTCATATGTACCGGTATAAAATAATTTAAATAATGTACCCAACATGGCAATTCCCCAAATAACATAGAAAATTAGCCATCCATTTCCTTCAAACAAAGTGATAAGAGCTATGGGCGTATATGTACCCGCTATTAAAAAATAGATATTGATATGATCCGTTACTCTTAATTTATTTTTTAACCAAGGATTTGTGGTAAGGTGATATATTGCTGATACGCCTAACATAGAAATTAAGGTTACTGAATAAAGTAAAATGGAAAATGTGGCGTAAGATGTTTTATTTCCACTTTTGACAAACAGAACTATCATTCCTGCAAAAGCCAATAGCGCCCCAATTCCATGTGAGACGCTATTAAATTTTTCTTCTTTTGTGAAAACTAATCTTTCGTTCATGCAAGCAAGACTACTAGCACATTCAGGGCAACAATTACTCTACTATGAGTTTAATCCTCATGGAACCCGAATGTCCTGGAAAGGTACAAACAATCCAGTATTCACCAGCAAATTTAGGTGTATCAAAATAAATAGTTTCGTCAGTTTCTGGCTGAACAATTCCGGTGTGAACAAGAACCAAATCCGTATCTGGAACATAATTTAAATCCGCACCATCCAATCCTAAATGCAGTGCCAAATCGCCCACTTTATTTACCGACTCTTCCCCTCTTTCCGTTACAACTAAATTATGCAGCATGTCATCATTATTATTGAATGTTATGGCCACCTTAGATTTTCTTCTCAGTTTAAGTTCAGTAATATCATATTTTAACCCCGGCTTAGTACTAATCACTATTTTTTCATCAGGACCGTTTACCCACGTCAACGGCATTTCATTTACTCTTTTAGGTTGAACCAATCCATTTTTTCCTGTTTTACTTTCAATAGGAGGGGATTGTAAATTACCTCCAGGAACTTCGTTCAACGTATAATACCCAACATCATGCAAAAGCTTCTCTCCACTAGTAGCCTTTAATTCAGGTATTTTCAATTGATGTATAAAACCCAAACGCATACCATTTACTTTCAATTTTACAGAAAGGGCATCATCCGAGATATCAGCCTCCGTAACTACAGCTTTTTGCTGATCTACAATCGGACTTCCATACATATTATGATACAAATAATTAAAAGTCGTAATTTGGTAACTTGAGCTATCAGCTCCTATCTTTTTATTTATAGGCTTCGTAAACTCTAGCAGAAACCCATCAGCTTGAGCCTTCATTGTTTTAACTTCAAAGGGAATCCTTCCATTCCATTTTAACCGTTGTAATCCGAACATTTTTTTCCCTGTTGATGACCAACCTCTACTGGTCATACCTACGAACATACTGTTGTCACTCCCCCATAGCATTCTTAAAATACCAGAAGAAAATCCCTCTACAAAAGGAAAAACAGCACCTTGATAAACACCATTTACCTTTTCCATGAAAACCCGCATGATTTTACTGTGACCTTGATCACCAACAAACATCTGACCTTCAAAAGGTCCGAACTGACCTTTGGTAGTGTCATAAATCATATCTGATGTAGAGATTCCTAAAATGGTGTGCGGCAACCATATTGCCGGCGCTTTTAATTCAGGTACCTTTTTAGAGTACTCGTACAGACTGAGACCGGACTGCTCCTCAATATCCTCTTTTTTCAATTTCAAAGGCGATTTTGGGTCTCCGCTCCACACCAAACCTTCAGGGTTACCTGCAAAATCTCCTTTTTCCAAATGCGTTATACGACCAGAACCCACCCAATCTCCTTGGTTTTCAGAATAAAAAACGTCTCCTGCAGCATTAAGTACAAATCCGGAAGGTGAACGTAATCCTGTTGCTATGGGAGTCATTTCTCCGTCGGGAGTGATTTGCAACATCCAACCTCTCCATTTTACCAAACTAGCCCCATGCCCTATCCATGAAAGGTTTAACGTTACTAACATATCACCATTTTCCAAAAATTTTGGACCATAGGAGTAGTCATGATAATTACCGGATAATGGCCAAGAATAAATGGTTTTATACACATCTGCTTCACCGTCATTGTCCCTATCAGTAAGCCGTGTTAATTCCCCCCTTTGGGCGAGATAAAAACTATTGTCCTTGTAATTAAGGCCCAGTGCCTCGTGCATACCACTTGCAAATTTGGTATAATTTGGAGATTTACCATAGGGCTTATCAATTACCCAAACTTCTCCTCTTCTTGTAGAAACTCCAAGCTTGTCATCATCTGTCAAGGCTAATCCTCCAACCTCTAAAACAACGTCTTTTGGAATTGGAACGTCTATGATGTCATAAAATTGGGCTTCTTTTTTGGCCATTGCAGATTGTGCTGCAACAAATTGATAACTACTAAATAGAACTAAAAAAAATACTGTTTTATATAAAGTCTGCATGTGCTTCTTTTTACCAAATGATACTATATTCAACCTTTTGTTCACCTGTTGGAATTTTTACCAATAGCTCGTCAGTTCCATTTGATTTACGAATTATTGGAGCCAAACTATCATCTGAAAAGACAACAAAATAACTCTCATTATTAACAATATACGAACCATCTGGAAGTTTCTCTATGGCTTCTCCCGAAGCTACCTTATGCCAAATTTCACCTTCTCCACTAAAGGATATTGTTCTATTCAACTTGCGTTCATTCAAAGAGGGTTCCATCTTATCTTTGATTATTTTAGATTCTAGATTTCGGATAAATAAAGGAATACCATTCTTATCTAACTCATACCCTTCAGAAAACTGCAAACCTTCTTCCGTTACTGTATTTGGCCAATCAGAACCACCCGACGCTAAGGATGAAAATTCTGGTGTACCATGAAAAGAAACTGCAAAACCAACCGGATCTCCCAATTGTCTGATTCCTCTAGCATGCCACATTTGAGTAGCGTCTAAAAAATCTCCACTCCAGACTTCAAGTAAACAACCCGAAGCTAAATCATATGCATAGTTTATTTTCTGTGGGGTACCCACAGAGATACAATGCGTTCGCTTCTCATCACTATGCATTAAAAAACTACGTTGCATCACAGCTTTATCCGTAGGTTCTACCATTATCTTTCTATTCAGAGCACCTTGTTTCTCATTAAGAGAACTAGCCGCATGTAGTGCCTGTTTTTCCACACCAGGCCCTTCTACATATAGACTAAACCCTATTACCCATGGATTATGCTTGTTATAAATAAGCCTAAAAGGAACTTCTCCTTTTGATAATGATACTTTAGCTAAACCAAGAGTATCCACTATAAAATTGCCATCACGATTAACTACTGTATCATTATTTATCATAAGTAGGCCACCTGCTTGGTTCAATCTAAAATCAAATAGGTAATCACCGCTAACAGGAACTAATAATTTACCTCGATAATCTAGTATTCTAGTAACTTTATCTCCTTCTGCCATGGTAGCGGATATAGTATCTGTAGTTATCTCCCTAATTGGAGTTAAGGTATCTACATTTGGCAATTTATCAACTTTACTCTTAAACTCTTTCATTTTCAAATCAACAAATGACAACCTAGGGTTTCCGTAAAGTTTATAGGAGAAGTTTTTAAACGCTACGGCACCATGGTCACCTTGTATCATCAATGGCGCTTTTACCACTTCATCATTAGTAATAGCCGCACGTGTAGGGCCAGAAACTTGAACATTTTCATGGATAAGTACCCCGTTCAAGCGGACTTCCGCAAATTCGGCATCTTTGACCTTTTGGCCCGACGCATCAAATTGCGGCGCATGGAAAACGACCTTAACGTGTTGCCATAATCCTGGCGCTTTTGCCGCATTCATACTTGGAGCAGTACCTTCATAGCCCTCACTCCCTTTCTCCTTGCTGGCATCCCATCGTTGGTAAATACCTCCCATATCGGAGAAAGTAGCTTCTTCCACCTTCCAACTATCAAAAAGTTGTACCTCATAGCGACCTTGAAAATATAGTCCTGAATTAGAACCCTTCGGCATCATCACATCAACTTCAAGTTCTATATCACCGTGTTCAAAGTTGGTGAAGATATGATCTTTGTACTCGCTATCGGGAATATTCACCAATACCCCGGAACCATCAGAAACCGTGATTTGTTTATCCTTTAAACGGTCTACATATACATCGCCCCCGATGCTCCAATTACTTGACGTTTTTTTAAAATCGTCAAAATCATTGAGCGATATACATTCAAAAGGAAGCGAAATTTCTTGCGGCGCTGATTCTGCCACTTCTACTTTCCTTTCCTTTTCTGTGCAGGAATACAACAATGCACTTAAAATAAAGATTGGTACAGTTCTTTTCATGGGTATGGTATGAAATCAAAAAATAAATTACTGGATAGTTTTTTAAAGTATTTTCATTAGTGGGTTCATGTAGTATTCTAGCAAAAACTACACGAAGCTAAAAATACAAAAGTGTAAGAATCACACCTAATATTAACTTACTATTCAGCAATAATTATCAATAAATGGCAAATTTTTAACGCAAATGATGCAAGATACAGTACAACAGAATGCTGTTTTGTAGAGAATGCTAAGGGGATGTATTATGAAGTTGGATTGTCTCCAAAAAAAAAGGTCCCGATCAGAATGAACTGATCGGGACCTCGAAGTAAGGCGGCTTCCTACTCTCCCACCTATTGGCAGTACCATCGGCGCTGACGGGCTTAACTTCCCTGTTCGGAATGGAAA